>NZ_JAERQZ010000001.1:1747204-2096645 GCF_016735515.1 Piscinibacter sp. HJYY11 | reverse complement strand
CGCGTGGGCGAGGGGTCGCTCATCAACCGCGGCGTGTACCTCGACAACCGCGGCGGCATCGAGATCGGCCGGCACGTGTCGATCGCGCACGATGCCAAGCTCTACACGATGGGGCACGACCCGACGTTCGCCACCAAATCGGCGCCGATCCGCCTCGATGATCACGCGGTGGTCTTTGCCGGCGCGATGCTGATGCCCGGTGTGCATGTGGGGCAGGGCGCCGTGGTGATGGCCGGCGCGGTCGTGACGAAAGATGTGCCGCCCGGCCGCATGGTCGGCGGCAACCCGGCGGTCGACCTCGGCGAGCGGGGCTGCGTCCCGGCCTACACGCTCAAGCGCCGTTTCTGGTTCGCGCATTGAGCCGGCGCATCGCCATCGTCGACCCGGGCTCCTTCGTGCTGCCCTACGACTTTCATTTGGTGAAGGGACTGGCGGCGAACGGGCGGCCGGTCGACTTCTACGGCTCGACCACCCGCTACAACGGCGAATTCCTGGTGGCGATGCGTGCACTGCCTGGCGTGCAGGTCGTGGCGCGGGCGATCTCCGGCTCGGTCGCGTCCCGCCTCGGGGGCGCGTGGGCCTATGCGCTGCAGCTTGCCAGCGTGCTGCTGCGCGCCGGCCGGTACGGCACGGTGAACCTGCAGTTCAGCGGCTTCTGGCCGCTGGAATGGCTGGTGTTCGCGCTGCTGCGCGGCAAGTTCGTGTTCACCGTGCACAACGCGGTGCCGCATGGTTTCAGCAGCCCGCAGCACGCGCCGACGCGGCGCCTCGCGGACCTGGCGCGCGAGCTGGTCTTCGTCAGCGATGCGACGCGCGACGACTTCCTGCAGCGCTATGGCGAGCGTTACCGCGCCAAGTCGACGGTGCTGCCGCACGGGTTGCTGCCGGTCACGCCGCAGGCCGAGGCCGCGCCTTACGACCGCCCACTCCATGCGGAGGCGCTGGTGTTCTGGGGGCGGGTGCAGCCCTACAAGGGCGTGGAGCTGTTCCGTGCTCTAGCGCAGTCGGCCGAGATCCAGCGCCGCGGCCTGTCGCTGGTGGTCTACGGGGCCTGGTCACCGGGGTTGCATGAACTGCAGGCCGAGTTGCGCAGCAAGGGCGTGGCCCTGCACGACGGCTACCTCGACGACGCACAGCTTCTCTCGCTGCTGGCGCAGAACGCCGTCTTCCTCCTCCCCTACCAGCGCGCCTCGCAGTCCGGCGTGCTGTACGCGCTGCTCAACCACGGCCGGGTCTTCTTCTGCACCGACACCGGCGACCTCGGTGCCTTCATGCGCCGACACGGCCTGGAAGGCCTGCTGCTGCGCGACCGCACGCCCGACGCCGTGCTCGCCTGCCTTGATTTCCTCGCAGCGCACGGGGACGAAGTGCGCCAGAAACTGGCCGCCGCCCAGGACGCCTTGCGCTGGGAGCGGCTGGTGGCCGAGGCCGGCCAGGCCTACCGCGTCTAGCGCCAGCCGGGTGCGACAATCCGCCGCTTCGATCCGCGGCCTTTGCCGCCCTGATCGACCCGCTCACACCCCATGAAAAGACTCCTCAAAGCCGCCCTGGCGCGCGCCGGTTGGGAACTGGCCCGCACCAGCGACCGTGACGCCCAGGCGCTGGCCGACCTGACGCCGGCCGACCGCCAGATCATCCAGCGCGTGTCCCCCTTCACGATGACGAGCCTGGAGCGCCGCGCCAGCCTCATCGGCGCCGTCGACCACATCGTCAAGCACCGCATCGCGGGCGACATCGTCGAGTGCGGCGTCTGGCGCGGCGGCAGCATGATGGCCATCGCGTTCGCGCTGATGGCGCGCGGTGACACCTCGCGCCACCTCTACCTCTACGACACCTTCGAGGGCATGAGCGAGCCCACCGAACACGACAAGGCCTTGAGCGGCGAGCTGGCGCAAACCCAGCTGCAGCGCACCGACCGCGAGCACCCGCTGTGGGCCGTGGCCGGGCTGGACGACGTGAAGGCCAACCTGGCTTCGACCGGCTACCCGGCCGACCGCATCCACTACGTGCAAGGCAAGGTCGAAGACACCATTCCCGCGACGCTGCCGAAGCAGATTGCCCTGCTGCGCCTCGACACCGACTGGTACGAGTCCACCCGCCACGAGCTGCAGCACCTCTACCCGCTGCTCGCCAAACACGGCCCGCTCATCATCGACGACTACGGCCACTGGCAAGGCGCGCGACAGGCGGTGGACGAGTACTTCGCCAACGCCGCCGAGCCGGTGTTCCTGCACCGCGTGGACTACACCGCGCGCCTGCACATCAAGGCATGACGGCGGCTGCAGCACCGAAGCTCTCGCGCACCTTGCCGGCGGTGTATGCCGCGGCGGCGGTGCGCCTGCTGCTGCCGGTGCTGGTGCTGCCCCTGATGGCCACGCGCATGGGGGCCGAGGAGTTCGGCCGCCTCAGCTTCGTGCTGGTGTGGAGTGCGCTGCTGGCGATGGTGGTCGAGGGTGGGTTTCTCGCCGCGGCCACGCGTCTGGCGGTAAACGCCGATGCGCCGCGCCGCTGGGAGCTGGCGCAGCAGGTGTTCAGCGCACGCTGCGTGCTGTGCGTGCCGGCGGTGGCGCTCTCCATCATCGCGGTGCAACTGGCCGGGCAGGGCGGCGAGCCCTGGGCCGACACGCTCACCATTGCCGCACTGGCCTGTGCGCTCGGCTGGCCGGCGACGTGGTACCTGCAAGCGACGCAACAGCTGGCACGCTGGGCGCAGGTGGAGCTGGTGGTCTACGCGCTGCTGATCGCGGCCAGCTGGGCGTTCGCCTACAGCGCGATCGTCTACCTGACGCTGCAACTGATCGCCTCGACGCTGCTGGCCATGCTCGGCTGGTGGTGGCTGCGGCGTGACCTGCCGGGTCAGCAGGGCCTGTGGAGTGCGCCCGCCGTGCGCCCCGGGCTGCGCCTGGGGTGGACGATGATGCCCGTCTCCATCGCCGGGGCCGCGTATTCCTACGCCTTGCCGGCCGCCGCGTCGCTGCAGATGAGCAAGCCCGACCTCGGCACCTACTTCATGGCCGATCGGCTCGTGCGCGCGGTGATCAACGCCGCCGAGCCGGTGTTCGCGGTGGTGTACCCGCGCATCGTCACGCTCTTCCAGCAGGGTGCACGCACGGCGCTGCGCTATGCCGCACGCTGGAGCCTGGGCGGCGCAGCGGTGGGCCTCGCGCTCTATGCACTCGGCGTGGCGGGTTGGCAGCTGATCGAGCCCCTGGTGCTCGACCGTGCGGGTGGCATCGACCTCGCGACCTTGCGCGCCACGATGCTGGTGCTGGGTGCGTTGCTCCCGTTGCTGCTGGGCTGGAAGTTCATCGGCTACTGGATGCTCGGCAGCGGCCGCTTCGACACCGCCTACCGCAGCTGCGTGGTGATCGGCGGCATCGCCGGCACGCTCGGCGCCGCGACCTGGGGCGGTGCGGCCGGCGCCGTCGGCCTCGCCTGGGTCGCGATCGGTGTCGAGCTGCTGGTGATGACGGTCGCGGTGGTGGGCATGTGGCTCACGGCACGCCGCTGAAAAGAAGAGACGAACGATCGTGGGCATCGACATCCACAACCTCAATTTCCTCGCGCACGCGCAAGACCTCGGGGTGCGCTACGAGCGCACGCTGGCCATCGGCCGGCAGGCGCTCTTCATCGAGCCCTTCGAGCTGGAAGACCACCGCCGCCTTCGCGGCCTGCCGCCCCTGGCCGAGCCGGCGCGCGCGGCCGGCGCGCCGCGCTACTTCGAGCCGCTGATGCAGCAGTGGCTCGGCGCACGCGACACCGAGTCGGTGGATGCATCCGCCTACGAGAACGCCACCCACCTCCACGACATGAACCTGCCGTGGCCCGAGCCGAGCGCGCAGCGCGGCGCGTACGACGCCGTGCTCGACTTCGGCTGCCTCGAACACGTCTTCAACTTCCCGGTGGCGTGGCGCAACGTCGTCGACCTGTGCAAGGTCGGCGGCCACGTCTTCCATTCGTTGCCGGCCAACAACCTGTCAGGCCACGGCTTCTACCAGTTCTCGCCCGAGCTCTTCTTCAACCTCTACCGGCGGGAGAACGGCTTCGAGCTGCTCGGCGTGTGGTTCACGGTCAGGGGCGACAGGCGCCACTGGTGGAAGGTGGCGAACCCGATGGACGTGAAGCGGCGCGTGAACCTGTGCAACAGCCATGAGGTCTACATGCTCGTGCTCGCACGCAAGCTGCAAGACATCGGGCCGCTGCCGGCGCCGCAGCAGTCGGACTACGCCCAGGACGAATGGGTCAAGGGCCCGTCGGCGGCCGGTGCCGCCGCGGCGCCGACCGCCCGGCAACGCCTGATCCGGCAATTCGCCGAATGGGGCCTGATCGACGCCCTGCGTGCCGGCCGCGAGCGCCTGCGTGCGATGCGGCGCGCCGGCCTCGACCTGCCGGCACCCGACTACCAGCGTGTGGACGTGCACGCGCTGATCCGCAAACCGAGATGAGCCGACCGCTGCGCGTGCTGCTGCTGTGCGACCGCCTGGACATTGCCGGCGGCGTGGAGCGCTTCGTCTGCACGCTGGCGAACCACCTGGCAGGCGAGGGGCTGGACGTGGCGGTGGGCAGCGTCGCGACGCCGCGCGCCGCGGTGCGTTACCCGCTGGGGTCGGCGGTGCGCGTGCTGGCCGGCAACGATGCCTTGCCTCAGCACGAGGCGCATTCGCGACTCGGGCGGGCATGGCAGCTGCTGCGCACGCAATGGCGCATTGGCCGAACCCTGTCGCGACTGATTCGCAACGACCGGCCCGACGTCGTGCTGCTCAATGGCCTGACGACGGCGTGCTCGGTGCTGCTCTTCAGCGGCCGCTTTGCGTCGCGCATCGTCTGCTGTGACCACAACCACTTCGCGGCGCGCTCGCGGCTGTGGCAGCGCCTGCGCGCATGGCTGTACCCCCGGGTCGCGGCAGTGGTGAGCCTGACCCAGGCCGATGCGCCGCGCTTCCGTGCCATCAACCCACGCACCGAGGTCATCTACAACTGCTCGGCCCTGCAGGCCGACTCGCCAGCGGCTCCGGCACAGCCGATCGTGCTGGCGGTGGGCCGGCATGTGGTGCAGAAGGGATTCGACCTTTTGCTGCGCGCCTGGGCCGAGGTCGCGCGGCAAATGCCCGAGGCACGGCTGCGCATCGTTGGGGACGGGCCTCTGCGTTCCGAACATGAAGCCTTGGCGGTGCACCTCGGCGTGGTGGGCAGCATCGAGTGGCAGGCCCCTACGCCACAGATCGAGCAGCGCTATCGCGAGGCCGCCGTGTTCGTGCTGCCCTCCCGCTACGAAGGCATGCCGCTGGCGCTGCTGGAAGCGCAGGCGCTCGGTGTGCCCGCCGTCGCCTTCGACTGCCCGACCGGCCCGTCCGAGATCCTGACGGCCGAGACCGGCCGGCTGATACCCGCAGGGGACACCTCGGCCCTCGCCGCCGGGCTGGTCGAGCTGCTGTCGTCCGTGTCGCTGCGTGCCGACATGGGCCGCGCCGCCATCGCGCGCAGCCGCGCCGTCTTCAGCCCACAGGAGCACGAGCGCCGCTGGACGGCGCTGCTGCGCGAGGTGGGTGTCAAGCAGGCCTACAGCCAGGCGGTCGCGACATGAGCGAGCGTGTGGTCTCGGTGATCGTGCCCTGCCGCAACGAGCGGCGCTACATCGAGCGCTTCTGCGCCGGGGTGCTGAACCAGCAAGTGCCGCCCGGCTGGCGCCTGCAGCTCGTGATCGCCGACGGCGACAGCGACGATGGCACCCGCGAGCTGCTGCAGCAGCTGAGCGCCCGCGACCCGCGCATCATCTGGATCGCGAACCCGGCACGCATCGTCTCACCCGGCCTCAACGCGGCGCTGAAGGTCGCCGAGGGCGAGATCATCGTGCGCATGGACGTGCACACCGACTACGCCCCGGACTACATCGCGCAGTGCCTTGCGTTGCACGCCGAGACTGGCGCCGACAACGTCGGCGGCCCCTGGCACGCCGTGCCCGACGCCGGTTCCGGCGCCATGCAGCACGCCGTGGCGGCAGCGTTTCAGTCGCGCTGGGTGGCCGGGGGCGCGTCGTCGCGCCGGCTCGATTTCGATGGCTGGGTCGACACGGTCTACCTCGGCAGCTGGCCGCGCCGAACCTTCGAGCGCTTCGGCGGTTTCGACGAGTCGCTCGTGCGCAACCAGGACGACGAGCACAACCTGCGCATCGTCAAGGGCGGCGGCAAGGTCTGGCAGTCGTCGCGCATCCGCAGCACTTACCGGCCGCGTGCGACGCTGTCGCAGGTGTTCCGGCAGTACCTGCAGTACGGTTACTGGAAGCCCTTCGTGATGAAGAAGCATGGGCAGGCGGCCTCCTTGCGCCATCTGGTGCCGAGCCTCTTCGTGGCGGCGCTCGCCGTGCTGGCGCTGCCGGCCTTGTTCGGGATCGTGTGGCCGTTGTTGGCCTTGCTTGCGCTGTATGGCGCTGCCGTGCTGGCGATGACCTTCGCCGTCTGGCAACAGCAGGCCAGCCCGGTGCCCGTGGTGCTGCGCATCCCGGCGGTGATCGCGGCGTATCACCTGGGCTATGGCATCGGCTCGCTGGCCGGTTGGTGGGATGTGTTGCGTGGCGTCACCGGCCGTGCGCGTTTTGCCACCTTGACGAGGTGAACATGGACGACACCTCCGAGGAATCGGCCGAAGCCCAGGCGGTGCGCGAACGCTACGCGCGGCGCACGGCGCAGGACCCGCGCTACAGCCTGCTCAACCCGGCCGCGCTGTGGCCGATGCAGGAGCGGCAGCGTGCGATGCTGGCGCTGTTTCGCCGGCTCGGGTGGCACGACCTGTCGGCCTTGCGCCTGCATGAAGTCGGCTGCGGCAGTGGCAGCAACCTGGTCGAGCTGATCCAGATGGGCTTTGACCCCGCGAAGCTGTCTGGCGTGGAGCTGCTGCCCGAGCGCTATGCGCAGGCGCGCGAGCGTCTGCCGCGGGCCGTGTCTTTGTCGCAAGGGGACGCGCTCGTGCTGAGCCCGGCAGCGTCGAGCGTGGACATCGTGCTGCAGTCCACCGTGTTCTCGTCGCTGCTGGACGATGCCTTCCAGCAGCGCCTGGCCGACGCCATGTGGGGCGCTGTCAAGCCGGGCGGCGGCGTGCTCTGGTACGACTTCACCGTTGACAACCCCCGCAACAAGGATGTGCGCGGCGTGCCGCTCTCACGCGTGCGGCAGCTCTTCCCGCAGGCCCGAGTGACGGCGCAGAAAGTGACGCTCGCGCCGCCCATCGCCCGCGCGGTCGTGCGGGTGCACCCCGCGCTCTACACTCTGTTCAACGCCGTGCCGCTGCTGCGCACCCACGTGCTGTGCTGGCTCGCCAAGCCCTAACCATGACATCCGAGAAGCTGCCCTTCCTGCCGTTCGCCTTGCCTGACATCGGCGAAGAAGAGATCGCCGAGGTGGTGGACACGCTGCGCTCCGGTTGGGTCACCACGGGCCCGAAGACCAAGCGCTTCGAAGAAGATTTCACCGCCTTCCTTGGCAACCCGTCGTTGCAGTCGCTGGCCGTGAACTCGGCCACCGCCGGCCTGCACCTCGCGCTCGAAGCGCTGGGCATCGGCCCGGGCGACGAGGTGATCACGACCACCCACACCTTCACGGCGACCGCGGAGGTGGTGCGCTACCTCGGCGCCGACGTGGTGCTCGTGGACATCGACCCCGCCACCCTGTGCATCGACCCGAAGGCCGTCGAGGCCGCGATCACACCGCGCACCAAGGCCATCCTGCCCGTGCACTACGGCGGCTTGTCCTGCGACATGCCGGCCTTGCTGGCGATCGCGAAGAAGCACGGTCTCAAGGTCGTGGAAGACGCCGCACACGCGCTGCCCACCACCTGTGGCGGCAAGCTCATCGGCACGCTCGAGTCGGACGTGACGGTCTTCAGCTTCTACGCCAACAAGACGATCACCACCGGCGAGGGCGGCATGGTCGTCACCCGCCACGCCGAGCTGGCGAACCGCATGAAGGTGATGCGCCTGCACGGCATGAGCCGCGATGCGTTCGACCGCTTCACCGCCAAGGTGCCGAGCTGGTACTACGAGATCGTGGCGCCGGGGTTCAAGTACAACCTGACCGACATTGCGGCGGCACTCGGCCTGCAGCAGTTGAAGCGGGCTCGCGCGTTCCAGCAGAAGCGCGAAACGCTGGCGCAGCAGTTCAACGCGGCCTTGGCCGACCTGCCGCTCATCACACCGCCGCTGCCGGCACAGGGCGACCTGCACGCCTGGCACCTGTACGTGGTGCGCTTGGCCGACGATGTGGCGCTGCACCGCGACCGGTTCATCGAGTTGCTGTACGAGGCTGGCATCGGCTGCAGCGTGCACTACATTCCGCTGCACCTGCAGCCCTACTGGCGCGACCGCTACGGCCTGACGCCAAACGCTTTCCCGCATTCGCAGAAGGCATTCGAGCGCATGGTGAGCCTGCCGCTGTACACGCGCATGACCGAAGCCGATGTGGACCGGGTCGTGCAGGCGGTGCGCCGCGCGCTGGGTTGAAGACGGGCACGATGGCCAAGCGTCTCTTCGACATCGTGCTGTCGGCCGCCGGCCTGGTGGTGTTGTCGCCGCTCCTGCTGGCCGTCGCGGTGTGGATCAAACTTGATTCGCGTGGGCCGGTGTTCTTCCGCCAGGAGCGCATCGGCCGCCACGGCGTGCCGTTCCGCATCCACAAGTTCCGGACCATGGCGCATGGCGGGCAAGGGGCGCTGATCACCGTCGGCGCCGATCGAAGGATCACGCGTGCGGGCGCCTTCCTGCGGCGGGCCAAGCTCGATGAGCTTCCGCAGCTGATCGACGTGCTGCGGGGTGACATGAGCCTCGTCGGCCCTCGCCCCGAGGTGCCGCGTTATGTGGCGATGTACCCGGCGGTCCTGCGCGACAAAGTGCTCAGCGTGCGCCCCGGCATCACCGATGTGGCCTCGCTGGAGTACCGGGATGAGAGCGAGCGACTGGCGCGGGCCGCTGACCCTGAGCAGGAGTACGTGAACGTCGTGATGCCGGCGAAGCTGCAACTGGCGGCCCAATACGTGGACCGGGCGTCGCTCGCGTTCGACCTGCAGCTGATCCTGCGCACGATGAAGCTGGTGTGGTGGCGATGAGGCAGGACCACGCTGATCCCGGCCTTACCGTATGGCACAAGCTCGACCGTGTGCTGGCGCGATTGCGCCCGCGGCGCCAGCCACTGTCGCTGGTGATCGACGGGCTCGTCATCGCGCTGTGCTGGAACATCACCTACCTCTTCCGCCTGGGCTTCGAGCGCTGGATCAGCGCGCGGCCTTCTTACGATCCGTATGTGATGGTGGGCGTGGTGGCGGTCTACCTGTTGGCCTTCCTGGTGGGCGGCATTCCGCGCGGCATGTGGCGCTTCTCCGGCTTCGACGAGGTGAAGCGGCTCACCATCGCCTGCCTCGGCGCCGGCGCCGCCTGCGCGGTGATGGTCTCGATGGCACGCTTGGCCGAAGTGCCGCGCGCGGTGCTGGCTTTGCACCCGTTCATTGCCTTGATGGGCGTGTGCGTGGTGCGCATCGCGTATCGCATGCTCTATGAACATGCGCGCTCGCGCATCACCGGCAGCGACGTCGAGGTGCGCCGGGCGATCGTGATGGGCGCCGGCGAAGCGGCCAAGCGATTGCTGGCCACCATCCACCAGCAGGGCTGGATCGTGCTCGGGCTGCTGGACGACGACAAGGCCAAGCAGGGCGGCCGCATCGGTGGTGTGCAGGTCATGGGCTCGCTCGCCGATGTGGCGCGCGAGGATGTGCGCGCTGGGGCCACGCACGTGATCGTAGCGCTTCCCGGTGCCACGGCGCCGCAGCGCCGGCGTGCGGTTGATCTTGCGGCGACCACCGGCCTGCCGGTGCTCACCGTGCCGTCGGCAAGCGAACTCCAGGATGGCCGGGCTCACATTGAGCGCGTGCGGAGCATCGAACCGGAAGACCTGCTCGGCCGAGAGCCCGTCGAGCTGGACGAGCGTGGTGTAGCCGAACTGATCTCGGGCAAGACGGTGTTGATCACCGGAGCGGGCGGCTCCATTGGCTCCGAACTGTGCCGGCAGGTGGCGCGTTACGGTCCGTCGCGGCTGGTGCTCTTCGAGCTGAGCGAGCTCGCGCTGTACCAAATCGAACAGCAGCTGTCCGAGCTGCACCCGCATCTGCCGCTGGTGCGGCTGATCGGGGATGTGAAGAGCCTCCAGCAGATCACTCATGCGTGCATGACCTACCGGCCTCAACTCGTGTTCCATGCCGCGGCGTACAAGCACGTGCCGCTGATGGAAGACGAAAACGCGTGGATGGCGCTGCACAACAACACACTCGGGACCTGGCATGCTGCGAACGCTGCGGCGCAATGCGGCGCGGAGCGTTTTGTGCTGATTAGCACCGACAAGGCCGTGAATCCCACCAACGTGATGGGTGCCAGCAAACGCGCTGCAGAAATGTTGCTGTCGCACCTGGCCACTCAGGGACATCGAACGAAGTTCGTTGCGGTGCGTTTTGGCAACGTGCTCGGTTCCAGTGGCAGCGTCATCCCGAAGTTCAAGGAGCAGATCGCCAGAGGCGGGCCGATCACTGTGACCCACCCGGAAATCACACGCTACTTCATGACCATTCCGGAGGCTGCTCGTCTGGTGGTGCAAGCCGCAGCGCTGGCTGAGTCCGGCGAGGTCTATGTCCTCGAAATGGGGGACCCTGTGAAGATCGTGGACCTTGCGCGTGACCTCATCCGCCTGTCGGGACACGGCCCCGGCGAGATCGGCATTGTCTTCAGCGGCTTGCGCCCAGGCGAGAAGTTGTATGAGGAACTGCTTGCTGATGCGGACGACACGCTCGCCTCAGCACACCCGAGACTTCGTATCGCCAAGCTCAAGGCTGATGTGGACGCCCGTTGGGCCAGTTCCCTGCTGGAGTGGCTCACCGCGCTCGACCAAGGAAGACCCGCTGACCATCATCGTGCGCGGCTGCAGGCCTTCATCCCGGAATATCGGCAGTCTCACGGCATGCCATCCTGATAACACTATGAATCGCATCCTGCTCACCGGGGCCGCCGGGTACATCGCGTCCCATACTTGGCTAGCCCTGCAGGCCGCGGGCTTCGAGGTGTTGGGGGTCGACAACTTCGCCAACAGTTCGCCGAATGTGCTTGAACGGCTGCAGCGGCTAGCAGGTCGCTCACTGGCCTTCGTGCGAGCCGATGTGTGCGACCCGGTGGCCATGCGGCGCATCTTCGATGGCGCCGGCATTGACGCGGTAGTTCATTTCGCCGCGCACAAGGCCGTGGGCGAGTCGACGCAGAAGCCGATCGAGTACTACCGCAATAACCTCGGCGGGCTGGTCAACGTGCTTGAGGCGATGCAGGCCCATGGCGTCCAACGCCTCGTCTTCAGCTCGTCGGCAACTGTTTACGGTCAGCCCGAGCGCTTGCCATTGACTGAGGATGCCAAGCTGTCTGCGACCAATCCCTACGGGACGACGAAACTGTTAGGCGAACAGCTGCTGCGAGAGTTCGAGCACTTCACGCCTGGCTGGGGGATCGCCTACCTTCGCTACTTCAATCCCGTGGGGGCGCACGAGAGTGGCGAGATAGGCGAAGACCCGAGGGGCGTCCCGAACAACCTGGTGCCCTACGTATCGCAGGTGGCGCTGGGCACGCGCCCCTTCCTGCAGGTGTATGGAAATGACTACGACACGCCGGACGGGACTGGCGTGCGCGACTACATCCACGTGATGGATCTCGCCGAGGGGCATGTGGCCGCGTTGCGCCACCTGCTAGGCCACGGCAGTTCCATGACGGTCAACCTTGGCACTGGCCGTGGACACAGTGTGATGGAAGTGATCCGCGCCTTCGAACGGGCGAGCGGCCGCTCGGTGCCCTATCGTGTGACGACGCGGCGCAGCGGCGATGTAGCTGCATGCTATGCGGATGTCAGTCTGGCTCGCTCGCTATTAGGATGGACCGCGTCCCGCGAGCTAGACCAGATGTGCGCAGATGCGTGGCGTTGGCAGAGCCGCAACCCTTTTGGCTTCGGCGACCTGCCTAGCGCCTGAAGACGAGCCACTTTGGCGTCTTGAACCTTACGATGCTCCAGTAGAGCAGCACGTAGCAGACGATGAAAAGCAGGAGGAAGCAGGCCAGTACCCCTGGCTTGTTCCACCAGAGTACGGCCGGGACCACCGAGGCCAAGCAGAGCAGCCAGAGGTAGGGAGACGTCATAGAGTTGCGGACAGCCTTCCGGCGATCTGCAGGCGCTTCTACCATGAGGCGCATAAGCCGCTTGTAGATGAGCATGTGTAGGTGGATGCCGTCAGGAACACCTGGGGAGATGCCCCGAAGCCACTTCTTACGGTAGATCGAGAACAGCGTCTCGAAAACCGGATAGGCGCACAGCAGCAGGATGAAGAGTGGTGACACCTGCGGGTTGCGGTGTAGGAGTAGTACGCCTAGTTCCGCGAGCATGAAGCCCAGGAAGTAGGCGCCGCCGTCACCGAGAAAGATGAGGCCGGCCGGAAAGTTCCAGACGAAGAAGCCTGCCACGGCGCCGATGAGGGTTAGTGCGCCCCAAAGGACCAGCATGTCGCCAACCTGGAACGCCACGTAGGCGATGGCCGTTAACATCATGAGCACGCACATGGCGGCCAGGCCGTTGAAGCCGTCGATGATGTTTACGGCGTTGGCGACGCCCGTCACCACGAAGATCGTGATGGCGATGGCAAAGGGCGCCCATGGCATTGCGAGGTCCATGCCCGGAATGTCGGTGCGCGTCAGCGCTGCATCGAGCCACCAGATCGCTAGGGCGGCCGACGTCGCCGTGAAGAAGAGGCGGCGGCGCGGCGATACGTTCTTCGTGAGGTCTTCGGCCACGCCCGACATGAAGGCGGGCAGGCCGGCTGCGAGCAGCAGCCACAGCTTTACGTGATCAGGCCGGTTGCCCAACTGGGCCACGATCGCACCAACAAGCACGCCCGCAAGGATGGCCACGCCACCGATGCGAGGCACAGGCTTGGTGTGAAACTTCTGAGGGCCCGAGAGCTGGTGATCACCCCACTTTCCGGAGTGGCGTGCTGCGGAACGCACTAGCACCGTGGCCACAAACAGAGAAGCAAGAAAGCTGAAGACAAGTAGCGACATGTCGGACGTCACGCTCGGGCGTGATCTTGACGGGAGGGCCCCCCGGGAAGGAAGCGATCTTACGCGCAGGGTATGTCAGCCGGCACATGCCTCGTCGATTCGCAGACAATGTGTGCCACCATGGAGAGCGGGTTCGCACAGCAGGTACGGGACGGGCTCGCGCACAGCGAGTCCTTGGTCGAGCGCGAGCTCGCTGGATGGCTTCGCTCCGGGGCTATCGGCGCCGGAGACGGCTGGCGATTGCTCCGCTACCAGCGCAAGATCGACGTGGCTCACGAGGTCTTCGTCTCCTACGACGAGCGCATTGAGAAGGCGGTAGACGCTCGGCCGATCACGCAGGACGGATACCTCGGCCTCGCGCTGGTCTTCCTGTCTGCGGCCACCCGTGAAGCCGGGATCGAGGAAGCCTCCCGGGCTCGACTCCTCGCCTGGGTGAATTCGGCCTGCAACGCGCTCGACCACTTGGCGCGTCCTCCGCAGGTCCTGGTGGACGAGCTGGAACGGGAGTGCCGCAGGGGACTGCCGACGTGAAGACCTTGCCGCTGACCGTGCTCTTCCATGAAGGGCCGATGGCACGCGCCTACCTCGGGATGCTTGCGGCGGAGGGCCTGCGCGTCGAACGAATCGTGCGAATGGTGGGCCGTCGCGATCCTGCCCGTCGCCGCCCGATCGCCCCGTGGCTGCCCTCGGGCTTCCGGCGAGGCCTGGCAGCGCTCGTCCAGGATCGGCAGATGAACCACTGGCCCCGTGAACTGCGTCGTCGCCACCGTGACCTGTGCGAGGGCTGGTGGCGAGAGCTCGCCGCAGCCTGGTCGTATCCGCCCGGGATCTTCGAGCACCTTGTGGGTCCTTCCGGCGATGTCGACCGGGCCGACTCGGTAGATGAACTCTTCATCGACGGCCTTGGGGACCCAGTCCTGGAGCAGCATCTCCGACGTCTGCCGGGGCGCAATGCGGTGCTCTTCACCGGTGGCGGCATGGTGCCGGCGTCCTTGCTGTCTATCCCGTCGTGCCGTTTTATTCACGTGCATCCGGGCCACCTTCCGCACGTCCGGGGAGCCGACGGGCTGCTGTGGTCGATCTTGCTGCGCGGGCGGCCCGGTGCGACCGCCTTCTACATGGACGCAGGCCTGGACACCGGTGACGTGATCCTGGCCCGTGACCTCGAGGTGCTCCCCGTTCCGCGAGCCTTCGCCGAACTCGACGTGCTCACCGGATACAGAATGCTCTATGCCTACGTCGATCCGCTGCTGCGTGCGGTCCTCCTGCGCGAGATCGTGCGTCGACATCCGACCGGCCTGGCCGACCTGCCGACGAAGGCCCAAGCCGCGGGCGAGGGCACGACCTTCCACTTCATGAACGAGCGCCTGCGCCGTGTCGCGTTCCAGCGCCTCGTCGACCTGTCCCATGAACGTGCCGATCCAGTCGTCTGACCGGGTCCCGCCTGCGATTGCACAGGCGGTAATACTCGGCGCCGGTCCTCCGGCGCGTGGGCAGCGGCCGGCCGCCCTGAACAGCCTTGGCGCGAACGGTCGTGTGCTGGACTGGCTGGTGGGGGCGTTGCGTGCGGCCGTCGATGACGTGCTGTTCGTGGGCGGATACGGCCTGCAGGAGATCTTGGGCGACTATCCCGCCTTGCCTGTCGCGCTCAACCCGGCCTGGGCTACGACCGGACCGGTGGGCTCACTCCTTCGCGCGGATGTGGGCCGCAAGGCTGGTGCCTGCCTCGTCAGCTATGCCGACATCCTGTACCGCGACACGCTCGTGCATGAGCTGCGAGTTCACCCGGCCGACACTGTGATCGCCATCGACACACGCTGGCGTGAGCGCTACGAGGGCCGTTCGGCTGCCGACATCGCCTTGGCCGAGGTTGTCGCGCTGGAAGGAGGGCGCGTCGCGGGGGCGCGTGGGCGCTTCGTGCCTGGCCGCACCTTGTCCCCCGATGCAGAGTTCGTGGGCTTGGCCAAGCTGGGCCCGGCAGCGCTTGCGTGGCTTGCCACTCGTGCCTCCGACCCAGACCTTGCCCGTTGGGACATGCCACGGTTGTTCGAGGCGCTGCTGGCCGACGGCGTGCCGATCTCGGTGGTGGACTGTCGTGGCGACTGGGCCGAGCTCAATGCCGCGCAGGATGTAGCCCACTTCGTGCTGGGCACGAAGGCCCAGACGCTGGAGCGCTTGAGGCCAATGGTCACGCGCAGCCGCATCGGTCAGCAGGTCAGCTTCACCGTCGGCGAGTGGCGCGAGCACTCTTCCCGTTGTCTGGACTGGCTGCTCGAAGCCTTTCCGTCCGGTCAGGTCGCCGTGCGCAGCAGCGCACTCGACGAAGACGGCTTCAGGGCCTCGTCCGCCGGTCGCTACGAGAGCGTGCTGTCGGTCCCGTGCGATGACGAAATCGCGCTGCGCGGAGCCGTTGAGCGGGTGATCCTGTCCTATGGCGAACCGAATCCCGCACACCAAGTGCTGGTGCAGCGAATGCTGACCGACGTCGCGCTGAGCGGGGTGGTTATGACACGTACCCTGGCGCACGGGGCGCCCTATCGGGTGGTCAATTACGACGCTACCAGCGGCACTTCGGACTCGGTCACCTCGGGGCGTAGCGGCGAGCTGCGGACGCTCTACCTGCACCGCGACACGACCGAACTCCCGCGGGAGTGCCCAGCCGGGCTGGGGGCACTGTTGCCGGCGGTCCTGGAACTCGAGCAGCTTGTCGGGCACGATTGCCTCGACATCGAGTTCATCGTGTCCTCCGACGGCACGGTGCACGTACTGCAGATCCGCCCGATCGTGGTGAACCGTGGCCACTGGCGGGGCAGTGACGAGCTGGTGCGTTCGGCGATCGACGAGGCGCGCGAGGCCTTCCTGCGTCTCCAGGCGCCGGGCGCCGGCGTGCTTGGCACGCGCACGATCTTCAGCGTGATGAGCGACTGGAACCCCGCCGAGATGATCGGCACCCGTCCTGATCGCCTCGCGTACTCGCTTTATGCCGAACTCGTGACCCGTGACGTCTGGGCCACCCAGCGGGCCGAGTACGGCTACCGAGATCTGCGCTCGACGCCGCTCATGCATAGCTTTGGCGGGCATCCGTACATCGACGTGCGAGCCTCCTTCAATAGCTTCGTGCCAGCGGTGCTCGACGACTCTCTGGCAGCCCGCCTGGTCGAGCACTACCTGGACCTGCTGTCGGCTCGGCCCGCTCTGCACGACAAGGTCGAGTTCGAGATCGTACTGAGCTGCCTCGATCTGGCTTTCGATGCACGGGCGAAGGAGCTCGCCACAGCAGGCTTCCGATCCGACGAGATCGCATCCCTGCGCGATGCGTTGCGACGGCTCACGCGCGATGCGATCGACCGTGTGGACGGCGATCTGCGAGCCGTCGACCGCCTGGTCGGCATGCAACGGGTCGTGCATGACGACGGCGCGCCTTCACTGCGGCGTGCGCTTGCGCTGGTCGACGATTGCCGCAGGTACGGCACCTTGCCCTTCGCCCATCTGGCCCGCTCGGCTTTCGTTGCCACCGCTTGGCTGCGATCGGCTGTCGAAGTCGGGGTGATCTCCGACGACGACCGCTCGGCTTACCTCCGGAGCGTCGATACTGTGGCCTCCACCTTTCGCGACGCCAGCGCACAGCTGAGGGCGGGGCGTCTGTCGCAGGCGGCGTTCCTCGAACGTTATGGCCACCTGCGCCCGGGTACCTATGACGTCACGGTGCCCAGCTATGCCGAGGCGCCGGAGCGCTACCTGCTCTCGGGTGCCGCGGGCTCCGAACCCGTTCTGACGACGAACGGGCAGGGCCTGTCGTGGTCTGCCGCAACGCGGCGCCGCTTTGCGGGCGCACTCGGTGCGCTCGGTCTGCCGGACGATTTCGAGACGCTCGACCGATTTATGCGTACTGCCATCGCGGGCCGCGAGCGGGCCAAGCACGTCTTCACCCGCAGTCTCAGCCAGGCCTTGGACCTTCTCGCGGCCGTCGGCGAGCGGGCAGGGATGTCGCGCGCGCAGATCTCCCGGCTGACCGTCGGGGACTTGCGCGCCTGGGCGGAAGGACTGTGGGTTGGACGCGCCGGCGAGCACTTACGCGTACGCTGCGAGGAAGGTGAACTGGCCGCCGAACTTGCACTCGGCATCGAATTGCCACCGCTGATCGTGTCGGTGCAGGACTTCGGCGGGTTTCTCCATCCCCAGTCGGCAGGCAACTTCATCGGCGGCCTTGCCGTGACCGCACCGGTGGTTCGCCTTGATGCGGGCGATGGCACGACGCCAGATCTGAACGGTCGTGTGGTCGTCATCCGGCAGGCCGATCCCGGGCATGACTGGCTCTTCGCGCAGGGCATCGCCGGCTTGGTGACCGCCTACGGAGGGGCGAACTCGCACATGGCGGTTCGCGCGGCTGAGTTCGGCCTGCCCGCTGCAGTGGGTGTGGGCGAGGAGTGGTTCGACCGCCTGACCACGGGCACCCGGCTGGTGCTCGACTGCCGGCAGCGCACGCTCGCCGTTCTGCCATGAAGAAAATCGCCCTGAGCCAGCGTGTCGCCGAGGAGAGCCGCTACTCGGAGCGGCGCGACGCCCTCGATCAGCGCTGGCCTGTGCTGCTCGAAAGACTGGGCCTGGTCGCGGTGCCGGTACCGAACGGCTTGCTCGATCCGGTGGCCTGGGCCCGCTCCCTGGGCATCGAGGGCCTGCTGCTCACGGGCGGCAACGACCTCGGCATGGCGCTGGCATCGCGCGGCACCGCCTCGGAACGAGATCGGACCGAGGCGCTGTTGCTGGATGAGGCAGAGGACGCTCGGTGGCCGGTCCTGGGCGTGTGCCGGGGCATGCAGATGATGAATGTCCACCTGGGCGGCGCAGTCGCCCCAGTGCAAGGCCATGTCGCCGTTCGCCACACCCTGCTGCGGAGCGCGCACACAGCGCAGATCCTCGGCCATGTCGCACCGGCGGTGCTGGAGGTAAACAGTTACCACGGGTTCGCGATCGCCCGAGAAGGCCTGGGTGCTGCCTGCCGGCCGCTCTACCACGACCAGGACGGCCACGTCGAGGCAATGGCCCATGCAAGCCTTCCTTGGCTCGGCGTGATGTGGCACCCCGAGCGCGAACCCTCCCCGACCCCGTTCGACCACATGCTTCTTTCACGACTCTTCGCAACCCCATGACCCGAGTCGTAATCCTGGCTGCCGGCGAAGGCACCCGCCTGCGGCCGCACACCGACCACCTGCCCAAGACGCTCGTGCCCTTGCTGGGGCAGTCGCTGCTCGCGCGCCAGATGTCGGTCCTGGCGCGTGCAGGTGTCAGCGACCTCAGCCTCGTCGTGGGATACCACGCCGAGTGCCTTTCCGGCCTCGGCCCGCGTGTCTTCCTGAACGAACGTTACGGACAGACCAACATGGTGGCCAGCCTGTACTGCGCCAAGGCCCTCTTCGATGGCAGCGACGACGTGTTGGTCGCCTATGGCGATATCGTCTACGAACCGCGTGTGCTCGCTGCCATGCTGGCCTCGCGCGCACCGGTGTCCGTGATGGTGGACCTGGGGTGGTGGGACCTGTGGAGCCTGCGCATGGACGACCCGCTCGCGGATGCCGAGACCCTGAAGCTCGCACCCTCCGGTGCCGTCGTCGAGCTCGGCCGCAAGCCACGCACCCTGGAGGACGTCGAGGGCCAGTACACGGGCCTGTTCAGGGTCGACCGTGCGTTCGCGGGCGACTTCCTATCGCGCTACGAATCGCTGATGCAGGCGCCTTCGTTCGAAGGACAGCCGACAGAGAAGATGTTCATGACCTCGTATCTGCAGCACCTGATCGACGATGGGGTGACGGTACAGGCGGTGCCCTTGCAACACGGCTGGCTGGAGGTCGACACGGTGTCCGACCTGGCCCGCTACGAGGCGGCCGCTGCGCAGGGCACGCTCGTGCGCCTATACGACGGGGCCGCCTGAAGATGTTCGGCCTGCAGTACCTGCGGGACCACCTTCGTTTCCAGGGAACGGCGGCCGAGCGACGCCAGCTGGTGGTGTACAGCGAGGGCGGCGCCTCGTGGCCCCACCTGGGCCCGGTGGTCGAGGGCCTGCTGGCCCGGGCAGACCTCCCGTTCGCCTACGTGTCGTCGATGCGCGACGACCCCGGCGTGACGCTGCGGCACCCATCGCTTACCAGCTACGTGATCGGCGACCGCAAGGTCCGCACTCTGTTTTTCCAGTCGCTGCAGGCGGAGGTGGTGCTCATGACGATGCCAGACCTGCAGACCTTTCACATCAAGCGCTCGCCAAGGGTGCGACGCTACGTGTACCTGCACCACTCCCTGGTGAGCAGCCACATGGCTTACCGAGACGGCGCGTTCGACCATTTCGACGCCGTGCTGTGCGCCGGCCCCCACCATGTGGCGGAGCTGCGCGCGATCGAAGCCCTGAAGGGCGTGCCCGCCAAGGAACTGGTGCCGCACGGCTACGGTCGGCTCGACACGATCCGCGCCGCAGCGGGCACCGACCTGCGCAGCCCCGAACGGCCTCTAGTGGTGGTGGCGCCATCGTGGGGTCCGCAGGGACTGCTCGAGCAGCATGCCGACAGGCTGATGGAGGTCCTGTCGATCCTGGACTGGGACGTCGTCGTCCGGCCGCATCCGCAGACGATGGCGCTTGCACCTGCGGCGATCGACTGCGTCCGTCGCTGGTGCGCTAGTCATCCACACCTGTCGCTCGAGGCCAACGTGGTAGGGAACGAGTCGCTGCGACGCGCCCACGTGATGGTCAGCGACTGGTCCGGCGCGGCCTTCGACTTCGCGCTCGGGCTGGACCGGCCGGTGCTTTTCGTGGACGTGCCCCGCAAGGTGAACAACCCGGGCTACGCGGCGGTCGGCATCGAGCCCATCGAGGTCTTCGGGCGCGCGTCACTCGGCGAGGTGCTGGCAGCCGCCAACCTGGCTGAATTGCCCCGTCGGCTTGCCGCACTCGTGGAAAAACGCGAGGCGTACGAAGAAGCAATCCGGCGTTTTCGCGAGCGATGGCTGTTCAATGTCGGGACGAGCGCCGACGCGGCGGTGCGCTACCTCGTCGCGTCCCTCGAGGCGGCCGGAAGCTGAGCCCGCGTCAGGGCAGGGCCGTCGCCCGAATGAAGGTGCGACCCGTGTCCCACGGTGATCCTCGCGATAGCACCCGACTGCCGTCGATGCGGAAGCGGCGTTCCATCACCGAGGTGGTCCCCGCTAGCGCGGCAGCATCTTCGAGGGTCGGGTGGTGCGATTCGAAGAACAGCGTGCCTCCGGGGGCAAGCAGCCCCTGCAGGCGCGCGAAGTAGGCGTCTAGCGAGAGGCTCATGTTGCCGTCCCATGTCGAGTGGTTGGCGAAGGACAGCGCCACGTCGAATCGCTCTTCCGTCTGCAGGTCCTCGAGGGAGTTTGTGCGGAACTCCACCGTGCCGTCCCCCAGCTCCTTCTGCGCGAGGCGGGCGATGTCCATCAGGAAGGGGTTGTTGTCGAATGCCAGGTAGCGGCGTGTGCCTGGCGACAGCGACAGCGAAAGAAACCCGGTGTTGCAACCGATCTCGATCACGCTGCGGCCGGCCAGGCTCGCGCCGAGGTCCATCTGCGCGACGCGTGTGTCGGTCTGCCGGAAACCGCGCAGGCCCAGCCGGGGGAAGGACTGGTAAAGGTAGCCAGAGCCATAGTCGGCCGAAGGCCACTCGCGTGCAGCCCGGTCGAGGATGCGAAGCAGCTCGCGGCGGAAGGCGCGGCGCCCCGGGTGCCACAGCCCCTGTAGTCCGTCCAGCCATCGGTAGGTCCTGGCGAAGCGCGTCGGGTCGGTCATGGTGCGGGTTGGACGGGGCCGGCCGGATCAACGTCTCCCGAACCACTCGCGACGCCGGTTCTCGGCGCTGGCGAGCCGGGCGTCGAGCAGGGCGCGCAAGCGGGAGGTGGTGGCGGGGTCGGTCGACGAGAGGTCGCGCAGCTCGCCTGGGTCGGCGACGAGGTCGTTGAGTTCGCAGCGATCCGTGGCACGGTGGCAGGTGAGTTTGAATCGATCGTCGATTACCGCGTAGTGACCACCTCGGATCTCCCGGAATCGGCCCTCGCGTGGCATGGCCATCGAAAACACCGGGGCCGGGGTAAAGACGCCGGTGGCCAGCCCGTCTGCGAGCGATCGTCCTTCGGTGAAGGGGTGAGTCTGGCCGCCGGCGAGTTCGAGAACGGTCGGGGCGATGTCGGCCTGGCTCGTCGGTACGGTGACGACCCTGCCTTCTCGTTGCCTCGGGAGCTTCACGATCAGCGGGATGCGGATGACGGGGTCGTGCAGCGCGTCCCCACCGTGGCCGAGTAGGCCACGCTCGAACGACTCGCCGTGGTCCGCGGTGACGATGACCACGGCGTCGTCGAGACGCCCGGTTCGTGCCAGCTCATCTAGAAATCGACCGAGACTCTCGTCGGCACCCATGATGGTCTCGCGGTAGCGCAGCCGCTGCTTGTCGACGGCATGTTGCCGTGATGGGGGGTAGGCGCCGACGTCGGCGAGGAAATCCTTGAACACCTCGAGTTCGCCCGGGGGCAGCAGGCGGTGGCGAGTGCTCGGGGGCGGCAGGTAGGGCGAATGCGGCGGCCAGCTGTGCAACCACATGAAGAGCGGGCGACCGTCACCACGGTCCCTTGGGAGGAAGCGTGTGGCTGGTCCGTAGACGTTCTCGGGCGGATAGGGACTCTGCGTGCCAAGCCGTGTGATATCGACGACATAGAGCAGGCTCAGCACCCCCGACAGCAGGGCCGGCAGGCCACGCGATTCCGGAAAGGCCTGCAGCGCATTGATCAGCGTCATCTGGAACGAGGGAGACGCCGCCATGTGCACCGTGTCGTAGCCCCGGAACGTGCCATGCTGTCTCGGCGAGGCTCCCTGGGCCGCGATGAAGGCATGGGTGCCGTAGCCCAGTTCCTGCAGCTTCGCGCCCATGGCGGCGTCGCGGACCGTCGCAGGTGCACGGCCGCCATGCACGACCCAGTGGGTCCAGGGCAAGGTACCCGTCTCGATGGTGGCCGTAGACGGGAAGGTGATGTTCGAGGCTGCGTAGTGGCGTGTGAAGCACGTAGACCGCGCCGCCAGTTCACGCAGCCTTGGCATCGTCGCCGCAACGTCGTCGCCACAGAGACCTGCATCGGCCGCGGCCAGCGTGTCCAGGGAGAACACGAAGATGTCCGGGCTGCCGGGCTGCGCTCTCGGCCGGGCCGTGTCCGGGCCTCGTTCCCCCAGCATCACTGCCGGACGGGTCCACGCGACGACACCGATCGACAGCGCGACCAGCGCCATCGCCGGCGCACGCAGTCGCCACAGCGGGTCGGTCATGGCGTGGATCAGGCGGACCTGACCGACGAATCGCCACAGGAGCCCGATCACGAGCACGGGGAGCAGGCTCCAAAGCTCTCGATAGGGCAGATGGGCGGTGGTCAGCCGGATGCCGAGCACCTGCGCCAACCAGAGCTTGGTCGCGAACGCGGCCTGCCATGCGCACAGGAAGACAACGGGAATGCCGACGAGGGCCCAGGCGAGTGTGGCTCCCGCGTCCGCGCTCGCGCCCAGGCGACCGGCCAGCGCACCGAGCGCCGAGCCCACGAGTGCAATGAGAGCTGAGACGACGAGCAGCATGACGGCCAGCAGGGCGGTGTCGGCGAGCACCTCCGTCGGAGTGGCGAAGTTCAGCAGTGCATCGATCTGCTGCAGCAGCGAGATGGGCAGCCACACCACGCATAGCGCTGCCAGGCTGAAACAGAAGAGGCGCCAGAGGCTGGCGGGCGGGATGTCGGAGCGGGAAAGGGGCCGTGCGGTGCCGGTCGCCACGTCCGCAAACGTCACCGGTCCGCCTTGCCCGTGATGCGCCGCCATAGGGATCGCAGCGCATTGCCGATCACCCTGCGCATGAACAGCCATCCCCCGATCAGAGCCGCGAAGATGGGTGCGAGCAGCTGGAACAGGACGCCGCCGGCGTTCGGGTCGATGTAGGCGAAGGCGAAGCGCGGGTGCAGGACGATCGTCAGGAGCAAGAGCTTGGCGAGTTGCGGGGCAATCTGGCGGGTCATCGCTGCGTCATGTGGGGCGGTGGGGGGTCGGGCCGGGGGGGTGCGTTGGACGCGCCGCAGCTTCGTGTTTGAATGGTGGCTTTGCGGCGGAACGACCGGGTCGGAATTATGGCAGTTTCTCCTACGGGAGAACGGCAAGACCATCGCCGCAGATGAGGAGTCAAGTTGTTCCGGACAGGAGCCGGCCGCAGGATGGTCGTCACATGAACCGAAAGTTGATCAGCGACTGGCTCTTTGTCGCATCTGTTGCTGCGGGACTGTTCCAGTCCCTTGCGTTGGCGGGACTGGTGCTGGCCCTTCTCGTTCGGGGCAACTTCGGCAGCATGAAGTGGCGGACCGCCCATACGTTCCTGGCCCTCGCGGCGGCGTGGGCGATGGGCGTCGTTGCGCTGCGGGGAGGTGATACCAATGGCATGCTCCCCTACTTCTCGTATCTCTGGTTCCTGCCCTTGTTGCTGGCCTGGTACAAGCCCTCCGACGACACACTTCGTGCTTTCTCGTGGCTGATCGTCGGACTGTTCTTCGCGGACCTGCTTTTCAATGTCTATTCCTCGGCGGTCGGCCGCGACCTCTTCGGCAGGATCGTTGATGCTCGTGAAGGTGTGGTTGGGGGCCGCAACGGCGGGCTTTTTGCGCACAGCTTTTACTCGGGTGCCATCAGCATCACCGCCGCGATCACGCTCCTGGCGAGCCGCACGGGACGGTGGGTCGCGGCGCTCGCGCTGGTCAATCTGATGCTGGCCGGATCATGGCGCCTGGCCGTGGCAATCCCCATCATCTTCATGTTTACCCTGCGCTGGCGGACGCGGTCCCGGCGTATGGAGTTGGCCTTGGTGCTGCTTTTGTCGGTATTGATCGTGCTGGGGGTTATCGCGACTTCGGGTTTCGTTGACAACGAGCTCGAGGTCAACGATTCCAACAAATTCCGTGTGTATGCGTGGCTCTTGGCGCTCGCCAAGGTGGCGACATCTCCGTTGATTGGCGTAGGGTTCCCCTCCATCGGCCTCATAGAAGGCATTTCCTTCTCATCAATCGACGAGAACCTGGTCACCGAGAGCTGGTACTTGGGGGCTGCTGCGACGTTTGGCATTCCTTACGTCGTGCTGTTCCTAGGAGCCTTTCTCACTGGCTTCTACGGACCAGACTACGGACAGCGCGACCTCCGGCGTGCCATCGTGTTCCCGTTCGTGATCATCGATCTCACCTACGGTGAGTTCTTCGGTGCAGTGCTGGTCTACACCTGGCTGTGGCTTCTCATTTGCGCGCCATGGCGCGTAGCGCCGCCGTTGCGACGTCCCCGCCGGCACCGTCCGATCGTGCGTGTCGAAGCGAACGGCGGTCCTGCCGGTTTCTCGCCGCCGTTCGCGCCTCCAGGATCGGTGCTCGGTGCTCGGTGCTAGGTCCGGCGCGTGTGGGCGAATGCACTCTTCCGTAGCAGCCGTTCGTAGAACGCGCCGCGCATCGTTTGCGGGAGCAGGAACACGATGGCCCGGAGCAGGCCATGCGCGGTGCCGGAGAATGCCGATTTGATGCCGAGCCGCACCAAGTGGCGCTGCAGGCTGAGCTCGCCTCGGGCATAGCGCCATCCGCCACGCCGGCGATACATGTCCCGGCCGGCGGTCGCGTGCACCAATACATCCGGCAGGTTGGCCGCGACGCAACCGTGAGCCAGGAGGCTTGCCCACAGTCCGTAGTCCTCGCGCAGGTAGATGTCGGGGTAGCCGCCGACTGCCAGGACGGGCGAAAGTCGATAGGCCACCGTCATGTGGTTGAACGGCGAGCGAAGCCGGAGGTAAGCGCGGATCTCGTCGTGCGTCGTGGGGACGGTGCGCATGCCGATCACGGCGCCCTGCTTGTCGATCTCGACTATGGCACCGCCTAGCACGTCGATGTGCGGTTCCGCCTCAATGGCCCGAGCCTGGAACGCGAAGCGCTCCGGCAGGTTGAGGTCGTCGGCATCAGCACGTACAACCCACTCCGTGCGGATGGCCGAAAGGCCGGCGTTCAGGGCCAGCGCCAGACCCATGTTCTGCGGAAGTTGCTGGACGACCAGCCCTTCGCGATGTTCGAATTCAGCGATTAGTTGGCGAGTCGTCGCGGGGATCGGGCCATCCAGCACCAGGCGCACCTCGTCGGGCCTGAGGGTATTGGCATAGACGCTGTCGAGCGCCTTGCGCAGGTAGCCGGGGTCGTCGCCACGGTAGGTGGCCATCAGTACGGTCATGCCACCCGGGAACCGAAGGGAGCTCTGTTCGCTCACAGGCGGACCCATGACGACGGGATAAGGTCCGCCGGTTGCATATCGCCCCCGTACCAGCGGCGCGGGGCGATCACAAGCTTGTCGGGTCGCGCATCCAACCAGGCGCCCCACCAGCTGAAGGTACTGTTCGCGATGACGTGGTGCCGGCACAGGCTCATCAGGCGCATGTCGTTGTGGCTGTCCTCGCCGGTGTTGTGCGACACGATCTGAACATGAGCGCCCATCGAACCAAACAGTTCGTGGGCGTAGGTGGCATCGTCTGAGAAGACGAAGAAGCTTGCCTCTGGATGCTTAGTGAGCAGGAGTGCCATTGCGGCACGGTAGTAGTCTGGGTCGCAGACTGCGAACAAGCCGGCGTTGCGTTTGTCGCTCACGTAGTCGCCGCGGCGCAGGTGCATGCTCACCGAGTTAGAAGTCACGATGCGCTCGGCGACCGCGGCGTTTCGTCCGGCAAGCGCGGTCGAGAAGGTGAAGTCACTTCTGATCTGCGTCGTGGCATCTGCGAAGTAGCGTTCGCTCTGGAAGTAGCCATGTAGATAGGCGTCGGGACCGTGGGCAGCCAAGCCCGGCCAGTAATCGAGGTGAGGCTCGAAGCAGAACGCTCGCGATGCGAGGGCCTTCCAGCGCAGCTTGGCGACGACACGGCGAACCCCGCGGCTGTGCTGCCAGCCGAGCAGCAAGCGGAGGTCGTCCCGTGAAGCCAGGGGCGGCGTCAGATTAAAAACCCGTGGCAACTCGTAGCCGTGATGCAGCGTATATCCGGCGAACATATCGATGGCGACCTTGAACTCCGTGTGCTGCCGCAGCGACATGGCGCGGCCGCAGGCGTACTGGAACATCTGATTGCCCAAGCCGCCGAGCAGATTGGAGATGATCATGTCCGGGCCTGGCCTTGCGAGGTCGCCGTTCCTCTCGTGCGCTGGATGATGACGATCATCGCGCTGCCCGCGGCTAGGCCCAGCGCTTGAATGACCGCGATCGATAGGGCACCCGGCGTGGTGAGGTGCGGTATGACCAGGAAGGCGACCAGTAAGGTGCCGAGTACCACCAGCAGCCCAGGCACCAGCTGACGGCCCGGCAGCAGCGCGCCGTGAAACCTCGCGAACGAGGCGTATGTGCAGTACGCCGTGACCAGACCGCCGAATGCCACGAACTGCGAAATTGACATGGTTCTGTGAGAGAACAGGACAAAGAAGGTGGCGAACCCAATTCCAGTGACCAGCGAGGCGACGAGCTGGAACACGAGGTAGGTCCGCAAGGGTTGCCAATGGAGGCGGTTCGCGAAACGTCCGATCGCACCCGAATTGAGCCAGTGCATACCCAGCGGAAAGAAGAGCAGCGAAGCTGAGAAGATCCTGATGACGACTGCAATGTCCAGGCCGACCTCTGCCGGAAGCCCCTTGCCAAACAGGAATGGCAGGTTCAGAACCAAGCCGTCAAAGAGCGCGACACACAGGATCGTGGCGAGGTATGCCGCGCTGCGCGATCCGGGTGCGCCGATCTGCATCCGCAGAGGGCATAGACGGCGCATCGCGACCCAGCCGTTGACGACACACACGGGCAGCCACTGCAGGAGGACCGCGATGAAGGCCGCATCGCGGGGCCAGCCGTTCTGGCTGTGCAACCACGTCACCGAGATCAGGTTGCCCGCGGCAAAGAGCGTCGAAAACAGGGGAGGTCTTGCGACGAGCGCTCGCACCAGATCCCCATCGAGGGCGCAAGTGAAGATCAGCAAGGCCGCGGCGGCGAGGACAAGCGCCGGGGGATGGCTGCGTCCCAGGACGAACATGATCACAGGCATCAGGAGCGCGGAGCCAATGGCTGTCGTCTGTGCCGAGTGCGCAACGCGCCGCAGCTTGTCGGACGTGCGCGTGTGCCGGTCGAGTGCTGCGGCCATGGCTGAGAGCGAGCGAAGGGCCGCTGCGAAGAAGCCCAGGACGAAGAGGAAGAACAGAATGTCCTTGGCGTCGCCGGCCGCGTAGTGTTTGGCGATCAGGCTGAACAGGTAGATGGACAGGAGGCCAGAGACGATCCGCACCGCGGCATGCTGCAGCATGTCCTTCAGCAGTCTGGAGCGGCTCACCATTGTTCAGCGCTTCGTGAGTGAGGCATCGTCGCCGAAAGGCACAGCGCCGATCTTCTTCGAGCCAAACGAACCCAGTAGGCTTGCTACTCCGCGCGCGACCATCCAGACGCCCTGCTCGGCGGCTCGGGCTAGTCGGCCCGTCCAGTCCGGACGGGTGATCCAGTCGCTGCGGTCGGTCGGACCAAGCTTGTTCCGCAAATAGTCCTTCTCCGCGGATCGCAGGGCTGCGATCTCTGGCCGCACTTCCGCGGTGATGGAGTCCTGGCGAATGAGTGACAGTACGAAACGGTCGTGCAGCACCACCAGCTTCGGCTGCTGTCTGAACATCCTGTAGTACAACTCGACATCGACATACCAACGCAGCCGGGCGTCGAAGCTGCCGTAGAGCGATCGATTCGCGACCACCATCGAAGGCGCGCCAATGACGTTGCGCCGCAGGAGGTAGTGGGGGTAGTCCTTGACGACGCGCCCGACCCAGGACATTGGGAAGTGAAGCTTGAATGCCTTGTGGACGTCGCGGGTTGCGCGGCACCCAAGCACGATCACGTCAGGGGGAGCTTCGCCCTCAAGTGTTCGAACGAGGTCCTCGGCCAGATGGCGGTCGCCCGGCCATTCGTCATGGTGAATCAGCCAGAGGTGGCGGCCACGTGCGTCGGCCAGCAGCCGGTTCCAGTTGCCTGGTGCGCCAAGCGGTGGCGTATTTCTCCGATAGGACGCGCGAGGAAAGGCGCGCGCTGCATGCACGCGGATCGCTTCCGCGGCCTGCGTGTTGGAGGAGTCGTCGTAGATAAGGACTTCGACATCCTTACGATCGCGCAGGGTGCTCAAAGTGGTCAGCGTCCGCGCGATACCTTCGGGGTAGTTGTATGCGGGTAGCAGAATGCTAAGAACGACGGCGTTGGGCATGGCGACTCACGCCCAGAGAGGGCGAAGCCTCACCACCATCTGGTCACCTTGTCCTTGCTCGTTCAACCAAGCCGACAAGCGTCTGTAAAAGCGTGTCGAGTAGCGCGCAGCGTATGCTTTGGCTTGCGGCGACACCAGGGAGTGGCCGTCTGCGTACAGCTGGCTGGCCCAAAACTGCATGGGTTGAGAATCGCGGCTGAAACTCACCGCCTCCAGCCCCGCGGCGTTGGCGACGATCTCAAGCGACTTCTGTGAGTGAAGGTAAAGATGGCGTGGCGCATCAATCTGGAACCAGTGCTCTCCGAAGAGGGTGAAGGCCAGGCACTCCGACGTGGGCACGCGCACCAGCACTGAACCGTCCGGCGCGAGTTTGGAGGCCGCCTGCTGCAGCACGCCTACCTGATCGGCGATGTGCTCGAGGGAATGGTGAAAGCAGACGAGATCGAACTGCCCGGGTACATCTGCGATCTCGCCGCCATGGAGTTGGACGCCGTCTGAGAGAGTGCTGCCCTGCAGGAGCGGATCGACACCCACGAGGTTCACGTAGCCCAGTCTTGCCATCGATTTAAGCAAATCGCCCGAGCCGCACCCGACGTCGAGGATGCGGCTCTTGCGGCCCTTCGCGAGAGCCACAGTGGACGCAATGGCGCTGTTTGGAAACCGTTTGGCGAGCAAGCGTCCGAGCAGGCTCTCGCCGACATACGACTTGTCGCGGGCCTCCATGGCCCAGCGCCGTAGCGCACCCCGCATGCCCCTGACCGAATAGTAGGAATCGGCCGGGTAGAACCGGGCCATGTCTGCGGGAGGAGATGCGAGGTAGAGGACGCCGCACCCAAGGCACTGGACGTAGCGGAATGACTCACTCGTGCCGTACATGTGCTCGCGCGCTTCGACGGTCCTGGACGCACCGTTGCTGCCGCAGATGCGGCACGCTTCTGAGGTGGACCTTGAGGCGTGCGGGCCGGATGGCGTGTGGATTTCGAACGGCTTCAAGTCTTTACTGCCCGGAATGAACGCGCTCATCTCTCAACTCTTGCCTGATGGCCGTAGTTTGTCGAGCATGACACGGTCGACCGGGCCTTTGAAGAAGACGAAGTTGTGGGTGCCTAGGGTGTCGACGCCGCTCTGCACGATGGCGTCGATCATCTCTGGAGTGACCGCCGTGGCCTTTCCGTCCGCTGTGTGTGCCGTGAATCCGCGCGACCAGAACATGTCGAAGGTCTGACGGAGGTGCGGGTTCGTCTTCTGCCCGGCAGGCAGGTGCTCGGATATGCAGATCTCGACCATCCAGGCAGATCCAGCCATCTGGTCGAGGTGGCGTGCGGCGCCGCGCAGCACGCCAAGTTCGGCTCCCTCTACGTCGATGACGAAGAAGTTGCGGCGTTCCAGGAGCCGGTCTCCCAGTACGCGATCGAGCGTTGAGACTGGCACGCGTGAAACGTATTGGGAAGGCACGCCTGCCCACCCCGGCAGCAGCGAAGCGCCGGTGCCTTCACCGAAGAAGTTGAGGATGCCAGGGCGTTCTGACAGCGCGAGCGGAAAGACCTCCACGCGGTCGTCCCATCCGTTCTCAACCAGGTTGCGCAATAGAGAGGAAAGGTTGCTTTGCGATGGTTCGAATGCGATGGTCGGCAGCCCGAGTTGCAGGCTGTGGCAGCAGTAGTAGCCGATATTCGCGCCGATGTTGACGAAGTTGTCATAGCCGGGCGCGAGACTACGGATGATCGACGTCTCAATCGGCTCGAAACTGCCGTCCTCCATGGCCGGGTTACCCGCGAACCTGAACCCGTGGCGGGTGACGACGGCGGGGCGTTTCCTCGCGCGTTCCTCTTTCTGCTTGCGCAGGAAGGTGGACAGAGAAGGCGAAAGATTGATCAGCGACTTGAGGTGCTGGCGCAATGACATAAGATGAAGTCCCTCAGGGACGATGTGGCGAGCGATCTTTCGCGGAATGCCGAACACCCAATGGGCCGGACTCAGGGCGTGAGCTGGGCCAGGGTAGGGGCAGCTGCGTCCTTGGTCGAGAGTGTCGGTGCGATGCCGACATCGGGCCAGCGGATTCCAATAGCTGGGTCGTCCCAACGCAAGGAACGCTCGGCCTGCGGCGCATAGAAGGCTGTCGTCTTGTAGAGAAAGTCCGCGGAGTCACTGAGTACCAGGAAGCCGTGCGCAAGGCCCGGCGGGATCCACAGCTGCCGGTGGCTCTCGCCGCTCAATTCCACCCCGACCCAGGCGCCGAATGTCAGGCTGTCGCGGCGGATGTCGACCGCAACGTCGAAGACAGTGCCCTGGGTGACGCGCACGAGCTTGCCTTGCGCATGTGGAGCCACCTGGAAGTGCAGGCCGCGCAACACGCCCTTGCCCGAACGTGAGTGGTTGTCCTGGACGAAGGACCACTTCTGGCCCGTGGCGTTGTCGAACGCTTCCTGGTTGAAGCTCTCCATGAAGAACCCGCGCGCGTCCCCGAACACCTTCGGCTCGAGGATCAACACCCCCTCGATGGCAGTCTTGGTCACCTTCATCAAAACACCTGGCTCTTCACGATCTGCATGAGGTACTGCCCGTACCCATTCTTCAGCATGGGCTGAGCCATGGCAACCACCTGCTCGGCAGTGATCCACCCCGCGCGGAAGGCGATTTCTTCGGGGCATGCCACCTTCAGTCCTTGCCGCTTCTCGAGGACGGCAATGAACTGACCTGCTTCCATCAGGCTGTCATGCGTCCCGGTATCGAGCCACGCATAACCGCGCCCCATGATCTCGACGTTGAGCTGACCCTGTTGCAAATAGCGGGCGTTGACGTCGGTGATTTCGAGTTCTCCGCGGGCTGATGGCTTGATGCTGGAGGCGATGTCGCACACCTGCTCGTCATAGAAGTACAGGCCGGTGACCGCGTAATTGCTCTTCGGCACCTTTGGCTTTTCCTCGATGCTGAGCGCTCGTTTTTGGTCGTCGAAGTCCACCACGCCGTAGCGCTCCGGGTCGTGCACGTGATAGGCAAACACAGATGCACCGCTTTCGCGCCCTGCAGCTGAGTGCAAAAGCCTCTGCAAGTCATGCCCGTAGAAGATGTTGTCTCCAAGCACCAGGGCACTCGGATGACCGCCCACGAATTGCTTGCCAAGGATGAAAGCCTGGGCCAGGCCATCAGGGCTTGGCTGCACGCAGTAGCTGATGTTGATGCCCCACTTGGCGCCATCTCCGAGCAACGCCTCGAAGCGCGGCGTATCCTGCGGTGTGCTGATGAGCAGGATGTCGCGGATGCCAGCCAGCATGAGCGTCGCCAACGGGTAATACACCATCGGCTTGTCATACACCGGCAGCAGCTGCTTGCTGATCGCCAGCGTGGCCGGGTGCAGGCGGGTCCCGGAGCCGCCCGCGAGGATGATGCCTTTGCGATTCGAAGCTGTGCTCATGTGTGCGCGTTTGAGAAGGTCAGATCAACACTTCGGTCAGCATGCGTTCCACTCCTGTGTGCCAGTGCGGCAGTGTCAGTCCGAATGCCTGCTGGAGCTTGGAGGTGTTCATGCGCGAGTTGCTGGGGCGCTTGGCCGGCGTTGGAAAGGCACTGGTCGGAACGGGCTCGATCCCCTGGGGTGCAACCCTGATCGGTTGACCATGACGGCGTGCGAACTCGATCACGTGGCGCGCATAGTGGTACCAGCTGGTTTCGCCCGACGCGACCGCGTGGTAGGTGCCCGAGAGGACCGGTTCCTGCAAGGCCGCGCGCAGGGCGAGGGCCGTGATGTCGGCCAACAGGTCGGCGCCAGTCGGAGCGCCGATCTGGTCGTCGATCACGGTGAGCTTGTCGCGCTCCTTCGCCAAGCGAAGCATGGTCTTGGCGAAGTTGCCGCCGCGCGCGCCATACACCCAGCTTGTGCGGAAGATGAGGTGCTTGGCGCCGCTCGCACGGATGGCGTCTTCGCCTTCCAGCTTCGTCTTGCCGTACACGCTCAGGGGCCCGGTGGGCGAGTCTTCGATCCACGGGGTGCTGCCGCTGCCGTCGAAGACGTAGTCGGTGCTGTAGTGCACGAGCCAGGCGCCGATGGCCGCGGCCTCGCGGGCGATCACGCCGACGGCCGACGCGTTGACGGTGCGGGCGAGGTCGGGTTCGCTTTCGGCCTTGTCGACGGCGGTGTGCGCCGCGGCGTTGACGATCAACTGCGGCGCGACCGCGCGCACGGTGGCGGCCAGCGATTCGGGCCTCGAGAAGTCGGCCGCCAGCGGGCCTGGACTGTCGAAATCGAGTGCCACCACCTCGCCCAACGGCGCCAGCGAACGTTGCAGCTCCCAACCGACCTGCCCGTTCTTGCCCAGCAGCAGGATCTTCATGCGGCCGACCGGGCGGCGTAGTTGCGCGACACCCACTCGCGGTAAGCACCGCTTTGCACCTGCGCCACCCAATCGGCGTTGTCGAGGTACCACCTCACCGTCTTTCGGATGCCGGTCTCGAAGGTCTCGGCCGGTTTCCAGCCGAGCTCGCGCTCGAGCTTGCGGGCGTCGATGGCATAGCGGCGGTCGTGGCCAGGTCGGTCGGTGACGTAGGTGATGTGGCGGGCATAGCTGCCGGCTGGGTCGGGGCGCAGCTCGTCGAGCAACGCGCAGATCGTCTTCACGATCTCGATGTTCGGCTTCTCGTTCCAGCCGCCGACGTTGTAGGTCTCGCCGACCTTGCCGCGCGCCAGCACTTCGCGAATCGCCGAGCAATGGTCTTTGACGTAGAGCCAGTCGCGGACCTGCATGCCGTCGCCGTACACCGGCAGCGGCTTGCCAGCCAGCGCGTTGACGATCATCAGTGGGATCAGCTTCTCGGGAAAGTGATAGGGCCCGTAGTTGTTGCTGCAGTTGGTGGTGATGACAGGCAGGCCGTAGGTGTGATGCCATGCGCGCACCATGTGGTCGCTGGCGGCCTTGCTTGCGGAATACGGGCTGTTGGGCTCGTAGGGGTGGGTCTCGGTGAAAGGTGGGTCGTTCGGTTTGAGCGAACCGTAGACCTCGTCTGTCGAGACGTGATGGAAGCGAAAGGCGTCTTTCGCGGCGCCCTGAAGCTGCATCCAATGGCCGCGCGCCGCCTCAAGCAGCGTGAAGGTGCCGTTGACGTTGGTCTGCACGAAGGCACCGGGGCCGTGAATGCTGCGGTCCACGTGGCTTTCGGCCGCAAAGTGCACGATGGCGCGCGGCTGGTGGTCCTTGAGCAACTTGTCGACCAGGGCCCGGTCGCCGATGTCGCCCTGGACGAAGATGTGTCGCTTGTCTTGAGCCAGCGACTTGAGGTTGGCCAGATTCCCGGCGTAGGTGAGGGCGTCGAGGTTCACGACCGGCTCGCCGGTGGCCTCGATCCAGTCGAGCACAAAGTTTGCGCCGATGAAGCCGGCGCCGCCGGTGACAAGAATCATGAGCTTCCTGTGGATCTGTGTGTGGGGTGCGAAGCAGCACCGGCTGGGACGCGGCGATTCTAGAGGGCCGCCGAGGTCCCGAAATGGGCATCGGTGGCCCGGGAGATAATCCTAGGATGACTCAGACAGACGTTGAACCCCTCGGTCTCGTGCCTTCACAAGAGGCGCCTGCCACTGCGCCGCCTGCGGAGGCCATGCAGTTCTCATCCTTGGGGCTCGCCCCTGTGCTCGAGAAGGCGGTGGCCGAATCCGGCTACACGACCATGACGCCCATCCAGGCGAAGGCAATCCCGATCGTGCTTGCCGGCCGCGACGTCATGGGCGCCGCCCAGACCGGCACGGGCAAGACAGCCGCGTTTTCGTTGCCCCTCCTGCAGAAGATGCTCAAGCACGAGAACAGCAGCGCCTCGCCCGCGCGCCACCCCGTGCGCGCCCTCGTGCTGGCACCGACGCGCGAGCTCGCCGACCAGGTGGCGAAAAACATCAAGGCCTATTCCAAGCACACGAAGCTGCGGGCGATGGTGGTCTTCGGTGGCATCGACATGAAGCCGCAGACACTGGAGCTCAAGACGGGTGTCGAGGTGCTGATCGCCACGCCCGGCCGGCTGCTGGACCACATCGAAGCCAAGAACTGCGTGCTCAACCAGGTCGAGTACGTGGTGCTCGACGAAGCCGACCGTATGCTCGACATCGGCTTCCTGCCCGACCTGCAACGCATCCTCAGCTACCTGCCCAAGCAGCGGCAGACGCTGCTGTTCTCGGCCACGTTCTCGCCCGAGATCAAACGCTTGGCAGAAAGCTATCTGCAGGACCCGATCCTCGTCGAGGTGGCGCGGCCAAACGCCACGGCCTCGACGGTGGAGCAGCGCTTCTACAGCGTGGCCGCCGATGACAAGCGGGCGGCGGTGCGAAAGCTGCTGAAGGACCGCGAAATCTCGCAGGCGATCGTCTTCGTCAACTCCAAGCTGGGCTGCGCGCGGCTGGCGCGCTCGCTGGAGCGCGATGGCCTGCGCACCAACGCGTTGCACGGCGACAAATCGCAGGACGAGCGCCTGAAGGCGCTGGACGCGTTCAAGCGCGCGGAGGTCGACGTGCTGGTCTGCACCGACGTGGCGGCTCGCGGCTTGGACATTGCCGACCTGCCGGCGGTGTTCAATTTCGACGTGCCGTTCAATGCGGAAGACTATGTGCACCGGATCGGCCGCACTGGCCGCGCTGGTGCCTCGGGCTTGGCAATGACGCTGGTCACGCGGGACGACACCCGGCTGGTGTCCGACATCGAAAAGCTCATCAAGAAGAAGATCGAACTGGAACCCCTCGAGCTGGACGAAGGCCGGCCCTTGCGCGATCGCGAGGATCGCCGGCGCGGACGCGAGGCTACGTCGGACGAAGCGCCGCCGCGTGCCACCCGCAGCTACGCTGCCCCCAAGGCCGCGCCGCGTGACCCGTTCTTCGACAAGCCCTACGAGCCGAGCACGTCCGAAGAGGCGCCGGCCTGGGAACGAAGCAAGGCGGCCCCGGTGAGCACCGGCCGCGGGCTGTCACCCAACATCAAGCCGAAAAAGAAGGTTGCCGCACTGTTCGGCGCCAAGCCGCCGGCCACGCCCAACAGCTAACCGCGGCGCTTCAGCTGGCCAGAAACAGGAACACGGCCGGCACGTCGGCGGGCATCCGGGCTGGCGACGATTTCCATGTGGCGACGGTATCGGTGCGCGTCCAGGCCTGCGCCAAGGTCAGGCCGCAGCTCACCGAGAGCCAGGTGTCGCCCTTCAAATGCGACAGCAGCGCGCCGAGCAGCGCCTCGTTGCGGTAGGGCGTCTCGATGACGAGCTGGGTTTGGGAGGCGCGCCGGGAGGCGGCTTCCAACTCGCGGATCCGCGCGCCGCGCTCGCCGGCTTCCACTGGCAAATAACCCACGAATGCAAAGCTCTGGCCGTTGAGGCCGCTGCCGGCCAGCGCCAGCATGAGTGAGCTGGGGCCGCTCAAGACGCGAACAGGAATTTTGTGCGCGTGAGCGGCCTGGACCAGTCCTGCGCCGGGGTCGGCCACGGCGGGCAGGCCCGCTTCCGAAATGAGGCCCAGGTCGTGTCCCTGTAGCGCAGGCTCCAGCAGTTGTGTCCAGTTGATCGGCGCCGCCGCCTTGGCGCCTTTGATGGGCCGGGGCAGTTCGACGATGGACACGGCCTGGAGCGGCTGAGCCAATGGAATCACCGAATTCACGCGCTTGAGAAATGCCCGCGTCGTCTTGGCGTTCTCCGCCACCCAGTGGGTCAGGCGAGCTCCTGCCTCGAGGGCTGCGAGAGGAAGAACCGCGCGCAGGTCGGTGTCGACGCTGCTTCCCAGGTCAAGTGTGTTGGGCACGAGGATCAGGTGCCCTGGCCGGCCGCTCATCGGACCAGCGGGTCGATGCCCGCTCCGCGAAGCAGCTCACAGGTCTTGATCAGCGGCAGCCCGACCAGTGCCGTTGGATCGTCGGATTGAATCGCGCTCAACAGGGCGATACCCAGAGCTTCGGACTTCGCGCTGCCGGCACAGTCGTAGGGTTGTTCGGCTTGCAGGTAGTGCTCGATCTCAGCATCGCTCAAGTCCCGGAAACGCACGGTGACCAGGACCAGGGCGCTGGCCTCGTAGCGCCCCGACAGGCAGACCACCGACACCGCTGTCTGGAACACCACGGAACGGCCGCTCATGGCCCTGAGCTGGTCGGTGGCGTGCGCGTGGTCGCCTGGTTTGCCGATCGGTTGCCCGGCAAGGTCGGCCACTTGGTCCGAACCGATCACCACTGCATGGGGATGGCGGGCCGCCACCTCTCGGGCTTTGGCCAATGCCAAGCGCAAGGCCAGCGCCGGCGGGGCCTCACCGGCAAGCGGGGTCTCGTCCACCCGGGGTGCGTCGACATCAAATGGCAGACGCAAGCGTTGCAGCATTTCGCGGCGATAGCGCGAGGTTGAACCCAGGATCAGGGGAGGGCGTTCGGTCATGGAGCGGCATTGTCGTCGCAGGCAGGCGCATAAACTGCCGGCATGAAAGCGCGCGATTGGGATCCCTTGAAGCTCGACGTTGAGGCCTTGGCCAAGGCCTCTGCCTCGGTCGCTGGAGAGTGGCCACTGACTGAACTGGAGCGACTCACGGCTTCGGCTGTCACGGGCACGGCTGTGGGGGATGTGTCGTGGCAGGCGCAAGGTGAGCACCGCCCCGTCAAGGGCGGGCCGCCGCAGGTCTGGCTGCACCTCAGGGCGAGTACCGGCGTCATGCTCGAGTGTCAACGCTGCCTGAGGCCGGTTCCGGTCGACGTGCATGCCGAGCGCTCATTCCTGTTCGTGCAGGGCGAAAACCTCGCGGCCGAGTTGGATGCCGACAGCGAAGACGACGTACTTGCGCTTACCCGGGCGCTGGACCTGAGGGAGTTGGTCGAAGATGAACTCCTGCTCGAATTGCCGCTGGTGCCCCGGCACGACGAGTGCCCGGAGCCCCTGGGAACGGCGAACGAGGGCGAACCAGAACTCGAGGAGAAGTCCAACCCGTTCGCGGTGCTGGCCTCGCTGAAGCGGGGCAGCCTGCCCAATTAGCCATCCGCCGCGCCCCATGCTAGAATTGCGGGCTTTCCGTTCGGGTGTCCACCCACGGCACCAAACCCTGGCTCCTGTGCTCTTTTCGAGCATGAGCGACAGGAGATCTAAGGAGCAATTCCATGGCTGTTCAGCAAAACAAGAAGTCGCCTTCCAAGCGCGGCATGCATCGTTCGCACAATGCCCTCACGACCCCGGGCACCGCGATCGAGCCGACCACCGGCGAGACGCATCTGCGTCACCACATCAGCCCCAACGGTTTCTACCGTGGGCGCAAGGTGCTCAAGACCAAGGCAGACGCCTGATTCTCGGCGGCTCGTGGCGCCTTGCAGCGCCTGTTCGCGACCCCTCGCGTTCACCGCTGATGCTTGAAGCCACATCCCCACCCGGCCTGCGCGACGCTGCAGTGTCGGGTGTTTGCTTTTCTGTGTGACGTTTCCATGAATCCTCCTGTGGCGCATCCTGTCAATGACACGGTTCGTCTCTCCGTCGATTGCATGGGTGGCGACCACGGTCCCTCGGTCACCTTGCCGGCTTGTCGTGCCTTCCTGAGCGCGCATCCGAAGGCGCAGCTCATCCTCGTTGGCAAGGCCGATGTCCTCGCCGAAGCTGCGAAGTGGGAGCGCTGCACGGTGGTGGCTGCGAGCGAAGTGGTGGAGATGGACGACCCGATCGAGGTGGCCTTGCGCAAGAAGAAGGACTCTTCCCTGCGCGTCGCCCTCAGCCAGCTCAAGGCCGGGCCGGAAGGCCAGCTGCCGAAGGCTCATGTGTGCGTCTCGGCCGGCAATACCGGCGCCTTGATGGCGGTCGCCCGCTACCTGCTCAAGACGATGGAGGGCATCGACCGCCCCGCGATCGCCACCGTGATGCCCAATGAACGCGATGGCTTCACCACCGTGCTCGACCTTGGCGCGAACGTCGACTGCTCGCCCGAGCACCTGCTGCAGTTCGCCGTGATGGGCAGTGCCCTGGTGTCGGCCGTCGAAGGCAAGGAAAACCCGACGGTCGGGCTGCTCAACATCGGCGAAGAAGTCATCAAGGGCAGCGAAACCATCAAGAAGGCCGGCGAGCTGCTGCGCGCGGCGGCCGAGGGCAAGCACATCAACTTCTATGGCAACGTGGAAGGCAACGACATCTTCAAGGGCACGACCGACATCGTCGTCTGCGACGGTTTCGTCGGCAACGTGGCGCTGAAGACGGCCGAAGGTCTGATCTCCACGTTGGTCGGCTTCATCAAGCAAGAGTTCAGCCGCAACATCTTCACCAAGATGGCGGCGGTCGCGGCGCTGCCTGTGCTCAACAGCCTGAAGCGGCGCATCGACCCCCGGCGCTTCAACGGCGCGGCGCTGCTGGGCTTGCGCGGGCTCGTGTTCAAGAGCCACGGGTCGGCGGATGCCTTCGCCTTCGAGGGGGCCCTCAATCGGGCTTATGATGCGGCCCGCAATTGTTTGCTTGACCGGGTGCACGACCAGATTCAAGAGACCCTCCAGGCGATGCCCCCAGGCCTCACTGCTGAGGAGTCTGCGAATTCGGGTGACGCCGCCCTCGCTGCATGACCTCACCTTCTTCTGCCGGCTATTCACGCATCGCGGGCACAGGCAGCTTCCTGCCGCCCAAGCGTGTGAGCAACGCCGATCTGGCCGCCCAACTGGCTGGCCAGGGCATTGAAACTTCTGACGACTGGATCATTGCCCGCACGGGCATCCACGCACGCCACTTCGCCGAAGCGGACGTCGCTTGCAGCGACCTCGCCGTCGAAGCGGCGCGCAAGGCGCTGGCCGCCGCGAACATCGAAGCTTCGCAGATCGACCTCATCATCCTCGCCACGTCGACGCCCGACATGGTGTTTCCCTCGACCGCCTGCATCGTGCAGCGCAAGCTCGGAATCCAGGGCTGCGCGGCCTTCGACGTGCAAGCCGTCTGCTCGGGTTTCGTCTACGCACTGACGGTGGCCGATTCGATGATCCGCACCGGCGCCGCACGCAAGGCGCTGGTCATCGGCTCCGAGGTGTTTTCTCGCCTGCTCGACTTCTCCGACCGTACAACCTGCGTGCTGTTCGGCGATGGTGCTGGCGCGGTGGTGCTCGAAGCGAGCGACACGCCAGGAGTCCTTGCGAGCGAACTGCATGCGGATGGTCGCCATGTCGACATCCTTTGCACACCCGGCTCGGTATCGAACGGCCAGGTAATGGGTGTGCCCTTCCTCAAGATGGACGGTCAGGCCGTGTTCAAGCTGGCGGTGGGCGTGCTGGAAGACGTGGCCCGTTCGGTGCTGCAGAAGGCCGGGCGCGAGGCGTCCGACATCGACTGGCTGATCCCGCACCAGGCCAACATCCGCATCATGCACGGCACCGCCAAGAAGCTGAAGCTGCCTTTGGAAAAGGTCATCGTCACCGTTGACGAACACGGCAACACGTCAGCGGCCTCGATCCCGCTGGCCCTGGATGCGGGCGTGCGCTCGGGCTCCATCAAGCGCGGCGAAACGCTGATGCTGGAAGGTGTGGGCGGCGGCTTCACCTGGGGCGCCGTGCTGCTGGATTTCTGAGCCGCGGCTCAAGGGCGAGCCGCTCGATGCGGCCGCGACAACCGACAAAGAGGCGTTGTGATGACACCGTTTGCTTTTGTATTTCCGGGGCAAGGCTCGCAGTCCGTGGGCATGCTCAATGCCTGGGGTGACCATGCCGCCGTGCGTGACACCCTGGCAGAAGCCTCCGAGGTGCTCGGAGAAGACGTCGCTGGCATCATTCAGACCGGCCCGAAGGAAACGCTGGACCTGACCACCAACACCCAGCCCTACATGCTGACGGCAGGCGTGGCCTGCTACCGGGCCTGGCTGGCTGAGACCGGCGCGCAGCCCGCCGTCGTGGCAGGGCACTCGCTGGGTGAATACAGCGCACTCGTGGCTGCCGGAAGCCTGAGCCTCGCCGAGGCGTTGCCGCTGGTTCGCTTTCGCGCCCAGGCCATGCAGCAAGCCGTGCCGGTGGGGCAGGGCGGCATGGCCGCCATCCTCGGGCTCGACGCGACGCAGGTGATCGAAGGCTGCGCTGAAGCGGCTGCCGAAGTGGGCCAGCCGGTGGAGGCCGCCAACTTCAATGACCCGAAGCAGACCGTGATCGCCGGCACCAAGGCGGCGGTCGATCGCGCTTGCGAGGTGCTGAAGGCCAAGGGCGCCAAGCGTGCCTTGCCGCTTGCCGTGTCGGCACCGTTCCACTCGAGCCTCATGAAGCCGGCTGGCGAACAGCTCAAGGGGCGCCTCGCCGATACTGCGCTGGCAGCACCTCAAATCCCGCTCATCAACAACATCGACGTCGCCGTGCAAGACGAGCCGGCCGCGATCCGTGAAGCGCTGTACCGGCAGTCGTTTGGTGCTGTGCGCTGGGTCGAGACGATCCAGGCCATCCGGGCCCGCGGCATCTCGCACATTGTCGAGTGCGGCCCCGGCAAGGTGTTGGCCGGCATGGTCAAGCGCATCGATGCCGACGCCACGGGCCTGGCGATGTACGACCCGTCCACCTTGGCCGAGGTGAAAGGAGCACTGGCATGAGCGAAGTCCAATTCGCAGGGCAGGTCGCGCTGGTCACCGGCGCATCGCGCGGCATCGGCCGTGCCATTGCACTGCAGCTGGCGTCGCAGGGCCTCAAGGTGATCGGCTCAGCCACCACCGATGCTGGCGCCCAGGCCATCACTGAAGGCCTCTCGAGCCATGCCGGCAGCCGCGGCATTTGCCTCAACGTGAACGACGGCCAGGCCCTCGAAGCTGCCATCGAAACCATCGTCAAAGAGCATGGAGCCTTGCATGTGCTGGTCAACAACGCCGGCATCACGCGCGACATGCTGTCGATGCGCATGAAAGACGAAGACTGGGACGCGGTGATCGACACCAACCTCAAGGCTGTCTTCCGCGCCAGCCGCGCCGTCACCAAGCCCATGATGAAGCAGCGCTATGGCCGCATCATCAACATCACGAGCGTCGTCGGTGCGAGCGGCAACCCGGGCCAAGCCAACTACGCCGCCGCCAAGGCCGGCGTCGCAGGCATGACCCGATCCCTCGCGCGGGAATTGGGCAGCCGCGGCATCACGGTCAACTGTGTAGCGCCGGGCTTCATCGAGACCGACATGACCAAGAAGCTCTCGGAGCAGCAGACCAGCGCGCTGATGGCCCAGATCCCGCTTGGCCGCCTGGGCCAGGCCTCGGACATCGCCAACGCCGTGACGTTTCTCGCCTCGCCGCAGGCCGGCTACATCACCGGCACCGAACTGCACGTCAATGGCGGCATGTTCATGAATTGAGCCTGCCGAACCAATCGAACACCACCGGTTTCTTGCCCGCCGGGAGTGCCTCGGGAGTGTCTTAGAGCACCCACCCTACAGGCCGTAGAATCTCGGGCTGTTTACGTAAACCCTCCTGGAGGAGTCATGAGCGATATCGAAGCACGTGTGAAGAAGATCATTGCCGAGCAACTCGGCGTGCCTGAGGCCGATGTGTCCAATGAGAAGGCTTTCGTGGCCGACCTGGGCGCGGACTCGCTTGACACGGTGGAACTGGTGATGGCGCTGGAAGACGAATTCGGCATCGAGATCCCCGACGAAGAAGCCGAGAAGATCACCACTGTCCAGCTGGCGATCGATTACGCGCTGAAGCACCAGAAGGCCTGATTCTTCCCGGAGCTGTATCCATGTCACGTCGCCGCGTCGTCATCACCGGCCTGGGGCTCATCAGCCCCGTGGGCAACACGGTGGAAGAAGGCTGGGCCAATCTCGTGGCCGGCAAGTCCGGCATTGACACGATCACGAGGTTCGATGCCTCAGGCTTCAGCTGCCAGTTCGCCGGCGAGGTGAAGGGCTTCAAGGTCGAGGACTACATCCCCGGCAAGGAAGCGCGTCACATGGACACCTTCATCCATTACGGCATTGCGGCCTCGGCCCAGGCGATCCAGGATGCAGGTCTGCCCACGGGCGATCAGCTGAGCGAGGAGCAGGCCGAGCGTATCGGCTGCCTCGTGGGGTCGGGCATCGGCGGCTTGCCGATGATCGAAGAGACACACGGCGAGTACACCTCGCGTGGGCCGCGTCGCATTTCGCCGTTTTTCGTGCCGGCCTCGATCATCAACATGATCTCGGGCCACGTGTCGATCCGCTTCGGCTTCACTGGGCCGAACCTCGCGATCGTCACCGCCTGCACGACCGGCTTGCACTCCATCGGCCAGGCGGCTCGCCTGATCGAATACGGCGATGCCGACGTGATGATCGCCGGTGGTGCCGAGTCGACGATCTCGCCGCTGGGCATCGGCGGCTTCACCGCGCCGCGTGCCTTGTCGTCGCGCAATGACGACCCGAAGACCGCCTCGCGGCCCTGGGACAAGGACCGCGACGGCTTCGTCCTCGGCGAAGGCGCCGGCGTGCTGGTGCTCGAAGAATACGAACACGCCAAGAAGCGCGGTGCCAAGATCTATGCGGAACTCGCTGGCTTCGGCATGGGTGCTGACGCGTACCACATGACCGCACCCAACGTCGATGGCCCCAAGCGTTCGATCCGCGCCGCGCTGCGCAACGCCGGCATCGATGGCAGCCAGGTGCAATACCTCAATGCGCACGGCACCTCGACACCGCTCGGCGACGTGAACGAGACCAACGCGATCAAGCTTGCGTTCGGTGATCACGCGAAGAAGCTGGTCGTGAACTCGACCAAGTCCATGACCGGCCACCTGCTGGGTGGGGCGGGGGGCATCGAGTCGGTGTTCACCACGCTGGCGGTGCAGCGCCAGGTTTCGCCGCCGACCATCAACATCTTCAACCAGGATCCGGAGTGCGACCTGGACTACTGCGCCAACACGGCGCGGGACATGAAGATCGACTACGCCGTGAAGAACAACTTCGGCTTCGGCGGCACCAACGGCACCCTGGTGTTCAAGCGCATCTGAGCACGCCGTCGCGTCTCCGCCCCGGCGGCTGCCATGCACGCGCCTCCTCCTTTCCAGATCACCGCGCGCCACTTCGGCATGTGGCGCTGGGCATGTGCCGGGCTGGTCTCGATCTCGGGGCTGGTGTTGGCAGGCTGGGCGTTGAGCGCAGGACAACTGCATCCCGCATGGTTGGCGTTGTCGCTTCTCTTGTGGGCCGTCGCGTCGATCAGCCTGCTGCTACAGGCTTGGCGCCTCGAGCCGGTGAGCCTCCGTTGGGATGGGCAGCTTTGGCATGTCGGGCCGGAGGCCACGGCGGGGCAGGAGCCGCAAGCGGGCGGTATGTCTGTCACCGTGGATCTCGGCTCCTGGGTCCTGCTGCGCTTCGTGCGCCAGGATTCCCGGCGCGGTTTGTGGCTGCCCCTGCAGCGCTCCGGGCACGAGCTGTCGTGGCACGGTTTGCGGGCTACGGTATATTGCGCGCGGCCTGTTTCCCTGCCCACTGCCGCACCGTTCTGACGCCTCCTGATGACCGCCACTGACGCCGATGCACCGCTGATCGAACGCGTCAAGCAAGGCGACGTGAAGGCGTTCGAAATGCTGGTGGTGAAGTACCAGCGGCGCATCGAGCGTCTGATCGGTCGCATGGTGCGCGACGTCGACCTCGTGCCCGACATCGCGCAAGAGACCTTCATCCGCGCCTACCGGGCGATTCCGCAGTTCCGCGGCGAGAGCGCGTTCTACACCTGGCTGTACCGGATTGCGGTCAACACGGCCAAGAAGGCCCTGGTGGACCTCAAACGCGACCCGATCGTGACGGAATCCGCACGATCCGCTCGCGACGAGGAGGACGAAACTTCCCGAGTTGAATCCGAACTAAGCCACGGCGAAACCCCCGATGCGATGCTGGCGAGCAAGGAAATTGCCGCTGCCGTCAATGCCTCCATAGAAGCCTTGTCCGAGGACTTGCGGCAGGCCATTACGCTGCGCGAAATCGAAGGGCTCAGCTATGAAGAAATTGCTGAAGTCATGAATTGCCCCATCGGCACGGTTCGGTCTCGGATCTTTCGCGCACGCGAGGCGATCGCGCAGCGTTTGCGGCCCTTGCTGGACACGCGTGAGGGCGAGCGCTGGTAGCGCCGTGGCATGACGATGGTTTTGAGAGTTGGAGGTTGTGATGTCTCAACGGTCTGAAGCCGAAAGGCGGCCCGCGGCAGAGGATCTGTCGGCGTTGATGGATGGCGAGCTGGATGCATCTGCCGTTGCCGGCGCGTGCAGGGTGTGGCGCGACGATGCGCAGATGCGCGCTCAGTGGCATGCCTATCACCTGATCGGCGATGTGATGCGGTCCGAGGATCTGACCTCGGACGCGAAGCGCGATGCCCGGTTCCTGGCCAGCCTGCGCGAACGTTTGGCCCAGGAGCCGGTGGTGCTGGCGCCTTCTGGCGCGGCTGCCACGGCCGTCGTGGCACCGGTTCGGGCTCGTCGTCGCTCCTGGATGGGATCGGCAGCCGTTGCTGCGGGGTTTGCCGTGGTGGCCGGTACCCTGGTCGTCACGCAACTGGCCGGCGGGTTGTCTACCGAGGCTGGTGGCGATCTGTCCATCGCTCAGGTGCCGTCTCCCTTGCAGACCGTTGCCTTGAGCGAGAAGCCAGCATCGGCGGCCGGCGAAGTGCCGAGCGTCGTGCTCAACGGTCAGTTGGTGCGCGATGCTCGCCTCGACGAATATCTGGCAGCCCACAAGAAATTTGGGGGCAGTTCACTGCCGGGTGGCCCTTCAGGGTTCCTGCGCAACGCTTCGGTTGAAGTGCCGGGGCGCTGATACGCCATGCTGTTGCGCCTTCCTGCTTTCGTCGTCGCCTGCGCTGCTCTTGTTTCTGCCCCGCTGACTGCCCACGCGCAAGCTGCGCTCGCCAGTGGCGACCCGCTGGTGGAAGCGCGCGAGACTCGTGCCTGGTTGACGCGCATCCAGGAGGCCGCGAACAAGAAGAACTTCGTCGGCACGGTCGTCGTGAGCGCGGGAGGGACGGTGGCCAGCACCCGCATTGCCCACTACGGCGACGGACGAGACCAGTTCGAGCGCATCGATTCACTGGACGGTCAGGTTCGCAGCGTCTTCCGGCACAACGACCTGGTGCATACCGTGTGGCCGCAGCGTCGGGTAGCGGTGGTGGAACAGCGTGATCAGATGAGTTCGTTCCCCGCATTGCTGCAGGCAGGCCATGATCGCGTGCAGGAGTTCTACGAACTGAAGCCGGTTGCAGTCGAGCGGGTGGCCGGGCACGAGGCCAACGTCCTCGTGCTGAAGCCGCGCGACAAGCTTCGTTTTGGCTACCGGCTGTGGGCTGAAAAAGGGACTGGCCTCTTGTTGCGCACGGAGGTTTTGGGCGAGCGCGGGGAGATCCTCGAGTCGTCGGCGTTTTCCGAAGTGTCGATCGGCGTGCGCGCCCAGCCTGACCATGTCGTGCAGGCGGTGAAGAAGCTTGATGGCTACAAGGTCATCAAGCAGCAGCACCTTTCGACCCGACCCGAAGGCGAAGGCTGGACGCTCAAGGTCTCGGTGCCGGGATTCAAGTTGGTCAGTTGCGTGAAGCGCCAAATGGACGATCCGGCGAAAGTCGGCGGCTCGGCGAGCACCGGGCAGACCTTGCAGACGATCTACTCCGACGGGTTGACCTACGTCTCCATCTTCATCGAGCCCTACAACGCCGAGCGCCATACGCGCCCCATGGTGACGGCCATCGGTGCCACCCAGACCATGATGCGGCGCGAAGGCGATTGGTGGATCACGGCGATGGGCGATGTGCCGGCAGGTACGTTGCGCCAGTTCGCCAACGGCATCGAGCGCAAGAAATAGCAGTTGGACGGGACAGTGCGTCGCCGATCGCTTGCAGTGGTGCTGGTGGCAGGTGCGACGCTGCTGAGCCTCTGCATGGTGCCGCAGGTGAGCCTCGCGCAGGCGCGCGAGTTCCCAGACTTTGCAGATCTCGCGGAGCGAGTCGGCCCTGCGGTTGTCAACATCCGGATCTCCGAACGCGGCTCCGACGGCGCGCGACCTGTGCCCCGTCGTCGCGCTCCGGTGTTGCAGGGGAGCGATGAGTCGTCTCGTGGAGAAGGCTCCGGCTTCATCATCAGTGGCGATGGCTATCTGCTGACCAGCGCGCATGTCGTGGAAGGTGCATCCGAGGTCTATGTGACCTTGACCGACAAGCGAGAGTTCCGGGCCAGGGTCATTGGCGCTGACGAGCGCTCCGATGTGGCCGTGCTCAAGTTTGAAGCTGTGGGTCTGCCGGCGTTGCGGATCGGGGACGCCAGCCGGCTGCGCGTAGGCGAATGGGTCATGGCCATCGGCTCCCCTTTTGGGCTGGAGAATACCGTGACGATCGGGATCGTCAGCGCCAAGCAGCGAGATACCGGCGCAGAGGTGCCGTTCATCCAGGCGGATGTCGCGGTGAATCCAGGCAATGCGGGTGGTCCGCTCATCAACATCCGTGGCGAAGCGGTGGGGATCAACTCCCAGATCCTGAGTCCCGCGGGCACTTCCGTCGGCATCTCGTTGGCAATTCCGATCGACGAGGCGATGCGCATTGCCGACCAGCTCAGGGCCAACGGGCGCGTCGTGAGAGGCTATATCGGCCTGCTGCCCGCCGATGCGCCGCGCGACGCTGCCGACGAGCATGGCAAGGGCAGGGCCAAGGGAGCCTTGGTGCGTCAGATTGTGCCGGCGGGGCCCGCCGAGAAAGTGGGCATCCAGCCTGGTGATCTCGTTCTCGCTGTGAATGGCAAGTCGATTGAGTGTGCGATGGACCTGCGCCGTTACGTGAGCACGCTCAGGCCCGGCTCGACGGCGACTGCGCAGGTGAGCCGTCGCGGCAAGCTGTTGGAGTTCAAGCCTATCCTGACTGAGTTGAATGCCCCGCAGTCTGCTTCACCTGATCGGCAAGAGTCCGAGGGCTCAGTCGCCTCCGTGGCCGCGAAGACCTGGGGATTCACGGTCGCCAACTTGGCGGATGTAGATCGGATTGCGTCCCGCGCGTCCGGTGTGAGAGTGGCGACGGTGACGGCGGGGGCCGAGGCAGCGGGCCTTCGGCAAGGCGATGTGATCCTGGCCGTGGGCTCGACGGACGTGGCGGATCTCAAGCAGTTTGAAGCCAGTATCGCGAAGCTTGATCGAACCCGTCCGCTTCCCATCACGGTGTTAAGAGGGGCGTGGGCTCAATTTGTTCGGCTTCCGGTTGTGAGGTGAACGGGACCCGAAAACCGACCATGCTCGAGGGGCATCCTTCAGAAAAAAATACTTGGAATCCGGACTATGAAATTCAGTTTGCGTGCGCACACTTCTTATCACCGAATTCCTCCATTCTCGGCATAGAATCTGGCATATTTGAGGCGATTTATCGCCACGCCTGACAAGGACTCGGGGAGGCGAAATCTATCCCCAAGCTGCCCACAACACTTTGTGGATAAATTGTGCATAGATTTTCGTGTTGGTACCCTGCAACGAGAACAAATCCAGCAACGGCGCGGTTTCCCGCGGGGTGCTTTTGGCTACAATGAAGGCCCAACAAGCAGTTGCCATACGTTTTGTTGGAAGGCGCGTCACTCATTCGACGTGCCTTTTTTTTAGCCTCTTCTCGTGCAGCACGCGACGCTTTCGCGGCACCTTCCCACTCACGATCGAGCGCTCTCCGCGGCCGGCAGGCTGTTGATCAAGAGCGGTTCGAGCACTGAGCGCTTCGCATGGATCACATCCGTAATTTCTCCATCATTGCCCACATCGACCACGGCAAGTCGACACTCGCCGACCGCCTCATCCAACGCTGCGGTGGCCTGAGCGACCGGGAGATGGAGGCCCAAGTGCTCGACTCGATGGACATCGAGCGCGAGCGCGGCATCACCATCAAGGCGCAGACGGCGGCCCTTTCGTACAAGGCGCGCGACGGCAAGACCTACCAGCTCAATTTGATCGACACCCCGGGGCACGTTGACTTCTCGTATGAAGTGAGCCGGTCACTGTCCGCCTGCGAAGGTGCGCTGCTGGTGGTGGACGCGAGCCAGGGGGTGGAGGCTCAGACGGTGGCCAATTGCTACACCGCGCTCGACCTCGGTGTCGAAGTGGTCCCCGTGCTCAACAAGATGGATCTGCCCCAGGCCGACCCGGAGCGCGCCAAGGCCGAGGTCGAAGACGTGATCGGCATCGATGCGGAGCACGCCATTCCCTGTAGCGCCAAGACAGGCGAGGGCATCGACGACATCCTGGAGGCGGTGATCGCCCGCATGCCGGCGCCGCGAGGCAAGGCCGATGCGCCGTTGCGCGCCATGATCATCGATTCGTGGTTCGACAACTACGTGGGCGTCGTGATGCTGGTTCGCGTGGTCGATGGCGAGCTCAAGAAGGGTGAACGCTTCAAGATGATGGCGACCAACGCCGCCTATGCGGCCGAGCAGCTGGGCGTGTTCACCCCGAAGTCTGTTTCGAGGGACATCCTCAAAGCCGGCGAAGTGGGCTTCGTGATCGCCGGCATCAAGGAGCTGCAGCATGCCAAGGTGGGCGACACGCTCACGCTGGAAAAGAAGCTGCCGAACAACCTCGGTCCGGCCGATGAGGCGCTGCCGGGCTTCAAGGAAATCCAGCCACAGGTCTTCGCTGGCCTGTACCCGACCGAAGCGAGCGAATACGACCAGCTGCGCGACGCACTGGAAAAGTTGAAGCTCAACGACTCCTCCCTGCGCTACGAACCCGAGGTGTCGCAGGCGCTGGGCTTCGGTTTCCGGTGTGGATTCCTAGGTCTCCTGCACATGGAGATCGTGCAGGAGCGACTGGAGCGCGAGTTCGACCAGGACCTGATCACCACCGCGCCTTCGGTCGTCTATGAGGTCGAGCTCAACAATGGCGAGGTGCTCAAGGTCGAGAACCCGTCCAAGATGCCCGACCTTGGCCGCATCCGGGAGATCCGCGAGCCCATCGTCACCGTGCACCTGTACATGCCGCAGGACTATGTCGGCCCGGTGATGACGCTTGCCAACCTCAAGCGTGGCACGCAGATCAACATGGCCTACCACGGCCGCCAGGTGATGCTCACCTATGAGATGCCGCTCGCCGAGATCGTGCTCGACTTCTTCGACAAGCTCAAGAGCGTGTCGCGCGGTTACGCCTCGATGGACTACGAGTTCAAGGAATACCGCGGCTCCGACGTCGTGAAGGTCGACATCCTGCTGAACGGCGACAAGGTCGATGCGCTGTCGATCATCGTGCACCGCGCCCAGAGCCAGTTCCGCAGCCGAGCGGTCGTGGCCAAGATGCGCGAGTTGATTTCGCGCCAGCAATACGACGTCGCGGTGCAGGCCGCCATCGGGGCCAACATCATTGCGCGTGAGACAATCAAGGCCCTGCGCAAGAACGTCATTGCCAAGTGTTATGGCGGCGACATCACCCGCAAGCGCAAGCTGCTCGAAAAACAAAAAGCCGGCAAGAAACGCATGAAGCAGATCGGCTCTGTCGAAGTGCCGCAGGAAGCGTTCCTCGCCATCCTCCAAGTGGACGATTGATGGGTTCTCTGACCGGTTTGCTGTATGCGTGCCTCGCGGTGTATCTGGGAGGCTGGTATCTGGGCAAGTGGACGGGCAATTTCTCGCTGCTGCTCTTCATCCTCACCCTGGTGACGCTGGCGTACTGGCTGGCCGAGCGCTTCCATTTCGCGCCGGCGCGCGCCAAGGCAGCGCAGAGCCTCGAGCAGCAAGACGCCGCGCGTCGTGAAGAGCTGGCAAGCAAAGGCATTGCCAAGGTCGATGGAGACATCGCACCGGCGCGCGAAGCGCTGTTGATGCAACCCTGGTGGCTCGATTGGACCGCGGGGCTCTTCCCGGTGATCCTGATCGTGTTCCTCCTGCGCTCGTTCCTTTTCGAGCCGTTCAAGATTCCGTCGGGCTCGATGGTTCCGACCTTGCTGGTCGGTGACCTCATCCTGGTCAACAAGTACCACTACGGCGTGCGGCTGCCCGTCATCAACAAGAAGATCATCGACTTGAACACCCCACAGCGCGGCGACGTGATGGTGTTCCGTTATCCCGCCAACCCGAGCATCGACTACATCAAGCGCGTGGTCGGTGTGCCGGGGGACGTGGTGTCCTACAAGAACCAGCGGCTGTACCTCAACGACCAACTGGTCGAGACGCAGGCCTTGCCAGAGTTCTACGATGACGAGAGCACCCGCTATTTCAAGCAGTACAACGAGAAGCTGGGGCCGGTGGAGCATCGCATCCTGGTCGATGTGCAACGCCCTTCTTACATCCGGCCGACCGACCCGTTCCCCTACAAGGAAAACTGCAGCTACAGTGCAGAAGGCGTCACGTGCAAGGTGCCTGCGGGCCACTATTTCATGATGGGCGACAACCGCGACAACTCCGAAGACTCGCGCTTCTGGGGCTTCGTGCCCGATGAGAACATCGTCGGCAAGGCCTTTTTTGTGTGGATGAATTTCGGTAACCTCCGCCGCATCGGCTCGTTCCATTGACCACGCCAACACGAGGAGCAAGAAGCCATGACCGTTGAACATCGCACGCTGCGTTCTGAACGCGGCATCACGTTGTTCGGTTTGCTTTTCTGGGCCATCGTGATCGGCTTTGTGGCGCTGCTGGGGCTGCGCGTGTTGCCGACCGTCAACGAATACTTCACCATCAAGCGCGCGGTGGAGCAAATTGCTGCCAGTGGCGCAACAACAGTGCCCGAGATCCGCGCGGCTTTCGACAAGCAGGTGCAGATCGAGTACTCGATCCAATCCATCACCAGCAAGGACCTTGAAATCACCAAGGTCAACGAGAAGGTGGTGATCGCCTTCGCCTACGGCAAGGAGATCGAGATCATGAGCCCGGTCTACCTGCTCATCAAATACGAAGGACGGTCGAAGTAGGCCCTTGGCCGCTTGGTCCGAAGTACCGTGGACGCCCGCCTCAACGCCCTGCAGCAACGCCTCGGCCACCGGTTCGCCCAGCCCGAACTGCTGAGCCGGGCGGTGACCCATCGCAGCTTCGGCGCCGATCACAACGAGCGGCTCGAGTTTCTCGGCGATGCCGTGCTGAGCCTGGCCGTCAGTGCACTGTTGTTCGAGCGTTTCGGTGTCTCGGACGAAGGCGACCTGACCCGCGTGCGGGCTCACCTGGTCCGCGAAGACACCCTCCATCGCGTGGCCCTCTCCCTGGGACTGCCGGAAGTGCTGCGCCTGAGCGAAGGCGAAGCGCGCGGTGGCGGCGCTCAGCGTCCTTCCATCTTGGCCGATGCGCTGGAGGCCATCATCGGCGCCACCTTCCTCGACGGCGCCTTCGAGCCCGCCCGGGCGCTCGTCCGGCGTCTCTTCGGCGATGTCATCCTCAACACCGACATCGACAGCTGGACCAAGGACGCCAAGACCGAGTTGCAGGAATGGCTGCAGGCCCGCCGCCTGCCGGTGCCGACCTATCGCATCCTGAACACCCGCGGCCAGGCGCATGCGCAGACCTTCGAAGTCGAGTGCGCCGTGCCGGCCCTGAGCCTCACCGAAACCGGTGAAGGCCGCTCGCGCCGCATGGCCGAGCAGGAAGCTGCCCGCCGTATGCTGGTGTCGCTGAAGGCCAGCGATGACAAGCCCGGCAGCGCACTCCGCTCCTGACACCATGACCGACGAAGCTGAAGACAGCCAGCAGCGCTGCGGACTGGTCGCCATCGTCGGCCGCCCCAACGTGGGCAAGTCGACCTTGCTCAATGCGCTCGTCGGCCAGAAGGTCAGCATCACCTCGGCGAAAGCGCAGACCACGCGGCACCGCATCACCGGCATCCGCACGGTGGGTGAGAGCCAGTTCGTGTTCGTCGACACGCCGGGTTTCCAGACGCGCCACAGCGCCGCGCTCAACCGCACGCTCAACCGCACCGTGCAAGGGGTGCTGTTCGACGTCGACGTCGTCCTCTTCGTCGTCGAAGCCGGGCGTTTCGGCCTCGACGATGCCAAGGTGCTCGCCCTTTTGCCGCCGGGCAAGCCCGCCATCCTCGTGGCCAACAAGCTCGACGCCGTGCACCGCCGCGCGGAGCTCGTGCCCTGGCTCAAGGGCATGCAGGACCGCCATGCCTTCGCCGAGTTCGTGCCGCTGTCGGCCAAGAAAGAGGCTGACACGCAGCGCCTGCTCGACATCGTGCAGCCCTACCTGCCCGAGCAGCCCTGGTTCTACGAGGAAGACGCGCTCACCGACCGCAGCGACCGTTTCCTCGCGAGCGAGCTGATCCGCGAAAAGCTCTTTCGCCTGACGGGCGACGAGCTGCCCTACGCCTCCACCGTCGTCATTGACAAGTTCGAGGAAGAGGGCAACCTGCGCCGCATCGCCGCCACCATCGTCGTCGAGCGTGATGCGCACAAAGGCATGGTGATTGGCCACGAGGGCGAGCGCCTGAAGCGCATCGGCTCCGAAGCGCGCCAGGAGCTCGAGCATCTGATGGGCGCCAAGGTCTTCCTCGAACTGTGGGTGAAGGTGCGCTCCGGCTGGGCCGACAACGAAGAGCACCTGCGCAGCTACGGCTACGAGTAGCCGGGATGGCCACGCGCACCACGCGCCCCCCACGTCTTGCGGCGCAGCAGGTCGCCTTCGTCCTGCACCACTACGACTGGAGCGAAACCAGTCTGATCCTCGACCTCTTCACCCGCGAGCAAGGGCGGCAGGCCGTCGTGGCCAAGGGCGCCAAGCGGCCGTACTCGCAGATGCGCGCCGTGTTGCTGCCGTTCCAGCGCCTGCAGGTGACGCTGGGCAAGCCGCCCAAGGTGGATGCAGGCGAGAGCGCTGGCGAGGTGCAGACCCTGCGTGCCGCCGAATGGGCCGGTGGACAAGCCATGCTCACGGGGGCAGCGCTCTTCAGCGGCTTCTACCTCAACGAACTGCTGATGAAGCTCCTGGCACGGGGCGACCCGGTTCCGACGCTGTTCGACCTCTATGCCCAGACCTTGACGGCGCTGGCCACCGCCGACGAGAACGACACGCAGGCCGCCTTGCGTGCCTTCGAGGTCCTGCTGCTGAAAGCCATCGGCCTTCTGCCCGACTTGGCGGTGGTGACGCTCACGCAGGAAGACATCCGCCTCGATGCGCGCTATGCCGTGCGCTCAGAAGCCGGTGTGACACTGCCGCGCACGGGCGAGGCCTCGCTCTCCGCCCAGCAACTGATCGGCCTGCAGGCTGCGCTCGAGCACGGCAGCCTGGCCGCCTTGCAGCAGGCCTGTGCCCCTGTGCTGCCAGAGCTCAAAGCAATCTTGCGAGGTCTGCTTCACTATCATCTTGGCTCGCCCGTCTTGCGCACCCGCCAGGTGATGCTCGACGTTCAAGCCCTTGATCGATAGCCCATGAACCCTCTGCTCACCAGCGGTCTCGACGCGCATCGCGGCCTCACCGCCTTGTCGGTCAACGTGAACCTGGTGGCGCAGATCCGCAACCGCCGCCCGCTCCCGTTCCCGAGCGTGACGGGGCTGTCGAGCACTGCGCTTGAAGCCGGCGCCCACGGCATCACCATCCACCCGCGGCCCGACCAGCGCCACATCCGCACGCACGACGTGTTCGACCTCGCCGAGCTGATGACGAAGTGGCCGCAGGCCGAGTTCAACATCGAAGGCAACCCGCTGCACAACCTGATGGACCTGCTGCGGCAACTCGCCGCGCAGCAGCGAGCGCCGCAGCAATGCACCTTCGTGCCCGACAGCGAGAGCCAGCCCACCTCCGACCACGGCTGGCGTTTCCCCGAAGACGCCGCGACGCTGAAGCCGCTCATCGCCGAAGCCAAGTCGCTCGGCATCCGCGTCAGCCTCTTCATGGACCCATTGCCCGAGATGATGGCCGCCGCGCGGGACGTGGGCGCCGACCGTGTCGAGCTCTACACCGAGTCCTACGCACGCGCCCATGGCACCCCCGAGCAGGCGGCGGTGCTCGCGCGCTTCACTGCCACCGCCGAAGCCGCTCTCCGTGCCGGCCTCGGCCTCAACGCGGGCCACGACCTCAACTGTGCCAACCTCACCGACTTCCTGCGCGCCGTGCCCGGCGTGCAAGAGGTGTCGATCGGCCACGCGCTGATCGCCGACACCCTCGAACTCGGCATGACCGAAACCGTGCGCGCCTACCTGCGCTGCCTCCACGCTGCTGCTGCCCCATGAACACACACGCTCCCGTCGTGCTCGACGTCGCCGGCACGACCCTCAACGGCGACGACCGCCGCCGCCTCAAGCACCCGCTGACCGGCGGCCTGATCTTCTTCGCCCGGAACTGGCAGAACCGCCAGCAGATCACCGAGCTCGCCGCCGAGATCAAGTCCATCCGGCCCGACGTGCTGATCAGCGTCGACCACGAAGGCGGGCGCGTGCAGCGCTTCCGCACCGATGGCTTCACCCACCTGCCGCCGATGCGCGCGCTCGGCGAGCTGTGGATGAGCGACGCGCTCACCGCCACCGATGCCGCCACCGCCGCCGGCTACGTGCTCGGCGCCGAGCTGCGCAGCTGCGGCATCGACCTCAGCTTCACCCCGGTGCTCGACCTCGACCATGGCGGCTCCAGCGTCATCGGCGACCGAGCCTTCCACCGCGATGCACGCGTGGCGACGATGCTGGCCAAGAGCCTGATGCACGGCCTGCTGCAATCGGGCATGGCCAACTGCGGCAAGCACTTTCCCGGGCACGGCTTCGTCAAGGGCGATAGCCACACCGAGGTGCCGGTCGACAAGCGTTCGCTCAAGGCCATCCTCGCCGACGACGCCAAGCCGTACGAATGGCTCAGCACCAGCCTCACCAGCGTGATGCCGGCGCACGTGATCTACCCCAAGGTCGATGACCAACCCGCGGGCTTCTCACCACGCTGGTTGAAAGAAATCCTGCGCCAGCAGCTCGGTTTCACCGGCGCCATCTTCAGCGACGACCTCAGCATGGAAGGCGCCAAGGTGGCCGGCTCTGCTGTCGACGGCGCGGTGGCCGCGCTGCAGGCGGGCTGCGACATGGTCCTGCTGTGCAACCAGTCCCTCAACGGCGGCCGGGCCGTCGACGAGTTGCTCGATGGCCTGCTGGCCGCCGCCGAGCAGGGCCAGTGGACACCTGACGGCGACAGCGAGATGCGTCGCCGGAGGCTCCTGCCGCAATCGGCCCCGCTGACCTGGGACGAGCTGATGCACGACCCCGTGTACCAGCGCGCGCTGGAGCGCCTGCCCTGAGTCTGTGCCGCTGACCCAAGAAAAAGGGCGCACCGCGGTGCGCCCTTTTCTTTGCAGTCAGGCCGATCAGGCCGACGGCTGAGACGGGGTCTGCGTCTCGAACGGCAGGCGGATCTGCGAGAGGTCCTTGCGCGTCTCCACCAGCACCAGCGGGCCTTCGTCGATCAGCTCCACCGGCTTGATCTCGCGTGGCACGTGCACCGGTTTCGGCTCGCGGGCCATGGCTTCCTGCACCGCGCGGATCTTGTCGGCGTCGGAGTTCACCCACTGCAGGCCGGCGGATTCGGCGACGGCTTGCAGCTGATCGGTGTTGAGCACATAGGGCTCAACCACGGCCGCGGCGGCGCTCGACGTCACCACCGGTTCCGGCTCGTTGGCGAGTGCTTCGACGACCGGCGCGATGGCTTCGGCTGCCGCGGCGGCCGTGATCGGCTGCGACTCGGCCGACGGCGCCGCCTCGGCTTCCGCGGACACCGAGGGCGGCAGTTCCGCATCGGCATCCGCGCTGATCGGCTCAGCGATACCGTCTGCCGCTGCGGCGCCTTCACCCGACTCCTCGCGGCGCTGGCGATCACGCCCACCGCGGCCGCGGCGACGGCGGCCACCTTCGCGTTCGCCACGCTCCTGGCCTTCACCTTGCGGCGCGCCTTCGGCATCGGCGCTCACGGCTTCGCCGGAGGCCTCGGCCGCCGACTCCAGCGGCAGCGCGCTCTGCGACTCGTCGCCGGCGACGGCATCCGTCACTTCGGTGTTGCGAGCCTCGTCGCGGTCACGACCACGGCCGCCACGGCGACGGCGGCGGCCCTGACGTTCCCCCTGGGCCTCGCCAGCCTGGCCTTCGGCTGCTTCACCGGGCACGGTGTCGACGAAAGCGCGCGCTTGGGCTTCCTCACTGCCCGCTGCCGCTTCCACGGGGGCCGGACGGGGCTGGCCGCCACGGCGCTGGTCGCGGCGGTTGTCGCCGCGGGCCTCGGCGCCTTCCTCACCACCACCTTCGGGGCGACGGGTGCGCTCTTCCTGGCGACCACCATCGGCCTGGGCTTCTTCCGGACGCTCGCCGCGCTCGTTGCGGCGGCCGCGGTTGCCACGGTCACCGCGCTCGTTGCGCTCGCCGCGTTGTTCGGAGCGTTCGCCACGCTCACCCCGTTGTTGTTCACCGCGTTCGGCGCTGCGTTCACCACGCTCTCCGCGCTCTCCGCGTTCACCACGACGGCCGTCACGACCGCCGCGGCCCCCACGGTTGTTGCGGTCACCACGGCCTTCACGGCGCTGCTCGGTGCTGGCTTCTGCAGAGGCGGGTGCCGAGGCTGGTGCTGCGGCCGGCGTGGCCTCGGCAGTGCCGAAGAGTTTTTTCACCCACGCAAAAAAGCCACCGCCGGAGACGGGTGCCACAGGGGGAGCTGCGACAGGTGCCGGGGCGGGCACGGGGGCCGCCACCACCGGCTCGGGCTTGGGCGGCGCGATGGGCGCGGCGGTGTCGGGCAGGATGCCCTTGATCACCGGCTCCTGCTTGGCCTTGGCCTTCTCGCGGCGGGTGATGGCCACTTCGTCGTCCGGCTCCTCGATCATCGAGTAGCTGACCTGCAGGTTCTCCAGGCGCGGGTCGTCGTGGCGCAGGCGCTCGAGCTTGTAGTTGGGCGTCTCGAGGTGCTTGTTGGGCACGAGCAGCACGGTCACGCGCTGCTTGAGTTCGATCTTGGTGATCTCGGGGCGCTTCTCGTTCAGCAGGAACGAGGTCACCTCCACCGGCACCTGCACGTGCACGGCAGCGGTGTTGTCCTTCATCGCTTCTTCCTGGACCATGCGCAGGATCTGCAGCGCCGACGATTCGGTGTCGCGGATGTGGCCGGTGCCGTTGCAGCGCGGGCAGGTGATGTGGCTGCCTTCGCTGAGCGCCGGGCGCAGGCGCTGGCGGCTCAGCTCCAGGAGGCCGAACTTGCTGATCGACGAGAACTGCACACGCGCGCGATCCTGGCGCAGCGCGTCGCGCAGGCGGCTCTCGACCTCGCGGCGGTTCTTCGACTCTTCCATGTCGATGAAGTCGACGACGATCAGGCCGCCCAGGTCGCGCAGGCGCATCTGGCGGGCGATTTCATCGGCCGCTTCGAGGTTGGTGCGGGTCGCGGTCTCTTCGATGTCGGAGCCGCGCGTGGAGCGGGCCGAGTTCACGTCGACCGACACCAGCGCTTCGGTGTGGTCGATCACGATGGCGCCGCCCGAGGGCAGGTTTACCGTGCGCGAGAACGCCGTCTCGATCTGGTGCTCGATCTGGAAGCGGCTGAACAGCGGCGCGTCGTCGCGGTAGCGCTTCACCTTCGGCGCGGCCTCCGGCATGACGTGCGTCATGAACTGGTGGGCCTGCTCGTAGATGTCGTCGGTGTCGATCAGGATCTCGCCAATGTCGGCGGTGAAGTAGTCGCGGATCGCGCGGATCACGAGCGACGACTCCTGGTAGATCAGGAAAGCGCCCTTGCCCTCTTTGGACGCAGCGTCGATCGCGGTCCAGAGCTTGAGCATGTAGTTCAGGTCCCACTGCAGCTCGGGCGCGCTGCGGCCGATGCCGGCGGTGCGGGCGATCAGGCTCATGCCCTTCGGGTACTCGAGCTGGTCGAGGTTTTCCTTCAGCTCTTCACGGTCTTCGCCCTCGATGCGGCGTGACACGCCACCACCACGCGGGTTGTTGGGCATCAGCACCAGGTAGCGGCCGGCCAGCGAGATGAAGGTGGTCAGCGCCGCGCCTTTGTTGCCGCGCTCTTCCTTCTCGACCTGCACCAGGAGCGAGTCGCCTTCCTTGATGGCGTCCTGGATGCGGGCATTGCGCACGTCGGTGCCGTCGCGGAAGTAGTTCTTCGAGATTTCCTTGAAGGGCAGGAAGCCGTGGCGCTCTTCGCCGTAGTCGACGAAACAGGCTTCGAGCGAGGGCTCGACGCGGGTCACGACTGCCTTGTAGATGTTGCCCTTGCGTTGCTCGCGGCCTTCGATCTCGGTCTCGAAGTCCATGAGCTTCTGACCATCGACGATGGCCAGGCGACGTTCTTCTTGCTGCGTCGCGTTGATCAGCATGCGTTTCATGTGCGCTCCTTCGCTGCACTGCTGCGATCTTTCGCAGTCAGGGACAGCTCATCCAACACGTCACCGCCGGCAGGACCGGCAGGCGACTCATCGATGCACGAGGAACGTGAAAGAACCGGAAGGAATCGCCCTGGACTGCGGTGACGTTGGCCGATCAGCGAAGGATCGGAGGCCCGTCAGGCAGCGTTGGCGCGTGCGTGGCAGCGGGCAAAGGGCGGGGCCGTGAGGCATGGGGCGCGCGACATCCGGCCACGGCGCTGCCGGCGCGACATTCGCGCAGGGGCAGCGTGGGGTGGGAGATGGGGCACGTCATCCGCTTTGATCACTGGACGCGGGCCAGAGCCTTGCACGTGTGGCCGGCGCACATCGCGCGTCGGCTAGTTGCTTGTCTCTGGCTTGGAAACCTTTTGGCGAGGGTTCGTTCTTGTTTCTCTGCCGCACCGGGCTGACTGCCGCTGTGTCACTTGGGGACTCGGCCTGCTGCATGCCGGGGTGCGTTGCATCACCTTTTGGCCACAACTTCTTCGCGTGGCCGGCCTCGTTGTGCTGGGTGATCGGCTGAGTAGGGCGCCGCTCGCGGCGTAAACTCAGAAAAATCAATCACTTACAGCGGAAACGTGGTGCGGCGCATTATAAGGGGCAAAGCGGAAACAACGGCAAGCCCGAGGCCTTCTGCCGCCCCTCCCGCCGTGCAGACGGTCGAGATCGACGAAGGCTCGGAGGGCCAGCGGCTCGACAACTTCCTGGTCAAGCTGCTGAAGGGCGTGCCCAAGACCCACGTGTACCGGGTCATCCGCTCCGGTGAGGTGCGCGTCAACAAGGGCCGGGCTTCGGCCGACACCCGGCTGGCACTGGGCGACATCATCCGGGTGCCGCCGGTGCGCATGGCCGACCCGGCCGCAGCACCGGCCGCCCCGGCGCGCGAATTTCCCATCGTCCATGAAGACGAGCACCTGATCGCCGTCAACAAGCCCGCCGGCGTGGCGGTGCACGGCGGCAGTGGCGTCAGCTCTGGCGTGATCGAGCAGCTGCGCCAGGCGCGGCCGACGGCGAAGTTCCTTGAGCTCGTGCACAGGCTCGACAAGGAAACCTCGGGCCTGCTGCTGATCGCCAAAAAGCGCTCGGCGCTGGTCGCCCTCCAGGACCAGTTTCGTGGGCGCGAAACGGGCAAGACCTACGCCGCGCTCGTGATCGGCGCCTGGCCGGCGAAGAAGAAGGTCATCGACGTGGCGCTGCACAAGTTCCTCACCGCCGAAGGCGAGCGGCGCGTGCGCACCGTCGACGACGACCACGACGAAGGCCGCCGTTCCATCACGCTCGTGAGCGTGGCCCAGGCCTATGCCGGCTTCACCCTGCTCGACGTGACCATCAAGACCGGCCGCACCCACCAGATCCGCGTGCACCTGGCCAGCGAAGGCCACCCGATCGCAGGCGACGAGAAATATGGCGACTTCACGCTCAACAAGGCCCTGGCCAAGGGCGAGGCGGTGAAGGGCCAGCGCTTCGAGCGCATGTTCCTGCACGCACGCCGGCTCCGCTTCCAGCACCCTGCCAGTGGCGAGGCGATCGAACTCCTCGCGCCCTTGCCCGCAGAATGCGAGGCATTCCTCCAAGCCTTGCCGCCCACCGCATGACCCGACCGCGCCGCTTCGACCTCATCGCCTTCGACTGGGACGGCACCCTGTTCGATTCGACGGCACTCATCACCCGCTGCATCCAGGCCGCCTGCGCCGACCTCGGCGTGGCCGTGCCGAGCGACAAGGACGCGAGCTATGTGATCGGCATGGGCCTGATCGACGCCTTGCAGCATGCCGCGCCCGGCCTGCCTCGCGAGCGCTACCCCGAGCTTGGCCAGCGCTACCGCCACCACTACTTCGCCAAGCAGCACGAGATCGTGCTCTTCAAGGGCACGATCGAGATGCTGAAGGCACTGAAGGCGCGCAACCACTGGCTGGCGGTGGCCACCGGCAAGTCGCGCACGGGGCTCAACGAAGCGCTGACCACGGTCGAGCTGCACGGCGTCTTCGACGGCACCCGCACCGCCGACGAAACCGCCTCCAAGCCCAACCCGCTGATGCTGCAGGAGCTGATGCGCGAATTCGGCGTCGACCCCGAGCGCACGCTGATGATCGGCGACACCACGCACGACCTGCAGCTGGCGCAGAACGCCGGGGCCGCGAGCGTGGGCGTGAGCTACGGCGCCCACACGCCGGAGAGCTTCGCGCAGTACAAGCCGCTGCACATCGCCCACTCTGTCGCCGACCTCGACGACTGGCTGGCCCGCCATGCCTGATGTCCAGCCCGAAGCGCCGGCCGTGCGCCTGTGCGCTTCGAGCGAGCTGACCGAGCGCGGCAAGGCCCACGTCTTCGAGGTGCAGCATTTCCACGAGAAGCTGCGCGCCTTCGTCCTGCGCTTCGATGGCCAGCTCGTCGCCTACCTCAACCGTTGCCTGCACGTGCCCACCGAGCTGGACTGGCAGCCCGGCGAGTTTCTCGACGCCGATCGCGAGTTCATCATCTGCTCCATCCACGGCGCCAGCTACGCGCCGAAAGACGGCCGCTGCGCCGGCGGCCCGTGCGGGCGCGGCAAGCTCACCGCGCTCAAGGTGATCGAGCGCGAGGGTGAGGTGTATTGGTATCCTTCCCGCGAGACCCGACCCGTCCCGCCTCCGCAGTTCTCCGCATGAATCCCGAAGACAACACCTCGCCGGCCGCCACGCCGGCTGAAGCCGCTGCTGCCGTTCCCCCTGCGCCGCCAGCAGCGCCCGCCACTGCCGTGCCCACGCCGCTCGAGCAGACGCTCGCCGTCTTTGCCCGCGACTACCTGGCCGACCGCCGCGCCGAGCGGCGCTGGCGGGTGTTTTTCCGCCTGTCCTGGCTCGTCTTCTTCCTGCTCGTGGTGTGGATGGCGCTGAGTTCGCGCACCAGCTCGACCGCGCCCAGCAGCCCGCACACCGCGCTGGTGGAGGTGCGCGGCGAGATCGCCGCCGACACCGAGGCCAGCGCCGAGTTGCTGGTGGCCGCGCTGAAAAACGCCTTCCAGGACGAAGGCGCGCAAGCCGTCGTGCTGCGTTTCAATTCCCCCGGCGGCAGCCCGGTGCAGGCCGGCATCATCAACGACGAGATCAAACGCCTGAAGGCGCTCTACAAGAAGAAGGTCTACGCGGTGATCGAGGAAGAGTGCGCCTCGGGTGCGTACTACATCGCCGTGGCGGCCGACGAGATCTATGCTGACAAGGCCAGCATCGTCGGCTCGATCGGCGTGCTGATGGACGGCTTCGGCTTCACCGGCACGATGGAAAAGCTCGGCGTCGAGCGCCGCCTCATCACCGCCGGCGAAAACAAAGGCATCGGCGATCCGTTCACGCCCTTGTCCGAGAAGCACCGTGCCTACACGCAGGCCATGATCGACCAGATCCACCGCCAGTTCATCCAGGTGGTGAAAGACGGCCGCGGCAAGCGCCTCAAGATGAACGGCGAGACCTTCTCGGGCCTGTTCTGGAACGGCGAAGAGGCTGTGAAGCTGGGCCTCGCTGACCACCTGGGCAACCTCGACTACGTGGCCCGCGAGGTGGTGAAGGCCGAGGAGATCATCGACTACACGCCGAAGGAAAACGTGGCCGAGCGGCTGGCCAAGCGCTTCGGCGCGTCGGTCGGCGAAGGCGCGGTGAAGGCGATGCGCGGGTTGCCCTCACTTCGATGATCAGTTCGACGGGTGCTCGCTGTTGCCCGTCGAAGTGCCCGGCGTCAGCTCGGTGAGCCCCGTGCCATCTGGCCGGATGCTGAACACGCGGAAGCGCAGGCCCTCGGCCGGCACCATCCGGTGGAAGTAGATCGTCTGGCTGTCGAGGCTCCACGCCGGCTTGCTGTTGATGTTGCCGTCGTCGATCAGGTAGGTCGCCGATTGGCCGACGATGGCGATGCGGATCGCCCAGCGGCCGATGCCGCCGTTCGCGGCCGGGTTCACGTTGACGAGCCACGCGATCTTGGTGCCGTCGGGTGAGTAGTAGGCGTCGTAGTCGGCCAGCGAGTCGTTGGTGATCTGCACCGCGGCGGCGAGGGGCGTCGCGTTCAACGCGAAGAGCTCATAGTTCGCGGGCGCGCACACGGCCGGATTGGCGCAGCCGTTGAAGAGCAGGGTGGCACCGTTTGGCGACCACGACACGTCGGTGTTCCACCCGTTGCGGTTGGTGTACTGCACCGGGTTCTGCCCGTTCGCATCGGTGACGAAGATTTCGGCGCGCGTGGTGCTGAGCGCCCCGAACATCGCGATCCTGGTGCCGTCGGGTGACCACTCGCCGTGGCCGTGCGCGGCCCAGCCGTTGCCGCCATCGGCGATGAGTTGCGTCTGACCGCTGCCGTCGGCGTTCATCACCCACAGGCTGGCGTTGAAGTAGTTTTCGGGGTCGCCTGCCGGTGATCGGTAGAAGAGGATCCTGGTGCGGTCGGGCGAGGCACGCGGCCACCAGTTCTCGTACAGCGCGTTGTTCGTGAGACGGCTGACGCAGCTGCCGTCGGTGCGCATCACGTAGATCTCATGCCGGCTGTCGTTGCGGTCAGAGTCGAACAGCAACTGGTTCATCTGCAGCGTCGGCACGGTGCCCGAACTGAAGCCCGAGCATTGCGGTGCGGCGGGCGAGCTCTCCGACTTGCCCCCACATCCCACGAGCGCTGCGATCAAGGTGAGGGCGGTGATCGACAAACGCATCGTGGGCTCCCTCTGTGATCAGCTGCCGGTGTCTTCGAGTGCCAGCAGCTCGGCCACCGTCTGTCGGCGGCGAATGAGGCGGATCTTGCCCGCATCGACCAGCACTTCGGGGATGAACGGGCGCGTGTTGTAGTTGGATGACATCGATGCCCCGTAGGCACCTGCATCGTGGAACACGAGCAGGTCGCCCACGTTTGCCTGTGGCAAGTCGCGGGTCTGCACCACGCCCCCTTCGCCTTGGGTGAACACGTCGCCCGATTCGCACAGCGGGCCGGCCACCACGGTGGGTTGCACGGCGCGCGCGGTGTCGTCGGCGGGCAGCACGTCGATGCGGTGGAAGCTGCCGTACATCGAAGGGCGCATCAGCTCGTTGAAGCCGGCATCGACCAGCACGAAATGGTTGCGCCCCATCTGCTTGGTGGCGCGCACTTCGGCCACCAGCACGCCCGCCTCGGCGACGAGGTAGCGGCCGGGTTCCAGCTCGAGGTGGATGGCGTGGCCTTGCTGCTTCGCGATCTCGCGGCGCGCGGCGTCCCACACGCTGAAGTAGTGCGCGGTGTCGATCTGCGGGTCGCCATCGCGGTAGGGGATCGAGAGGCCACCACCTGCCGAGATGGCCTCGATGGGCAGGTCGACCCTGGCCACCAGCTCGACCATCGCGTGGCACACCTGCTCCAGGTGCGAGTAGTCGACGCCCGAGCCGATGTGCATGTGCAGGCCGACGAGCTTCAGCCCATGCTGGCGGATGGCCGCGAGCGCGGCGGGCAGGTCGGTGTGCCAGATGCCGTGCTTGCTGTGCTCGCCGCCGGTGTTGGTCTTGTTGCTGTGGCCGTGGCCGAAGCCCGGGTTGATGCGCAGCCACACCCGGTGGCCGGGCGAGCGCTCGCCGAGCTGGTGGAGCATGTCGATGGAGCCGGCATTCACCGGCACCTTCAGCTCGGCGATGCGCGTGAGCGTGGCGTGGTCGAACAGGTCGGCGGTGAACACGATCTCGTCTCCGCCGGCCACGTAGCCCGCGGCCAGCGCCCGTTCGATCTCGCCCAGCGACACTGCGTCGACCTTCACGCCCTCTGCGCGCATCAGCCGCAGCAGATGGGTGTTGGAGTTGGCCTTCTGCGCGAAGCGGATGGTGTCGAACGCCTTGAGCGCGGCGATGCGCTGGCGGATGGTGGCGGCGTCATAGGCCCAGCAGGGCGTGCCGTGGGTGCGCGCGATGTCACGCAGGGTGGGGGCGGAAAACGGGTTCATGCCCCGCATCGTGCGCCGGATCGTGCATTCTGAAAAGTAATTGTTTGTCGATCATCCATTCAGAATGGATATGCTCCGCGCATGAAGCTGACGCACCGCCAGATCGAGGTCTTCCGAGCCGTGATGAACACCGGCAACGTGACCCAGGCCGCGCAGGCGTTGCACACCTCTCAGCCCACCGTCAGCCGCGAGCTGGCGCGCCTGGAGCAGGTGCTGCAGATGAACCTCTTCGACCGTGTGCGCGGCCGGCTGAGGCCCACCGCGCGCGCACTCGCCCTGCTCGAAGAGGTGCAGCGCTCCTACCTTGGCCTGGAGCGCATCGCCGCGGCTGCACGGTCTCTGCGCGAGTTCGCGCAGGGCCGTCTCAGCATCGCCTGCCTGCCCGCGCTGGCGCATGGGCTGCTGCCGTTGGCCGTGCAGCGCTTCGCCGCCGAGCACCCGCAGGTCGGCGTCTCCATCACGCCGCAGGAATCACCGCTGCTCGAAGAGTGGCTCACCGAGCAGCGCTTCGACCTCGGCCTCTGCGAACGCATCCATGCCCCCGCGGCGACGTCGACCTCGACGCTGCTGCAGGCCGACGAGGTGGGCGTGCTGCCCGATGGCCACCCCTTGCTGGCCAAGCGTGTGCTCAAGCCGAAGGACTTCGCCGGCCAGCCCTTTGTGAGCTTCGCCCCGGCCGACCCCTACCGCGAGCTGGTCGATGCGCTCTTCGAGCGCGAGGGCGTGCAGCGCCGCCTCGCCGTCGAGACGGCCAGTGCCGCATCGGTCTGTGCGCTGGTGCGGCAGGGCCTGGGCGTGGCCATCGTCAACCCGCTCACGGCGATGGAGCTGGCCGGTGCCGGGGTGCAGGTGCGGCCGCTGTCCTTCTCGATTCCGTTTGCGGTGACGCTGGTGCTGCCGCAGCTGCGGCCTGCCAGCCCCTTGCGTGAGGCCTTCGTCGCAGCCTTGCAACAGGCCGCGGGCAGCCTGCAAGCGCGCCTGCGGCAGTTGTCGAAGCGGTGAGGGCCCGCGGTTCAGCGGGCGGGGTGCCTCAGGCTTCGGCGGCCAGCACCTTCTGCACCGCCGGCAGCGACGCCATGCGGCGGCGGTGTTCGGCCACCTTGGGGAAGCGGGCCGGGTCCACACTGTCGCCTTCCATCCAGGTGGCGAGGGTGTAGAGGTACGGATCGGCAATGGTGTAGCGCTCACCCATGACCCAGGGGCCCTTGAAGAACTCGGTCTCGATCATCGCGAAGCCGTCGCCCACGGTCTGCGGCACCTTGGCCTTCATCGCCTCGATGGCTGCCGGGTCGTCGGCCCAGCGCGCGCCGCGCCGGCCGTGGGCGTGCGCCACGTGCACCGTCGAGCAGAGGTAGCTGCAGAAGGCATTGAGCTGCGCGAGCGCCCACGGGTCGTTGAACGGGACGAGCTTCGCCTCGGGGTAGCGCTGCGCGATGTAGAGCAGGATCGCCGGCGTCTCGGTCAGCACGCCGTGTTCGGTCACGAGCGCCGGCACGCGGCCGCGCGGGTTGAGCTTCAGGTATTCGGGCGAGCGCTGCTGCGAACTCTTGAAGTCGACCCGCTCCAGGCGGTAGTCGGCGCCGGCCTGCTCGAGGGCGATGTGCGCGGCGAGGGCGCAGGTGGCGGGGGCGTAGTAGAGGGTCAGCATCGGCTCAGGCCTTCAGCATGCCCTTGGTCTCGATGAAGGCGATCACGTCCTTCAAGCCGGCCTGGGTCTTGAGGTTGCTCATCACGAAAGGCCGGTTCGGCCGCATGCGTTTCGTGTCGGCTTCCATCACGTCGAGGTTGGCGCCGACGTAGGGCGCGAGGTCGGTCTTGTTGATGACGAAGAGGTCGCTCTTGGTGATGCCCGGGCCGCCCTTGCGCGGGATCTTCTCGCCAGCGGCGACATCGATCACATAGATGGTGAGGTCGGAAAGCTCCGGGCTGAAGGTGGCCGCGAGGTTGTCGCCGCCCGACTCGATGAACACGACGTCGGCGTTCGGGTACTTTTCCAGCATGCGGTCGACAGCTTCGAGGTTGATCGACGCGTCTTCGCGGATGGCGGTGTGCGGGCAGCCGCCCGTCTCCACGCCCATGATGCGGTCGGCCTCCAGCGCGCCGGCGACGGTCAGCAGGCGCTGGTCTTCCTTGGTGTAGATGTCGTTGGTGACGACGACCAGGTCGTACTGCTCGCGCATGGTCTTGCAGAGCATCTCGACCAGCGTCGTCTTGCCCGAACCCACCGGCCCGCCGACGCCCACGCGCAGCGGGGGCAGTTTCTTGGTGCGGTTGGGGATGGCGTGCAGGGTGCTCATGGTGTGTGGAAGCGGATGAGGGAGGGAAGGAGGGCGTTTACGAGCGGAAGAGCCGCGAGTACTGCGTCTCGTGCTGTGCCGACAGGATCGCCAGCATCGGCGTGTGCGCGCGGCGCTCGCTGTCGCCGAGCCGCATGGCGTGGGCCACGGCACCGGGGATCTCGTCGCCCAGCGCCGACAACACGCGCTGCCCGGCGCTTTGACCCAGCGGCACCGCCTTGAGCGCGGCCTGCATCATGTTCTCGGCCCAGCCGAACGCGAAGCTCAGCAAGGCCTCGCGCGCCGGCGCGCCGGTCTGCGCGGCGGCCAGCGCAAAGGCGACAGGCCACGTCGGTGCGGGCTTCAGCTGCGCGAGCGTGGCGACGCGTGCGTCTTCGACGCCACGGTTCTTGAGCCACTCGACCAGCGAGCGGCCCATCTGCTCGGTCTGCAAGCGCATCTCGCTCGACTCGCGGGTGGCGATCATCCAGTCGTTCAGTTCGGCGATGGTGGGCGTGTCGTCACGCTGCCAGGCGAGGAACGCGCGGTGCACCACCGACAGCTCGCTGCGCGCGAGGCCCACCCGAAGCTGGTCGAGCAGCCAGGCGCGTGTCTGCGCTTCGGTGGTAACCAGGCCGGCCTCGACAGCGGCTTCGAGGCCTTCCGAGTAGCTGAAGCCGCCCACCGGCAGCGCGGGCGACGCGAGCCACATCAGCTGCAGCAGGGCGCCCGGGGCGAGCGGCGGGGTCTGGCGCGAGAGGGGCCGTGAGCGCATGCGGCGGGTGACCCTCAGTGATCGTGGTTGCAGCCGGGGCCATGCTCGTGGTGAGCGTGGGCGTGGCCGTGGCTGTGATCGTGGTCGTGGTCGTGGTCGTGGTCGTGGTTGTGGTTGTGGTTGTGATGGTGGCCCTGATGGTCATGCCCGTGGTCGTGGCCGTGCCCGTGCGTCTCGTGGCCATGCGCGTGCCCATGACCCCCCGCCGCATATGCGCCGCCTTCCGGCTCGAAAGGCGCCAGCTCCTCGGTCACGATCAGGTGCATGTGGCGCAGCATGTCGGCCAGCACGTGGTCGGGCTCGAGGTGCAGGTGGTCGGGCTGCACTTCCAGTTGCACGTGGCGGTTGCCCAGGTGATAGGCCGCACGCAGCAGGTCGACCGGCGCGCCATGCTCGGGACACGTGCGCACCACCAGCACCGGCTGCGGCGTGGCGACCACCTTGATCAGCGAGCCGTCTTCGGCCACCAGCACGTCGCCCCCGCGCACCACGGTGCCCCGCGGCAGGAAGACACCGAGCGTGCGGCCTTGCGAGTCTTCGCTGTCGAAGCGGCTTTTCTGGCGGGTGTCCCAGTCGAGCACCACGGTGGCGGCGCGCTTGAGCAGCACGGGGGCAAGGCCGCGGCCTTGGGCGACGAGTTTGTTGACGGTCAGCATGGCGGGCAGTTTCGCAGCAAACACTGGGCCTGCGTCGGGCAGGGCAACGGAACCAAACCGCGCCGAGCCACTCATCGGAAATGCGAATCGTTCCTGATACGATTCCGCCGCGCCGGGGTCGCCCCGGTCTGCCGCCACTTGAGGACCTCCCATGAAGACCACTCTCCTTCCCCGTCTCGCGGCCGCCTTGCTGGCCACCGCCGCCGTCACCGCCCATGCCCAGGTGATCAACCTGTACACCGCGCGCCACTACCAGACCGACGAGGCGCTGTACGCCAACTTCACCAAGGAAACCGGCATCAAGATCAACCGCATCGAGGGCAAGGAAGACGAGCTGCTCGAGCGCATCAAGAACGAAGGCGCCAGCTCGCCGGCCGACGTGTTCATCACCGTTGACGCCTCGCGCCTGGAGATCGCCGACAAGGCCGGCGTCTTCGCGCCCGCCAACTCCAAGGTCCTCGACGCCCGCGTGCCCGCGCACCTGCGCACTGCCAACTGGCTGGCCTTCTCGACCCGCGCGCGCGTGATCGTCTACAACGCCAAGACGATCAACCCCGAGTGGGTGCAGACCTACGAAGACTTGGCCCACCCCCGCCTCAAGGGCCAGATCTGCGTGCGCTCCGGCTCGCACCCCTACAACCTCTCGCTGGGTGCGGCGCTCATCACCCACCACGGCGAAGCCAAGACCGAAGATTGGGCCAAGGGCGTGGTCGCCAACTTCGCCCGTGCCCCCAAGGGCGGCGACACCGATCAGCTGCGTGCCGTGGCCGCCGGCGAGTGCGGCGTGGCCATCTCCAACAGCTACTACGTTGCCCGCCTGATGCGCTCGACCAAGCCCGAGGATGTGAAGGACGTGGCGGCCCTCACCGTGGTCTGGCCCAACCAGAAGACCTGGGGCACGCACGTCAACGTGTCGGGGGGCGGCCTGATCAAGACCGCGCCCAACAAGGCCAATGCCATCAAGTTCCTGGAATACCTGGCGAGCGATTCGGCGCAGAACTACTTCGCCGACGGCAACAACGAATGGCCGGTGGTGAAGACTTCGTCGTTCAAGAACCCGGCGCTGGACAAGCTGGGCGCGTTCAAGGCGGATGAGACGCCGCTGTCGAAGTGGGCTCCTGCTACGGCTGCTGCACAGAAGGTGTTTGATCGGGCTGGGTGGCGCTGATTTCTTGAGGGGCGCGCGGCGGCGGGGTATCGCACTCCGCTCATGTCCCCCGAAAGAGATCGCTCCCGCGATCTCTTTCTCCTCCTTTACTTCGCTCCGTGCGACACCCCACCACCGCGCGCCAGCACGGCCGCGGCAGGGCGCCTCTTTCGTCGGGCAGTGTGTCTCGCAACGTGGGCACAGGGAGAGGGGCGCAGTGAAGTATTAGGCGGAATTCGCCAACCCGGGAGGGTTGGCGAAGGGGGACATGAACGGAGCCCCTCCCCCTGTGTCCACGTTGCCGCCGAAGCCGAGCCGATCACTCAGCCCCGATCCTTCGCAATCTGCCGGCACAGCACCACGAGCGGCAGTAACCCCACCACCACGATCGCGAGCGAGGCCGTCGAGGCCTCCGCCAAGCGCTCGTCCGACGCCAGCCGATAGGCCTGCGTCGCCAGCGTGTCGAAGTTGAACGGCCGCATCACCAGCGTGGCCGGCAGCTCCTTCATCACGTCGATGAACACGAGCAGCCCCGCCGTGAGCAACCCGCGCCGCAGCAGCGGCACATGCACCCGCATCAGCGTGCGCGCCGGCGTGAGGCCCAGGCTGCGCGCGGCATCGTCCATGTGCGGGGTGACGCGGTGCAGGGCCGAGTCGACGGTCTGCAGTGCCGCGGTGAGAAAGCGCACCACACACGCGAACACCAGCGCGGCAATCGTGCCGGTGAAGAGCAGCCCCACGTTCCAGCCGAAGCTCTCGCGCAGCCAGAGGGCCAGCGCGTTGTCCAGCCGCGCGACCGGGATCAGCACGCCCACGGCGATCACCGAGCCCGGCAGCGCGTAGCCCATGCCGGCAGCCCAGTGGGCGCTGCGGGCGACCGGGCCGGGGTCGAGCCGACGGGCGTAGGCGACCAGCAGGGCCAGCGCCACGGCGAGCAAGGCGGTGAGGCCCGAGACGACGAGGCTGTTGCGCGCCAGCTCGAAGAAGCGGGCACCGAACTGTGCATCCCCCTCGGTGATCGCCATGTGCAGCAGCACGCCGTTCGGCAGCAGGAAGCCCGCCGCGAGCGGCAGGCAGCAGGCCGCGAAGGCCAGCGCCGCACGCCAGCCGCGCAGGCGCGGCCCGCGGGGTGGCTGCCGGCGCAGGCCCGGCCCGTGGTAGCGGGCACGGCCGCGCGAGCTGCGCTCCAGCGCCAGCACCAGCAGCACGAAGCCCAGCAGGCACATCGACAGCTGGGCCGCCGCCGCACGGTCGCCGAGCGAGAACCACGCGCGGTAGATGCCGGTGGTGAAGGTCTGCACCGCGAAGTACGACACCGTGCCGTAGTCGGCCAGCGTCTCCATCAGCGCGAGCGCCACGCCGGCCGCGATGGCCGGCCGTGCCATCGGGACCGACAGCCGCAGGAAGCTCCGCCACGGGCTGAGCCCCAGCGAACGGCCGGCCTCCATCACGCCGCCGCCGCGCTCCAGGAACGCCGTGCGCGCCAGCATGTAGACATAGGGGTAGAGCACGCAGATGAACATTGCGATGGCGCCGCCGGTGCTGCGCACGTCGGGGAACCAGTAGTCGGCGCGGCTCCAGCCGAAGGTGTCGCGCAGCGCTCGCTGCACGGGCCCGGTGAACTGCAGCAGGTCGGTGTAGGTGTAGGCCATCACGTAGGCCGGCATCGCGAGTGGGAGGACCAGCAGCCATTCGAACTGGCGTCGGCCCGTGAAGTCGAGATGCGTCACGAGCCAGGCCGCGCCCACGCCGAGCAGCGCCACGCCGACGCCCACGCCCAAGCAGAGCACGAGGCTCGTCACGGCGTACTCGGGCAGCAGCGTGGCCACGAGGTGGGCCCAGGTGCTGCCGGTGCCGGCGCTGAAGAGGCTCGTCGCAACCGAGAGCACCGGCACCGCCACGATGGCGGCGATGACGAGGCTCCACCAGGTGAGCCAGCGGGTGGGGTGCAGTGCGGTGGAGATCGGGAGCGTCGTCATGGGGAAGCAGGCCGCGGGCAGTGTAAGGTGCGGCCTGTCCTCGATTGCCTGCGCCATGTCGTCTTTGCCCCACCCCGTCCTCGAACTGAACCAGCTCGGCCACCGCTACGGCGCACAGTCCACCTTCAGCGGCATTGATCTCACGCTTGCCGCCGGCACGGTCTGCTGCCTGCTCGGCCCCTCTGGCTGCGGGAAGACGACGGTGCTGCGCTGCATCGGCGGCTTCGAGCGTGTGGCCGAAGGCGAGGTGCGCATCGACGGCCGGGTGGTCGCCAGCCCCGGAGCCCATGTGCCGCCCGAGCACCGCCGCATCGGCATGGTGTTCCAGGACTACGCGCTCTTTCCCCACCTCACGGTGCTGCGCAACGTGGGCTTCGGCGTGGCCGACAAGCGCGCCGCCGACGACCGTGCGATGGAGCTGCTGCACACGGTGGGCCTTGCGTCCGCCGCCCAGCGCTACCCGCATGAACTCTCGGGCGGCCAGCAGCAGCGTGTGGCCTTGGCGCGGGCGCTTGCGCCCCGGCCGCGGCTCCTGCTGCTCGACGAGCCTTTCTCCAACCTCGACGTCGAGCTGCGCGAACAGCTGGCCGCCGAGGTGCGCACCATCCTCAAGGCGGCGGGCACGACGGCCGTGTTCGTCACGCACGACCAGAACGAGGCCTTCGCGATGGCCGACGAGATCGCCGTGCTGCACCAGGGCCGCATCCAGCAGCTCGCCGGCGCCTACGAGCTGTACCACCGGCCAAACAGCCGTTTCGTGGCCGACTTCATCGGCCAGGGGGTGTTCGTCGATGCGGAAGTGGTGGCGCCTCAGCGCCTGCGCCTCGAGCTCGGGGAAGTGAGCTCAGAGCATCCCATCCGCCTGGCCGACACCGGCGTGGCCTGTGCGGTGGGCGAGCGTGTGCAGGTGCTGATGCGGCCCGACGACGTGCTGCACGACGACGCGAGCCCGCTGCGGGCAACGGTGCAGCACAAGGCCTTCCGCGGCGCCGAGATCCTCTACACCTTGCAGCTCGGCAGCGGTGCGCGCGTGCTGGCGCTCGTGCCGTCGCACCACAACCACGCGCTGCAGGAAGCGATCGGCGTGCGCCTGGACATGGACCACGTGATCGCTTTCGCGCCGCAGCGCTGACGCCTCACTTCGTGGCCGGCCGGCTGGAGAAGGCGGTCAGGAGCCCGAGGCCGATGAACGATGCACCGGCCGCACGCTGGCCCCAGCGCGCATGCCGGCCCAGCTGGCCGATGCGCGGCGCGATGAGGCTTGCCGCCAGCACGTAGAAGAGGTCGGTGCAGGCCGCCACCGCCACGAAGCTGGCGCCGAGCGCCAGGCTCTGCGTCAGCGCCGGGGCGTTGGGTGTCATGAACTGCGGCAGGAAGGCCGCGAAGAAGAGCGCCGTTTTCGGGTTCAGCAGCGCGACGACGAAGCCGTCGCGAAAGATGCGCCGGCGCTTGAGTGGCTCGACCGGCGTGTCGCCCGCCGTCGTCGTGGCGCCGGCGGTGCGCAGCATTCGCACGCCCATCCAGATCAAATACACCGCGCCCGCCCACTTCACCACCGTGAAGGCTGCCGACGACACGGCGAAGAGCGCCGCCAGGCCGAGCGCTGCGCCAACCGCGTTGCCCAGGTTGCCGAGTGCCACGCCGGCCACCGACGCGAGGCCGGAGGCGCGCCCTTGCGACAGCGTGCGCGCGAGGATGTAGACGACCGCCGGGCCCGGCGTGATGGCGAGGATGAAGCTCGCGGTCAGGAACGCAAGCAGCAGGGGCAGGGGCGGCAGCAGGTCGTGCAGCATGGGAATCTCCGGGGCGGGGTTGTGGCGAGTATCGCGCGCGCTGCCGCGCTTGTTTTGCGCCGTGGAACACCCCCTGCGGGGAAGCACTCAATGCGCATTCGCGTGCGGGTGTGAAGATGGCCCGATCCACTCAGAGGAGACACTCCATGCAACGCCGAGATTTCATCCGCTTCGCGGGCGCCGCCACGGTCACGTCGAGCATCGCTGGCCCGCTCCACGCGCAGGCCAACTTCCCCAGCCAGCCGATCAAGCTGCTGCTGGCCTTCGCGGCGGGCGGCTCCACCGACGCGATGTTCCGCGTGATGGCGGAAAACGCCTCGCCCCTCTTCGGCCAGACGGTGATCGTCGAGGCCAAGCCCGGAGGCGGCGGCACCATGGCCGGCCAGCTGCTGCTGCAGGCCAAGCCCGATGGCTACACGCTGGCGCAGCTGCCGATCAGCGTCTTCCGCCTGCCCTACACGCAGAAGATCACCTGGAACCCGGTCACCGAGTTCAGCTACGTGATCGGCATCACCGGCTACTCCTTCGGCATCGCGGTGCCGAGCGATTCGCCGATCAAGACGTGGGCCGATCTCGTGGCCTGGGCGAAAGCCAACCCCGGCAAGCTGACCTACGCCACGAGCGGCATCTACACCACGCCGCACCTGACGATGGAAGACATCTCGTACCGCCTGGGCATCGAGATGAACCACATCCCCTACAAAGGCATGGCCGAGATCATCCCGGCGATCCTCGGAGGGCAGGTGATGGCGGTGGCCGACAGCATCGGCTTCGGCCCGCACGTGCTGAGCGGCAAGCTGCGGCTGCTCAACACCTGGGGCGCGACCCGCGCGAAGAAATTCCCCGACGCCCCCACACTCACCGAGCTGGGCATCCCCATCGTGCAGAACTCGCCCTACGGCCTGGTCGGCCCGAAGGGCATGGACCCGGCCATCGTGAAGAAGCTGCACGACACCTTCAAGCGCGCCATCGAGATGAACAACCACATCGAGGTGATGGGCCGCTACGACCAGGAGCTGCTGTACATGTCGCCGGAGCAATACCGCAAGTTCGCGGAGGACACGATGGCGCGCGAGAAGGTGGTGATCGAGCGGCTGAAGGCGATGGGGAAGGTGACCTGAGTCAAGGGCTGGCGGCGCGCGGCTGCGATATTCTTCTGGCCGTTGCCTGCCGATTTCGAGAGCGGGCGTTCAGGGAGAGTGAGTCATGGTTCGTCGCGTCGTCCTCGTTGCTTCGGGTGTGCTGGTGTCTTTGGGCCTGGCTGGATGTCCGTTCTTTGGCCTGGCCACTGTCGGCGGCTCGCTGACCGGGCTGAGCAGCGGGGCGAGCGTCACGCTGCAGAACAACGGTGCAGACGACCTCACGCTGTCACAGAACGGTCGATTCACGTTCTCCCGCACGCTCGATGCCGATGACGACTACAGCGTGACCGTGCTGACGCAGCCCGTGAGCCAGACCTGCACCGTTACCAACGGCAGCGGGAAGATCAACTCGCGGGCTAGCGATGTCGAGAACGTGCAGGTGAGCTGTACCACGACAGCGGGCATCAGTGGCACGGTGTCGGGGCTGACGGCTGGGGTTGCCGTGACACTGCTCAACAACGGTGGCAATGCGCTGGTGGTGGGGCTCAATGGCCCGTTTGTTTTTTCCAACTTGCCGTCAAACGGAGCGGCCTATGCTGTGACTGTGGGCACCCAGCCGCTCGGGCTTACCTGCACGGTTGCGAATGGTTCAGGCAACTACACGATCGGCACCGCAACAAACGTTGCCGTAACGTGCGCTCCCTAATGTTGTTGAGATTCGACGCGATCCGCGACGACTTGCGGCAGCGCTGAATGAGTGCGACGGCGAGGACGCTCAGAACAGAAAGTACTTCTGCGCCATCGGCAGCACGGTGGCCGGCTCGCAGGTGAGCAGCTGGCCGTCGGCCCGCACCTCGTAAGTCTGGGCATCGACCTCGATCTTCGGCGTGCCGCTGTTGTGGACCATGTCGGCCTTGCCGATCTTGCGGGTGTTCTTCACTGCGACGGCACGGCGCTGCAGGCCCAGCTTGTCGGGCACGCCGAGGTCGAGCGCGGCCTGTGAGACGAAGGTCACGCAGGTCGCGTTCATGGCCGTGCCGTAGCCCGCGAACATCGGCCGGTAGTGCACCGGCTGCGGCGTCGGGATCGAGGCATTCGGGTCGCCCATCGCGGCGGCCGCAATCGCGCCGCCCTTGAGGATCAGCGAGGGCTTCACACCGAAGAAGGCCGGCTTCCACACCACCAGATCGGCCAGCTTGCCCACTTCGACCGAGCCCACCTCGTGCGAGATGCCCTGCGTGATTGCCGGGTTGATCGTGTACTTGGCGATGTAGCGCTTGACGCGGAAGTTGTCGTGGCGCGCGTTGTCTTCGGGCAGCGTGCCGCGCTGCTGCTTCATCTTGTCGGCCGTCTGCCAGGTGCGGATGATCACCTCGCCCACGCGCCCCATGGCCTGGCTGTCGCTCGACATCATCGAGAACACGCCCACGTCGTGCAGGATGTCCTCGGCCGCGATCGTCTCGCGGCGGATGCGGCTCTCGGCAAACGCCAGGTCCTCGGCGATCGAGGCGTCGAGGTGGTGGCACACCATCAGCATGTCGAGGTGCTCGTCGATGGTGTTCACCGTGTACGGCATCGTCGGGTTGGTCGACGAGGGCAGTACGTTGCTCAAGCCCGCGCACTTGATGATGTCGGGCGCATGCCCGCCGCCCGCGCCTTCGGTGTGGAAGGTTGCAATCGTGCGGCCCTTGAAGGCGGCGATGGTGTCTTCGACGAAGCCCGATTCGTTGAGCGTGTCGGTGTGGATGGTGATCTGCACATCGTGCCGCTCGGCGACCGACAGGCAGTTGTCGATGGCGGCGGGCGTGGTGCCCCAGTCCTCGTGCAGCTTCAGGCCATAGGCGCCGGCTTCGATCTGCTCGTCCAGCGCCCCGGGCAGGCTCGCATTGCCCTTGCCCTGGAAGCCAAGGTTCATCGGGAAGCTCTCGGCTGCCTTGAGCATCTGGTGGATGTGCCACGGCCCCGGCGTGCAGGTCGTGGCAAAGGTGCCGGTCGCCGGCCCGGTGCCGCCGCCGAGCATGGTGGTCACGCCGCTCATCAGCGCTTCCTCGATCTGCTGCGGGCAGATGAAGTGGATGTGCGTGTCGATGCCGCCGGCGGTGATGATGTTGCCCTCGCCCGCGATGATCTCGGTGCCCGGGCCGATGATGATGTCGACGCCCGGTTGCACGTCGGGGTTGCCGGCCTTGCCGATGCCGCTGATGCGGCCGTGCTTGAGGCCGATGTCGGCTTTCACGATGCCCCAGTGGTCGATGATCAGGGCGTTGGTGATCACCGTGTCGGCCACCTCCTTGGCGAGCCGCTGGCTCTGGCCCATGCCGTCGCGGATGGTCTTGCCGCCGCCGAACTTCACCTCTTCGCCGTAGGTACCGGCCGCGAGGGTGTAGTCCTTTTCCACCTCGACGATGAGGCCGGTGTCGGCCAGCCGCACGCGGTCACCGGTGGTGGGGCCGAACATCTCGGCATAGGCGCGTCTTGTGATGGTTGCCATGCTGGGGTCTGGTTCTTGAATGAAGAAGGATCAGAGCGCGCCTTGCACCAGGCCACGGAAGCCATACACCTTGCGCTCGCCGGAGAAGTCGACCAGCTCGACGGTGCGCTGCTGGCCCGGCTCGAAGCGCACTGCGGTGCCCGAGGCGATGTTCAGCCGCATGCCGTGCGCGGCCTTGCGGTCGAACTTCAGCGCGGCGTTGGTCTCGGCGAAGTGGTAGTGCGAGCCGACCTGGATCGGCCGGTCGCCGGTGTTCTCGATCACGAGCGTGGCGGTGCGGCGGCCGGCGTTGAGCACATGGTCGGGCCCGTCGGTGAAGAGCTCGCCGGGCGTCATCACTTCCTCCGGCTGAACCAGACGGCCGCACCGGCCAAGGCCAGCACGACGACGAAGCCGAGGGTGTCGGTGGCGTGCCAGTGCGAGCCGGTGGGGCCGTGCCCGTCATGGGCGAAGGCAGGGGCCGCGAGGGCCAGCGAAATCAGGGCAGCAAGACGCGTCATGTCGGAGGCTCCGGCAGTTATGCAATAGGTTGGTGCACGGTCACCAATTTGGTGCCATCGGGGAAGGTCGCTTCGACCTGGATCTCGGGGATCAGCTCCGGGATGCCGTCCATCACGTCGTCGCGCGTGAGGATGGTCTTGCCCTCGCTCATCAGCGCGGCGACGGTCTTGCCGTCTCGGGCGCCCTCCATGATCGCGGCGCTGATCATCGCCACGGCTTCCGGATAGTTGAGCTTGAGCCCGCGGGCTTTGCGGCGCTCGGCGAGCAGCGACGCGGTGAAGATCAGGAGCTTGTCTTTTTCGCGTGGGGTCAGTTCCATGATGGTGCGCAGGGCGAGCTGGGACGAGAAAAGTGCCGCATCTTAGGGCGCACACACGCCCGGTGGCATGGTGCTTGCGCCTAGTCAACGCATGAAGCTTGCCACCCCGTCGGACCCGCCATCGCCCTCGCTCGGCCCGGCCATGTTGCCCTCCGGCGGCACCGATGTGGTGCAGAACGACAGCGCCGTGCAGCGGGTGGTCAAGGTCCGCCGTGACTACAACAGCTGGGTCGCCCGCGAGACCATGGAGGACTACGCGCTGCGCTTCACGCCGCGCGCCTTTCGCAAGTGGTCGGAGATGCGAGTCGCCAACACCGCCTTCGGGGCGGCCTCGTTCCTCATCCTCGAAGCGGTGGGCGCGACGCTGCTCGTGCAGTACGGCTTCCTCAACGCCTTCTGGGCCATCGTGGCGACGGGCCTGATCATCTTCCTCGCCGGCCTGCCCATCAGCACCTATGCCGCGAAGCACGGTCTCGACATGGACCTGCTGACCCGCGGCGCCGGCTTCGGCTACATCGGCTCGACCATCACCTCGCTGATCTACGCGAGCTTCACCTTCATCTTCTTCGCGCTCGAAGCGGCGGTGATGGCCTATGCGCTCGAGCTGGCCTTCGACATCCCGCCCGCCTGGGGCTACCTGATCTGCGCGGTGGTGGTGATCCCGCTCGTCACGCACGGCGTCACCGCCATCAGCCGCCTGCAGGTCTGGACGCAGCCGCTGTGGCTGGTGATGCTGGTCGTGCCTTACGTCTTCGTCTTTTGGCACAACCCCAACGTGCTCGACGACATCGCCCACTACGGTGGTGCGCCGGCGGGTGGGGCCGACGGTACGCAGTTCAACCTCTACCTCTTCGGCACCGCGATGACGGTGGGCATCGCGCTCATGACGCAGATGGGCGAGCAGGTCGACTACCTGCGTTTCATGCCCGAGAAGACGGCTCAGAACCGCAAGCGCTGGTGGGCTGGGGTGCTGATCGGCGGACCGGGCTGGGTGATCCTCGGCGTGATCAAGATGCTGGGCGGCATGGTGCTCGCCTACCTGGCGATCAGCCACTCGGTGCCCACCGACCGCGCGGTCGACCCGAACCAGATGTACCTCGCGGCCTACGAGTACGTGTTCTCGCGCCCGGGCTGGGCGGTGGCCGCGGTGATGGTGTTCGTCGTCATCTCGCAGCTGAAGATCAACGTGACGAACGCGTATGCCGGCTCGCTCGCGTGGAGCAACTTCTTCGCGCGCCTCACGCACAGCCACCCGGGGCGTGTGGTGTGGGTGGTGTTCAACACGCTGATCGCGCTGATGCTGATGGAGCTCGACGTGTTCCGCGCGCTGGGCGGCGTGCTGGGCCTGTACTCCAACATCGCCATCAGCTGGATCATGGCCGTGGTGGCCGATCTCGTGATCAACAAGCCGCTCGGCCTGTCGCCCCCGGGGATCGAGTTCAAGCGCGCACATCTGTACGACGTCAACCCGGTCGGCGTGGGCGCGATGGGCGCGGCCTCGGTGCTGTCGATCGCGGCCTACCTCGGCATGTTCGGGCCCCTGGCCGAAGCCTTCTCGGCGCTGATCGCGCTGGTCACCGCGATGGTGGTGTCACCGCTCATCGCTTGGTACACGCGCGGCCGCTACTACATCGCCCGCCAATCGAAAGGCCTCTTCACCGGCCTGCAGCACTGCGTGATCTGCGAGCGCGAATACGAGTCCGACGACCTGGCCCATTGCCCCGCCTACCTCGGCAACATCTGCTCGCTGTGCTGCTCGCTCGACGCACGTTGCAACGACCTCTGCAAGCCTGAAGCGCGCCTGTCTGCGCAGTGGTCGCGCGCCTTGCGCAAACTGCTGCCGCAGCGTGTGTGGCCCTACATCGACACCGGGCTCGGCCACTACCTGCTGGTGATGGCGATCGTGGTGCCCTTGCTGGCCGGGGTGTTCGCCTTGCTCTACCAGCAGGAGCTGCGCAACCTCGGCGAGATGGTCGACACGCTCGGGCCTGCCTTGAAGCTCGGGTTCATCAAGGCCTTCGCTGCCTTGCTGCTCGTGAGCGGCATCGTCGCCTGGTGGCTGGTGTTGACGCACAAGAGCCGCCAGGTGGCGCAGGAAGAGTCCAACCGCCAGACGCAGGCCGTGCACGAGCAGACGCTCGCGCTGCGCCGCGAGATCGACTCGCACCGCCAGACCGACCTGGCGCTGCAGGAAGCCAAGCTCGCCGCCGACATGGCCAACCAGGCCAAGAGCCGCTACATCACGACCGTGAGCCATGAGCTGCGCACGCCGCTCAACAGCATCCTCGGCTATGCGCAGCTGCTGGAGGAAGACCCGGCGATCCCCGGCCACCGCAAGCAGGCGGTGAGCGTGATCCGCCGCGGCGGCGACCACCTGCTCTCGCTGATCGAGCACACGCTCGACATCGCCCGCATCGAAGGCGGCAAGTTCCGCCTGGAGCCGCGCCCGCTGCGCTTCCGCGAGGCGGTGCAGCAGATCGTGCACATGTTCGAGCTGCAGGCGGCCGGCAAGGGCATCGAGTTCCGCGCCGACCTGGGCGACGTGATGCCCGAGGTCGTGCGCGCCGATGAGAAGCGCCTGCGCCAGATCCTCATCAACGTGCTGGGCAACGCGGTCAAGTTCACGCAGGACGGGCGCGTCGTCTTCCGCCTGCGCTATGCGCGCGAGATGGCGGTCTTCGAGATCGAGGACACCGGCCCCGGCATCGCACCCGACGAGCTGACGCACATCTTCGAGCCCTTCGCGCGCGGCAGCGAAACGACCAGCGGCGGCACGGGCCTCGGCCTCACCATCGCCAAGATGCTCACCGACCTGATGGGCGGGGAACTCACGGTCGCGAGCACCCTCGGCCAGGGCACGGTCTTCCGCATCAAGCTCTTCCTGCCTGAAGCACGCGGCGCCGTCGCGGCACTCGAAGTGCCGCGCGCCGCCCGCACCGGCTACCGCGGCGAGCGCCGCCGCATCCTCATCGTCGACAACGAGGAGGTCGACCGCTCCCTGCTCGTCACCGTGCTGCAGCCGCTCGGCTTCGAGCTGATGCAGGCCGCCTCGGGCCACGAGGCGCTGGCGGTGGTGGCCGGCTATGACCCGCACGCCATCCTGATGGACCTGGCCATGCCCGGCATCGACGGCTGGGCCACCATCCGCGCGATCCGCTCGCAGAAGCTGAGCGAGGCGCCCATCGCCATCGTCTCCGGCAATGCCTTCGACAAGGACCTGGAAAACGACGTCGGCATCACCCCGCAGGACTTCGTGCTCAAGCCCGTGCGCGTGCACGAGCTGCTCGACTGGCTGGGCTCGCGCCTGAAACTCGAGTGGCTGGAAGCCGCCGCTGCCGTCGAGCCCGGGGCCGCGCCGGTGCCCGCCCCCTGGGTGCTGCCCGACGAAGCGCAGTTGAAGGCGCTCGACGAGCTCATCCACCTCGGCTACTTCCGCGGCATCGTGAAGAAGCTCGACGAGATCGAGCGCGACAATCCCGCCTGCGCCAGCTTCGTCGCCCACCTGCGCGGCTTGGCGCGCAACTTCCAACTCGATGCGATGAGCACCGTGGTGCGTCGTGTCCTCGCCGAGCCCTGAATGACCCCGCGACCCTCTGAACGTCTGCCCGACCGCACCGCGAGCGACGTGGTGCTGATCGTCGACGACGTGCCCGACAACCTCTCTCTGCTGCACGACGCGCTCGACGAGGCCGGCTACACCGTGCTCGTGGCCACCAGCGGCGAGACGGCGCTGCAGCGTGCCGCGCAGGCCGTGCCCGACGTGGTGCTGCTCGACGCCGTGATGCCCGGCATGGACGGCTTCGAGGTCGCCCGCCGCCTAAAGTCCGGGCCCGACACCGCCCACATTCCCATCATCTTCATGACCGGCCTCACCGACACCGAGCACGTGGTGGCGGCCTTTGGCGCCGGGGGCGTCGACTACGTCACCAAGCCCATCCGTCCGCAGGAAGTGCTGGCGCGCATGGCCGCGCACATGCAGGCCGCCCGACAGGCGCGCCAGGCACGCAATGCGCTCGATGCCTTCGGCCACGCCACGATGGCGGTGCACGTGAGCAACGACAAGCAGAGCGGCAAGGCCGTGTGGCAGACGCCGCTTGCGCGCCAGCTGATGCACACCTACTTTGCCGTCGACCCCGGCCAGGTCCCCGCAGAGCTGCTGCAGTGGCTGCGCGAGCAGTCCGATCTCGCCGACGAAGGCCGCGAGGGCACGCCCCTGACGGTGACCCGTGAGTCTCGCCAACTCGTCTTCTCGCTGCAGGAGCGCACGAGCGACGACGACTGGCTGATGGTGATGCGAGAGGTCTCCGACGCCGCGGTCGTCGAGGCCCTGCTGCAGGCCTTCAAGCTCACCATGAAGGAAGCCGAGGTGCTGTACTGGGTCGTCAAGGGCAAGACCAACCGCGACATCGGCGACATCCTCGGCAGCAGCCCGGCCACGGTGAAGAAGCACCTCGAGCATGTGTTCGAGAAGCTCGGCGTCGAGACGCGCAACGCAGCGGCATCGCTGGCGATGAAGAAGGTGCGGCTGCTGGCAGGCTGAGGCGCTGCAACGGCTGCACCACGAGCCGCATGCGAACATGCCGTGCATGGAACTGCGGCAACTTCGCTACTTCATCCGCGTCGTCGAACTGGGCAGCATGGGCCGTGCCGCGGCCGAGCTCGGTGTGGTCACCTCGGCGCTGAGCCAGCAGATCAGCCGGCTGGAGGGCGAGCTGTCCACGCGGCTGCTGCAACGCAGCCCCACCGGCGTGACGCCCACTGATGCAGGCGTCGCGTTCTGGCGGCAGGCGCAGCTCGCCGTGCGCCATGCCGACGAAGCCGTGCAGGCCGCGCAGCAGCAGCGGCTTGCCGGGCAGGTGAGCGTGGGTCTTGCGCCGTCGACGGCCTCGGTGCTTGCGCTGCCGCTCATGGGCGCGATGCGAGAGCGCTACCCCGCGATCCGCCTGCACCTGGTCGAGAGCCTGTCGGGCAACCTGTCGGCGATGCTCGATGCGCGCCAGCTCGACCTGGCGGTGCTCTTCGAGACCGATGCGCAGCAGCGCTTCAGCGTGGCACCGCTGCTCGACGAAGGCCTGTACCTGATCGGCGCGGCAGGCCTCGCCGGCATGCCGCGCGGCCGGCAGGTGCGGCTGAAAGACATCGCCGGCCTGCCCTTGGTGATGCCCAGCGGCACGCACGGCCTGCGCGCGGTGGTGGAGCAGGCCTTCGCGCGCGCGAAGTGCAAGCCGCGCGTCGTCGCCGACATCGACGGCCTTGCGATCCTGATGGACGCGGTGCGCGCCGGCTGGGCCGCCACCGTGCAGCCCGGCGCTGCGACGGCACGCCTGCCCCACGACGCCTTGCGGGTGGTGAGGGTGGCCGACGCCGGTGCGCGGCGGCGCAACCTGCTCGCTGGCCTGCCGGACGAGGAGCTCTCGCCGGCCGCACTCGCCGCACGCGTGGTGGTCGGCGACGTGGTGCGCTCGCTGGTCGAAGCCGGCCAGTGGGCCGGCGCGAGGCTGTGCACGGCCTAGCGAGACCTACGCCCGGGCAGGAGTTCGCGCAGCACGGCCTGTGCGCCGCCGCTCAAGTAGCCGCCCCGGCGCGTGACCAGCACCACCGGCACGCTCACGTCGAGGTCGTCGACGCGCAGCACGGCGAGCGAGCCGGCGGTGCGCTCTTCCTCGATGGCGCTCGCCTGCAGCAGGGCGAGACCGAAGCCGGCTTCGACCATGCGCTTCTGCGCGGTGAGGCTGTCGATGGCGATCCAGTCGGGCCGGTCGATGCCGCGGCTGGTGAACTGCGCGAGCACCGTGGTGGCAAAGGCTTCCGAGCGCCGCTCCGGTGCCGGAAAGGCGAGCCAGCGCTCGCCGGCCAGCTGCGACAGCGACTTCACCCTTTTGCCGGCGAGCGGGTGCGAAGCTGAACTGACGACCACCAGCCGCTCGGTCTGCACGACACGGCATTCGAGATCGGCGCCCGCGTCGTCGAAGTAGCGCAGGCCGATCGAAGCGGCGCCCGAGCGCACCTGCGAGCTCACCTCGGCGCTGGTGGCGGTCTGAAGCCGCAGGTCCAGGCCCGGCTGCCGGGCCTGGGCGCGCTTCAGTGCGGTGGCGAGCGAAGCGTTGGCGAGCGTACCCACCGTCACCACCTGCACCGTGCCGCCCGCGCCGGTGCGCGCCGATTCCGCTGCGGCCTTCGCATCGCCGATCGCCGCGGCCACCCGTTCGGCATAGGGCAGCAATGCCGCGCCCACCTCGCTCAACACCAGCCCGCGGCCGATGCGCTCGAAGAGCGGGGCACCGACCTCCTGCTCCAGCAGGGCGAGACGGCGGCTGATCGCCGACTGCGTGCGCGCCAGTTCATCGGCCGCGGCCGAGACACCGCCGCGCCGGTGTACCGCGAGAAAAGTGGCCAGGGCGTCGGAGTCCATGCATGCAGAGATTCGATTGATTCAAGAAATATTATGCGTTTGACGCAAGCATGGCGTCGGCGGACGATGGCCCGATTCCATCCCCGAGGAGACCGTCTTGACCTTTCTCGACCTGCACCGCGCCGAGCGCGGTTTCGTGATGCCCAATGCCTGGGACGCCGGCACCGCGGTGCTGCTCGCCGAGGCCGGCTTCGCGGCCATTGGCACCACCAGCGCCGGCATCGCCTTCTCGCTCGGCAAGCCCGACTTCCATGTGCGCCACGCCCACCTCGCCGTCACGCGAGACGAGACCCTCGATGCCGTGAAGCGCATCGCGTCTGCCGTGCCGCTGCCGGTCAATGCCGACCTCGAAGCGGGCTATGGCGACACGCCCGAGCAGGTGGCCGAGTCGGTGCGCCTGGCCATCGCCGCCGGCGCGGCCGGCTGCAACATCGAAGACACCCACCGCGCCACCGGCCGGCTCTTCGACGAGGCAGAAGCGGTCGAGCGCATCGCCGCCGCAAGCGAGGCGGTGCGGGCCAGCGGCCGCGCATTCGTGCTGAACGCGCGCACCGATGTCTTCCAGCATGGCGGCGATCAGGGCCTCGCACGCGCCATCGAGCGTGGCAACCGCTTCATCGCGGCCGGCGCCGATTGCGTGTTCACCCCCGGCGTCGCCGATGCCGAGCGTGCCCGCACGCTGGTGCGCGAGATCGGCGGCCCGCTCAACCTGGTGGTGGGCCTCAACGAAGCCGCCTCCAGCGCCACGGCCCTTCTCGACGTCGGCGTGAAGCGCATCAGCGTCGGCGGCTCCATCGCGCGTGCAGCGCTCGGCCTCGTGCGGCAGGCCGCCCTCGAGCTGCGCGAGCGCGGCACCGTCGCCTATGCCAGCGGGCAGATCCCGCAAGGCGAGCTGAATGCCCTCTTCGAGCGGGCCTGGGCGCGGCGGCCCTAGACTCGTTGCATGAGACAAGACGTCCACCTCGGCCACGCCTCCCGCCTGATCAACCACGGCCCCACCGTGCTCGTCGGCAGCGCCCATGGCGGGCGGCGCAACCTGATGGCGGCGGCGTGGTCGATGCCGGTGGAGTTCACGCCGCCGCGCATCGCGATCGTCATCGACAAGAAGACCTTCACCAAGGAACTCGTCACCGCGAGCGGCGGCTTGGCGGTGAGCATTCCGGGACGGGCCCTGCTGGACGCTACCTACGCGGTGGGCAGCGTCTCGGGTCGCGAGGTCGGCGACAAGTTCACCCGCTTCGGCATCGAGAGTTTCGACGGCCCGGTGCTCGGCCTGCCGTTCGCGGCCGACGCGGTGGCCTGGATGGAGTGCCGCCTGATCCACGAGCCGCACACCGAAGAGGCCTACGACACCTGCTTCGCCGAAGTGGTGTGGGCCGCGGCCGACGCGCGGGTGTTCGACCACGGCCGCTGGTCGTTCCGCGATGACAACACCGACCTGCACACGCTGCACCACCTGGGCGGCGGCAATTTCGCGTGGCCGCAGCGCACCGAGCAGGCCCGCCCGCTGAAGCCTTCCACCTGACCCGACGGGATCGCCACATGGCCCTCACGCTGCACTACCACCCGTTGTCCTCGTACTGCCACAAGGCGCTCATCGCGCTCGACGAGCTGGGCATCCAGGTCGAGAAGAAGCTGCTCAACCTCGGCGACCCCACCGAGCGCGACGCGCACCTCGCGCTCTGGCCGACTGGCAAGATGCCGCTGCTGGTCGACGACGGCCGCGTGGTGCCCGAGACGTCGATCATCATCGAGTACCTGCAGCGCCACCACGCGCGCGAAGGCCGCCGCCTCATCCCCGACGACGCCGGCGCCGCCCTCGATGTGCGCCTGTGGGACCGACTGTTCGACCTGTATGTGATGACACCCATGCAGGCCCACACCAGCGACCTGCTGCGCCCCGAGGCCGACCGTGACCCGATCAGCGTGGCCGAAGCGAGGGCCAGGCTGCTGATGGCCTACGAGCTCGTCGATCGCCAACTCGCCGGGCGCACCTGGATCACCGGTGAGGCGTTCACCTTGGCCGACTGCGCCGCGGCGCCTTCGCTCTTCTACGCCGTGACCTACGTGCCGCTGCCGGCCGAGCGCCGGCAGCTGGCCGCCTACTTCGAGCGCCTGATGGCCAGGCCGTCGGTGGCCCGCACCGTCGAGCAGGCCCGCCCGTTCTTCAAGTGGTACCCGGGCCGCGCCGGCCTGGCCAAACGCTTCTTCGACCCCGCGGCCTGACATGCGCCGTGGCACCCGCCACGTCAGGCGCTGGCGGGCGCGCTAGCGTCGCAGGCGGCTCGGCGTCTCGCCGGCCATCTGCCGGATCAGCGCCACCACCTCGCCGCCCTTGGCCTGGCCGCGCGCATCGACCACGAGCACGTCGTCCACCTCGCCTTCCGGGAGCTCCAGCTCGAAGAACGCCGTGCTCCGTCCCTTGATGGTCACGGGCTCATGCCGCCGCTCGGCCACGCCGCCGTCGCGCGGGTCGCCTTTCCAGCGGTGGGTGCGCAAGCGGCCCTCGTCGGTCCATTCGACGAACTCATGCCACACAGGCGGTGGCGGCTCGCCCTCGCGCAGCCGCGTCAGCAGGATCTCGGTGCGGCGTGCAAAGAACACGCGGGTGCCTGCAGCACGCAGCGTGTCGAGCCGGTCGCGCAGCTCGCGGGCCCGCACACGCGCCTGTGCGATCGCGCGCAGCAGTGCTTGCTCCTGGCCTTCGGCGAGGTCGGGATGGCGAGGTTTCATCAGCGCCCCGAAGAACAGCATCTGCCGCTCGTACTCGTGCGCACCGGGAGGGCCCTCGATCTCCAGGCGCAGCACGGGGCCCGGCTGCAGCGCGCTTCTCACAAGGCGCAGCTGCGCCGTGCCGCCGTGGCGGGCGGCGCTGCGCAATTCGGCGACGAGCTCCCGCGCATCCGTGCGCAGCGTCATCACCGTGCCCGCGGTCGGTGGCACCTTGCCCGCGATCAGCAGGTTGCCGGCCGCGCCGATCAACCACTCAGGGGCCAGGCCGGGCGTCGTGCGTTCGAGCAGGAGGTCGGGCAGGCAAAGCTTGCGCAGGCCGTGGGTGCGCAGGCCATCGTCCGGCAGCGCCTCGAATTCGGTGATGCCGCCGAGCGTGGTGAGGCGTGGCGGGTTGCTGGGCGAGAGCGGCCAGCGGCCGCCGCGCAGGCCTTCGTGGAGGCGCGCTTCGAGGTTGTCGAGGCGACGCAGGTCGCCGGTCTCGATGTCGGCAAAGGCCGGCGAGCGCAGCGCCTTGCCGACCGCCACGCTCGACGCGAGCGCCTCGATGTAGGCCGGCACGTCGAGCTGTGCCGGCACGCCGACCATCACCACCAGCATCTCCACCGTCTCCCACGGTTGCACGCGCAGCAGCTGGGCCAGCGGCTCGCCGGTGTCGCCGAGCCGGTTCAGCCTCACCTCGGCCAGCGGCATGCTGCGCCGCTCCAGGGCCAGCGGTGGCAGGCCCTTGCCGTCCCAGCGCAGCAGCACGGCAGGCTCGACCAGCCGATGGCGCGACAGCACCGGCAGCGCCGCCTTGCCTCGAGCGGCCAGGTCCTGCGTCGACGAGCCGGGCACGAAGAACGCGTACTCGTAGTAGTGGGCAAACTCGGCCGCCTGCGCCGTGGCCCACACCAGGCCTGCGGCGAGCACCAGGAAGAGTCGCAGGAAGAACGGCATCGGCCGCATCGTAGATCAGCGGTGGCGGCCCTTCGCCGAACCCGCTATGGTGGCAGCCGCGCGCCTACAGGAGACATCACATGATGAAGAAGACTGTTCTTGCCGCCGCGGTGCTGCTCGCCAGCGGCCTCACCCATGCGCAGTCGTCGGGGCCCTCCGTCTCGGTCGGCCTGCGCGCCTGGCAGGCCCAGTGGGACACCTTCAGCTACACGCTCGACCAGAACGGCGACTCCGTCGTCATCCAGGTGCCGGCGAAGGACAAGCTGGTGCTGCTGCCGGTGCTGAGCGTGCGCTGGGGAGATTTCACCGGGTCGTTGAGCCTCTACCCGTCGACCGAGCACGAGATGCTGGGCGGCCGGCGAGACAAGCGCGAGGAGTTCGACATCAACCTCGGCTATTCGGTCACGCCTGGCGTGGCGCTCACGCTCGGCTACAAGAAAGTCGAGCAGCGCGGCAGCCTGCTCTATGCGCTCGACGGCCCGGTGGCCGGCATCAGCGGTACCGCGCCGCTCGGGCAGGGATGGTCGCTCTATGGCTCGCTCGGCATGGGCTGGATGAAGAGCACCGGCAGCAGCGACGTGAAGTTCGACGCCGACTACCGCCTCAGCGAGGTGGGGGCGGCCTACACCATTCCCGCCGGCACCTTCATCAAGGCGGTGACGCTGACCGCCGGCTACCGCACGCAGGTGCTCACCTCGAAGGACGCGCTGCCCAGCCAGGACGGCCGCGACCTCACGCAAGGCTTCACCTTCGGCGCCATCGCGACGTTCTGACGCGCGAGCCTCTGATCAGAACGCCGGCGGCACCGGCACGTCGTTGTCGCCCGGGCAGCCGGCGAAGCAGAACTTGCCGCTGAACGAGCCGTAGATGAACGGCGTCTGGCGCTTGCGGTACTTGCGGAAGGTCTCCTGCTCCACGCCGAGCGTCACGCGCTTGATGAACTCCTCGACGTAGAGGCCGCGGGTCTCGATGTGCGCGAGGATGTGCTTGGTGAGCGGGCCGTTGCGGCCGTCGCCGTCGAAGGCGAGGTCTTTCGAGGCGGTGGCATAGAGCACGATGGTGCCGGGCGGGGCGTCCTTGATCGGCGCGAGCCCGTTGCTCGCGCGGGCCACGGTCTCGAGTGCGCGCACGAGGTCGGAGCGGGGCGCGGCGGCCACGCGCGAGCCGGGCTTGTGCTCGGCCTGTTCGAAGAGGTCGGCCCGGCACGCATCGAGCACCACCAGCTGGAAACGCGCGCGGCGCTGGCGCAGGCGGTCGAAGAGATCGTCGACCGCGTAGAGCACCTTGGTCGGGTCTTCGGTGGCCGACTTGAGCTTCACCTGCGTGGGGATCAGGTAGTTGCCGTGTCCGGCCTGCACGCCATGGCCCGAGTAGTAGAAGACCCCCACGGCGCCGGCATCGAGCGCGGCCACGTAGGCCTTCACCAGCGTGTCGAACTCGGCGCGGTCGCGCACGTCGGTGGCGCAGGTGGTCTTGAAGCCGAGCTTGCGCAGCGACGCGCACATGTCGGCGGCATCGTTCGTCGGGTTCACGAGCCTCACCACGTTGTCGTACGCGGCATTGCCGATCACGAGCGCCACCTTGTCGGCCTTGGCCGGTGCGCTGGCACAGCCGGCGAGCAGGGCGAGACAGAGGCCAAGCGGGAGCAGCAGCAAGCGGATGGCGTTCATGGGGTGAAGCGGGCAGGGTGCCGAGACAGGCGAGATGATGCGCCGCGCCGCACGGATTCGCCAGGCTTGCGCCCATACTGGCAGGCATGAACAGCACCTTCCCCTCCCTCCGGCGCCGCCACGCCGTTGCACTGCTGGGCGCCGCCGCACTGCCCGGCCTCGCGCGGGCGCAGGCAAAGTTCCCTGACAAGCCGATCACCCTCATCGTGCCCTTCGCCCCCGGCGGCATTGCCGACATCACCGCGCGTGCCGTGTCGGAGGTGATGGCGCAGAAGCTCGGGCAGGCGGTGATCGTCGACAACCGGCCGAGCGCCGGCAGCATCGTCGCGAGCCAGGCGGTGGCGACGGCCAAGCCCGATGGCCACACGCTGCTGCTGATGAGCAACGGCAATGCGGTGAGCGTGGGCCTCTTCAAGAAGCTGCCCTACGACACGAAGAAAGACTTCGTGGGCATCAGCACGCTCGGCTACTTCGACCTCGGCCTCTTCGTGGCCAGCGGGTCGAAGTTCGCCTCATTGAAGGACCTGGTGGCCTATGCCCGCGCCCACCCGGGCAAGCTCAACGTCGGCACGATCGCGGCCGGCAGCACGCAGCACCTCGCAGCCAAGCTCTTCGAGACGGTGGCCGGTCTCGAGGTGGCGCTCATCCCCTACAAGGGCAGCCCGGCGGTGCTGACCGCCTTGCGCGGCGGCGAGATCGATGTGGCATTCGAGATCCTCGGGCCGATGCTGCCGCAGGTGCAGGCGGGTGTGGTCAAGGCGCTCGCGGTGTCGGGCGACAAGCGCAACCCCGCGCTGCCCGAGGTGCCGACCGCCATGGAAGCCGGCGTGGCGGGCTACAACGTGGCGTCGTGGAATGCGCTCGCGGCGCCGGCCGGCACGCCGGCCGCGGTGGTGGAGGTGCTCAACCGCGCAGCGCGCGAGGCAGTGGCCTCGCCGGCGGTGCGCGACAAGCTCGCCAGGCTGGGCATGCGCGTGGCGGCCAGCTCGCCCGCCGAGCTGGAGAAGCTGCTCGCGAGCGAGATCGACCGCTGGAGCGCCGTGATCCGCGCGGCCAGGATCGAGCCGGAGTGACCGGCCTGTCTTCACGGTCCGTGAAGAGGGCTTGCCCGGGCGCCGTCTAGCGCCGCCGGGGCCGCGCGCCTAGAGTGCGACCATGGTCGATGTGCTCGTGGTCGGCGGCGGCAACGCTGCCTTGTGTGCCGCGCTGATGGCGCGCGAGGCGGGCGCCTCGGTGCTGATGCTCGAAGCCGCCCCGCGTGAGTGGCGCGGCGGCAACTCCCCGCATGTGCGCAACCTGCGCTGCATGCACGATGCGCCGCAGGACGTGCTGGTCGAGGCCTATCCCGAAGAGGAGTTCTGGCAAGACCTGCTGAAGGTCACCGGGGGCAAGACCGACGAGCACCTGGCGCGCCTGGCGATCCGTGCGTCGTCGAGCTGCCGCGACTGGATGCGATCGCATGGCGTGCGTTTCCAGCCCTCGCTCTCGGGGGCGCTGCACACCGCGCGCACCAACGCCTTCTTCATGGGCGGCGGCAAGGCCCTCGTCAATGCCTACTACCGCAGCGCCGAGCGGCTCGGGGTGACGGTGCGCTACGAGACGCCCATCGACCGCCTCGAGCTGCAGGACGGCCGCTTCGTCGCTGCTTGTGCAGGCGAGCGGCGCTTCGCTGCGAAAGCCTGCGTGCTCGCGGCCGGAGGTTTCGAGTCCAACCGCGAGTGGCTGCGCGAGGCCTGGGGGCAGAACGCACGCGGCGAATGGCCCGCCGACAACTTCCTGATCCGCGGTTCGCGCTTCAACCGCGGCGTGTTGCTCAAGCACCTGATCGACTGCGGCGCCGACGCGATCGGCGACCCGACGCAGGCCCACATGGTGGCGATCGATGCGCGCGCGCCGCTCTACGACGGCGGCATCTGCACCCGCATCGATTGCGTCTCGCTCGGCGTGGTGGTCAACCGCGAGGCGAAGCGCTTCTACGACGAGGGCGAAGACTTCTGGCCCAAGCGCTACGCGATCTGGGGCCGGCTCGTGGCGCAGCAGCCGGGGCAGATCGCGTGGTCGATCATCGACGCCAAGGCGGTGGGGCGTTTCATGCCACCGGTGTTCCCAGGCGTACGGGCCGACTCGCTGCCCGAGCTTGCACGCCAACTCGGCCTGGACGAAGCCACGTTCATGCGGACGCTCGAGGCCTACAACGCCGCCTGCCGCGCCGGAACCTTCGACCACACCGTGCTCGACGACTGCCACACGGAAGGCCTGACACCTGCCAAGACCCACTGGGCGCTGCCGCTCGACACCCCTCCGTTTCACGGCTACGCCCTCAAGCCCGGCGTGACCTTCACCTACCTCGGCCTCAAGACCAACGAGCACGCGGCGGTGCACTTCGACGGCACGCCGAGCGGCAACCTCTTCGTGGCCGGCGAGATGATGGCCGGCAATGTGCTTGGCCAGGGCTACACCGCCGGCGTGGGCATGAGCATCGGCACGGCCTTCGGTCGCATCGCCGGCACCAGCGCCGCGCGGGCCGCGCTGAGGGAGCGCGTGCATGGCTGAGGGCCGGGTCATCCCCATCGTGCCGCTGAGTGCCGCACAGGCCGAGGTCGACCGCGTGCTGACCATCTGCAACGCCTGCCGCTACTGCGAAGGCTTCTGCGCCGTCTTCCCCGCGATGACACGCCGCCTCTCGTTCCCCGCGGCCGACGTCGACTACCTCGCGAACCTCTGTCACAACTGCGGTGCCTGCCTGCACGCCTGCCAGTACGCGCCGCCGCACGAGTTCGCGGTCAACGTGCCGCAGGCGATGGCGCGCGTGCGCGGCGAGACCTATGCCGGCCATGCGTGGCCGCGGGCGCTCGGTGTGCTCTACCAGCGCAACGGGCTCGTGCTGTCGCTCGCACTCGCCTCGGGGCTGGCGCTCTTCCTCGTGCTCGCGGTGATGCGCGAAGGCGGCTTCTGGCAGCGGGTGGACGGCGGCAACTTCTACGCGGTGTTTCCGCACGGGCTGATGGTGAGTCTCTTCGCGCCGGTGTTCGCCTTCGTCGTGCTGGCCCTTGCGATGGCGGTGCGGCACTTCTGGCGCGGCATCTCGCCGGGCGAGGCGTCGGGCCCGGCAGTGGGCGAAGCCGCGCGCGATGCGCTGCGCCTCAGGTATCTCGATGGTGGGCACGGCGAGGGCTGCAACGAAGCCGACGACCGCTACACGCTCGCGCGGCGCCGCTTCCACCATTTCACCTTCTACGGATTCCTGCTGTGCTTCGCCGCGACCTGCGTGGCCACGCTCTACCACTACCTCTTCGGCTGGCCCGCGCCGTATGGCGTCACGAGTCTTCCGAAGCTGCTGGGCATCACCGGCGGGGTCTCGCTCGTGATCGGCACCGCCGGTCTGGGGTGGCTCAACCTGAAGCGGCACCCGACACACGGCGACGTGGCGCAGCGCCCCATGGACCGCGGCTTCATCGCGCTGCTTTTCCTCACCGCGTCGAGCGGCCTCGTGCTGATGCTCGTGCGCAGCACCGCGGCCTTGCCCTTGGCGCTGTGCGTGCACCTGGGGGCGGTGATGGCGCTCTTCCTCACCTTGCCCTACGGCAAGTTCGCGCACGGGGTGTTCCGCGTCGCCGCCTTGCTGAAGTGGGCGATCGAGAAGCGGCAGCCCAATACGGTGGGGGTGGGCGAGTAGCGCTGGCGTGCAGGCACCGCGATTGCCGCGCGGCAGGGCCCACTTCCGGAACACACCGCTTGCCCCCTGCCCGACACCGCCGCGCTGCACCGCGCCGCCTGCAGCCTTCGCGCTTCGATGCCGTCACCTTGCAGGAGGTGACCGAGACCGACTGGGTGGCCGACCTGCCCGGCGCGCATGGCGTTGCATCGGCAGCGCTCGAGCGCGTGTTTGCCGATGGCGCGCATGTGCCGGGGCTCAGGAGCCTCGTCGTCGTGCGCGAGGGCCTGCTGATCGGCGAGCGCTACTTCCATGGCGCATTGCCCTCGCACCTGCTGCCCATCAACTCGGTCACCAAGAGCGTGAGCTCGATGCTGGTGGGCCTGGCGCTTTCGCGTGGCACGCTCCCGGGCCTGGACGAGCCGGTGCACCGCCTGCTGCCGGAAGCGGCCGAATGGCCCGGTGCGCCCCTGGCCGGGGTGACGCTGCGGCAGATCCTGCAAGGGCGCACCGGCATGGCCTTCGACGTGGAGCGCTCGCCCGAGTTGCTCAACGCCCGCGATCCGGTGCAGCGCGCGCTTGCCTCCCCGCGAACGCCGCCGCCCCGCTCGGGATGGACGTACAACGATGCTGCGGTCAGCCTGCTGTCGCCCATCCTCCAGCGCGCCGAGGGCATGAGCCTGTCTGCGCTCGCTGCGCGCGACCTCTTCGCGCCGCTCGGCATCCGCCGCTTCGCCTGGCAGCGCGACCGGTTTGACCGTGTGCTCGCCTACGCCGGCCTTGCGCTGCGCCCGCGCGACCTTGCCAAGCTTGCGTGGATGGTCCTGCAGCAGGGCCGCTGGCAGGATCGGCAGGTGCTGCCCGCCGACTGGGTGGCCGAGAGCACGCGTTCCCACGGGCCGGCCGACTGGCGGCAGGCCCCGATGCAAGGCATCGGCTATGGCCACCTGTGGTTCACCGGTGTGCTGCAGGGCGTGCCGCTGGTCTGGGGCCTCGGCTATGGCGGCCAGTGGGCGCTGCTCGCGCCTTCGCTGAAGCTGGTGGTCGCCACCGCGGCCACCTCGCCGCCGGGCGAGAAGGCGATGGCACAGATGCAGGCGGTGCGCTTGCTGGTGGCGCGGGTGGTGATGGCCGCGCGGTGAGCGGCGTCAATCCGGGTTGTCAGGACGCAAGGGAGAGAAGCGCTCTTCCTTGCCCGTCAGAAAGGGCAGTGTGCGGCTGGCCGTCAGCCACGAGACGCCGAAGGCCACCAGGCCGAGCGCCTCGCCGTAGAACACGAAGCGGCTGTGCACGTGCTGCGTCATGCCGCCTTGCGTGAAGGTCTCGATCGCGAGCGAGCCGATGGACAGCAGCATCGCGATGCCGCAGCCCGCATAGATCCACGAGCGCACGTTGGCGCGCCTGTTGTGCTTGGCCCGTGCACGGTGAAAGAAGCCCCAGCACAGGTACGCGAGGATGAGGAACAGCACGATCGCCGCGCCGCCGTGCACGCCCTCGATGATTTCGTCGCGGTTGACACAGCGGCAGGGAAACATCGCGATGATGACGCCGCACAGCGCCGCCACCTTGCACAGCACCATCTCCACCTTGGTGTAGCCGTTGTAGGCCAGCATGAGCGCCGAGATGGCGAACAGGAAGCCGATGAAGATCACCTGCGACCAGCCGTTCTCGAAGTAGGCGGCGCTGATGGAGGTGAGCGTGTTGTTGGCAAACGCACTCGTCAGCCACGACAGCGTGATCGCGATCACGCCGACGAGCAGCTTGATGGTGCGGTGGTCGATCTCGTGGTGCTGGGGGCGTGCAGGCATGGTGCTATTTCCTGTTGGCCATGTAGGCTCTCAACGTGACGCTTGCCCACTTCTTGCCGACCTCGCATTCGATGTCGGTGGGGGCGGGCGTGAGCTGCCCGTTGTGATAGCTGCGGATGCGGACGAGCGAATCGAAGTCTTCCTTGCGCGCTTCCTTGACCATGGCCCCGAGTGCCTTGAGCGTGGCCTGCCGGCAGGCTTCCTCGGGGGCGCGGCCGGCGGTCTCGGCGTACTCGGTGTACTCGTAGGGGCTGTTGGTCCGCTCGTCGTACGTGGGCGCGTCGGTGCCCCAATAGGCTCTGACGTGGCGGCCGAGGATCTTCTTGAGCTCCGGGCTGGCCTGCACCGGTGCGAGCGGCATGAAAATGGCGTCCTTCGCGGGCGCGCGTGCTGGCAGCGTGGCCAATTGCTTCTGGGCGTCCGCGAAGCGTTGCGCGGCGGCCTCGGTCATGCCGAACGAGCTCCAGATGCGGATGTCCGTCGCCCGGTAGGCAGGAGTGCACGAGAAGGTCTGCGATTCGGTGGGAACCCCCTTGCCTTGGCCGACGCGGATGTTGAACACCACGTCGTAGCCCAGGTTGCGGGCATGGCGGATCATCGAATCGAGTGCGTTCTCGAAGGCCGCCACGCAGTGCTCCCGCGTGCCGGCGGAGAACACCTTGCCGCTCAGGCTGATGCCCGTGTTGACGTCTTCGCGCGAGATCTCCAGCAGGGGCGGCGTGGCCTCGTCGCCCCAGTAGAGCTTGACGTCGGGGTCGAGAAACTGCCTGGCCCGTTCGGATTGCAGCAGTTCGCTGACCCGCATGGGGATCGGGTCTGCCGCGCTGGCGGTGAAGGCGAGGGAGGCCAGGACGAGGGCGAGAAGGGGTCGGTTGAGCATGGAAAGTCGGTGCGGGCTGTCGATCTGTGGCGCAAACTGTACTCAGCCGGTGCTCAGGCGCGCCGGGTGTACCAGGCGTGGATCAGGCCCGCCTGGAAGAACTGCACGGGCGGCTCGAAGCCGGCCGACGCGATGATCTCTTCGACGCGTGGCACCGGCAGGATGGCCACGTCCCGGTCGTACGCCGCTCGCATCTGCTGGGCGCGCTCTGGCGTGAGGTCGGATGCGGCCAGCGTGCGCAGCCAGACGTCGAGCAGGCTGGCGTAGTGCGGAGCCTCCCGGTCGGAGGCCAGGTCCGACGAGGCGAGCACACCACCGGGCTTGAGCCGGGTGGCGATGGCGCGGAAGAACTCGGTCCGCTCGCCGGCGTCGAGCAGGAACTGCGACACCAGCAAGGAGGTGGCGCCATCGAACGGCGCCGCGTCGGGCAGCGATTCGAGATAGCCGTTGTGGAACGTGCAGCGCTCGAGGTAGCCATGGCGCTGCGCCCTCGACCTGGCCGCCTCGACCATGCCGGCCGAGGGCTCGACGGCCACGAAGGTCCACCCGGGGAACCGCTCGGCGAAGAAGTGGATCTCGGCCCCGGTTCCGGCGCCCACGCACAGCAGGCGGGCGTCTGGCGGCAGGCCGGAGAAGATGGACGCCATCAGCAGGTGGATGCCGTCGCGAAACGCGGCGAGCTTGGCCCACTGCTGGTCGTAGGCGCCTGCCTGTTGATCGAAGATCGCTTCGAGCTGGGTGCGGTCCATGGTGAGACGCTCAAGGCAGCGTGAGAAGGGCCGCTGCGATCACCCCGAGCCCCGCGACGCCCATCGCCCAGACCAGCGTGCGCACCCCCGGGATGCCGAGGTAGTAGATCGGCAGGTAGACCACCCGGGCCCAGAAGAAGATCTGCGCACCCAGCAGCACCTGCGTGCTGGCGGGCGCCACGGCGAGGGCCGCGACAGCCAGTGCCGAAAAGAGGATGAAGTTCTCCAGCGTGTTCTTCGCGGCCCGGTCGGCGCGGGCCGCCAGCGGCGTGGGCTCGGGCAGGTTGTCGCGGTTGCCGATGGCGAGCTTCACGTCGCCTTTCGAGCGCAGCGTGCTCGCCACGATGATGGACAGCCAGGTCAGCACGGTCATGGCGACGACGAGGGTGAGCAAGCGGGTCACAGGCATCTCTCCAGGTTGGACGAAGCCCGTATTCTGCTGCGCCATGGCGCGCAGCCAGCGTCGAGTTCAGCGCGACGGCGGCCGGTGCAGGAGCGCCGTGCCGACGGCATCGCCTTCCACGCGCGGGTAGCGCACCAGCACCTCGGGGTCGTGACCGGGCACGAGCAGGGTGGAGGCGCCGGCGATCTGCTTCAGGCGGCGGTGCCCGGCCAGCATGTCGGCCACGTTGAAGACGATGGGGAAGGCGCGCTCGCCCTCGATGTTCTCGTAGTAGTGGCTGGCATCGGAGGCCAGCACCACCCACCCGCGCTCGGTGTGCACCCGCACGGCCTGCAGGCCCCGGGTGTGGCCGCCGATCAGCAGCAGCTCGACGCCGGGGGCGACGGTGCTGTCCCCCGCATGGAAGCTCACTCGCTCGGCGTAGACCTGGCGCACGAGCTCCACCACGTCGTCGACCGCGTAGGCATGGCGCATCGCCGGCTGGCACATGCAGCGGCCGGTGGCGTAGTCGAGCTCGCTGTCCTGCACATGAAAGCGCGCCTGGGGCAGCAGCGGCAGGTTGCCCGCGTGGTCGTAGTGCAGGTGGGTGAGGATCACGTCGCCGATGCGGGCCGGGTCCACGCCCAGCGTGCGGCAGGCCTCGATGGGGCAGCGCAGCCATTGGCGGTGGCGCGCCGCGCCAGTGGCCTGGCTGAAGCCGGTGTCGACGAGGATGTTTCTCGTCTCGCCCTTGAGCAGCCAGACGAAGAAGTCCATCGGCATCGGGCCGTCGTGGTCGTCGGCGGGGAGGAAGTTGTCGCGGCGCCGGCGCGGCATGCTGGCGTACTTGATCGCGTAGACCTCGTATCGAGGCAGTGTCATGGTGAAGGGCCGATCAGCTGGCTGATGACCGGATGGTATTGGTCGCCAAGGCCCGCGTCGATCGCCGCCTGGTACCACGCATCGACGGTGCGTGCGCCCTTCGCGTCGACGCCGGTCTCCTGCGCGAGCTTGAGCGCGTAGGCGAGGTCCTTGCGGGCGTAGCGCACGGAGAACGCGCGTTCGGGAAAGTCACCCGGCAGCATCGCCTTCATGCCATGGCTGCGCAACGCGAAGCTGTCGGCGCTGCCTTTGCTCAGCGTCTCGAAGAGCAGCGTGGGGTCGACACCCGCACGCTCGGCGATGGCCTTGGCTTCGGCGAGCGCAACCACGGTCTCGAAGAGCACCATGTTGTTGAGGATCTTCACGACCTGGCCGCAGCCGACCGGGCCGCACAGCGCGATGTCGGAGGCGAAGGTGGCGATGAGCGGCTTCACGCGCTCGAAGGTCGCGGCATCGGCGCCGACCATCACCGAGAGCGTGCCGGCCTCGGCCGCAGCGCGGGTGCGCGCGACGGGGGCGTCGATGAAGGCCACGCCCTTGTCGGCGAAAGCCCGGGCCAGTGCGCGGGTGGTGTCGACCGGCGAGGTGCCGAGGTCGACCACGATCTGGCCCGCATAGGCGTGGGCGAGCAGGCCGTCGGGCTGGTGCGCGAGCTGGTGGACGATCTCGCCGGAGGGCAGGGAAAGCAAGACGATGCTGGCGCGCTCCATCACCGCGGCGGCCGAGTCGGTGCTCTGCACGCCGACGGCTGCGAGGCGTTGCAGCACCGTGGCGTCGAGGTCGTGGGCGTACACGACGCGGCCCGACTTGCGCGCGAGGTTGCGGCACATGGGCTCGCCCATCACGCCCAGGCCGATGAAGCCGATGGAGTCTGGGGTCATCACTCAGAGGCCGAGGTAGAGGCCCTTCGCCTGCTGGTACAGGCGCAGGCCGGAGAGGCCTTTTTCGCGGCCGAGGCCGCTGTCCTTGAAGCCGCCGAAGGGGGTGGCGATGGAGAGCTGCTTGTAGGTGTTGATCCACACCGTGCCGGCTTCGAGCGCGCGTGCGACGCGCAGCGCGCGCCTGTAGTCTGCCGTCCAGATGCCGGAGGCAAGGCCGTAGGCGCTGTCGTTGGCCTGCGCGATCAGGTCGTCTTCGTCGTCGAAGGGCATCGCGCACAGCACCGGGCCGAAGATCTCCTGCTGGGCGATGGTGGCCCGGTTGTCGATGCCGGCGATGACGGTGGGCAGGTAGAAGGCGCCGGCGGCGAGGCGAGCATCGTGCGGCCGCGCGCCACCGGCCACGATCCCGGCGCCACTCGCGCGGGCCGCCTCGACCATGGCCTCGACGCGCTCGCGCTGCGCGAACGAGGCAAGGGGGCCCATCTCGGCGCCGCTCGCATCGGGCAAGTCCACGCGCAGACGATTCGCCTTGTCGCTGACCATCTGCAGCACCTGGTCGAACACGCTGCGCTGCACGAAGAGCCGCGAGCCGGCCACGCACGACTGGCCGCTGCCTTCGAAGATGCCGCCGGCCACGGCGTCGACGGCGGCCTCGAGGTCTGCATCGGCAAAGACGATGTGAGGCGACTTGCCGCCGAGTTCCAGCGCAACGGGCATCAGCTTGCGCGCCGCCGCTTCGGCGATGCGCCGGCCGCTGGCGGTGCCGCCGGTGAACGACACCATCTTCACACCGGGATGCTCGACGAGTGCTGCGCCCGCGGTCGTGCCGGTGCCGGGCAGCACGTTGAGCAGCCCGGGGGGCAGGCCCGCTTCAAGCGCGATGCGACCGAGTTCGAGCGCAGTGGAGGGGGTGATCTCCGAGGGCTTCAGGATGACGGCGTTGCCCGCGGCGAGTGCCGGCGCGATCTTCTGCGCCTCCATCGTCAGCGGTGAGTTCCACGGCGTGATGGCGGCGACCACGCCATAGGGTTCGTGCACCGTCATCGAGAGGTAGTGGCCGCGCGAGGGCGTGAGCTCGGAGCCGAGCGTCTCGCACACCGAGGCGTAGTAGCGGAAGGTGGCCGCCGCACTCTTGACCTGCGCGGCGCACTCGGCCCAGACCTTGCCGTTCTCGAGCATCTGCAGGCGGGCGAAGCGGTCGCTGTCGCGCAGCATCAGCTCGCCGATGCGGTGGAGGATGGCGGCGCGCTGCGGCGACAGCATGTGCCGCCAGGCCTTGGCGCGTGCGGCCTCGGTGGCGGTGGCCACGGCGTCGTCCACGTCGTCGGGGCCGGCCGCGGCGACGCGGTGATTGAGCTGGCCCGTCGCGGGGTTGATGGACTCGAGCGGCGGCAACTGGCTGCGGCCGGGCAGGAACTCGCCGCCGATGAGCAGGGGGCGTGGCGTCTCGTCGTGCGTGCCAGGCGAGGGCATTGCTTGTCTCTTCGTTGTGTTCTGTTAAACAGAATACATGTTCTGTCGTTGGACAAGTGTCGCGCCGACCGGAGCCGAGCGTCAAGGCATGGCAGTGCGGGTGTTACCCCTGGGCGTGGTCGCGTTCGGATATGCGGGCCGCGTGCAGCAGCCCGGAACGTCCTGGCGCAGGACCCGAGGATCGTCTCAGCGCGAAGACGAGCGCGCGGCGCTGCGCCGTGCCGGCCGCTCGGCGGGCCACACGCCACCCAGCTTGCGCGTGGCGGTCTCGCAGGCGTCGAGCAGGGGCCTCACCATTTTCTTCACCGCGGTTTCGGTGAAACGATCGAGCGGCCCCGAGAGCGACAGCGCACCGAGCAACGCACCACCGGGGCCGAACACCGGCCCGGCCACGGCGCCGCACAGCGGGTCGCGCTCGCCGAAGGAGTATTCGGCCAGCTCGCCTTGCAAGGCCTCGGGATCGCCGTGGCCAAAGCGCAGCAGCACCTTGCCGGCCGCGCCGCGCTTGAGCGGCAGCAAGTCGCCGGCACGCACGCGGTCCAGCGTGGAGTGGCGCGAGTCGAAGCGCAGCAGGCACAGGCGCGTCTCGTCGTCCTGCCGCACATGGAACGAAGGGCTTTCGGTGCCGCGCTCCACCAGCGCCTGCATCAGCGGCGCGAGCTGCTCTTCCACGCGGTTGTTGCGCTCGTAGGCGCGGCCGAGGCGAAACGCGAGCGGCCCCAGCACGTATCGCTGGTCCTGCTGGCGCAGCACGAGCCCGCGCCGCTCCAGCGTGACCATCATGCGCAGCACCGCGCTCTTGTAGAGGCCCGTGGCTTCGGCGATGCCGGTGAGCGTGAGCGGCTGCTCGGCGCGCTCGATCGCCTCGACGATCGCCAGCGCCCGCTCCACGGCGGCCACGCCTTCCATGTTGGCGGCGTAGCCAGGAGACCGTTTGGCAGCGGAGGCAGAACGAGAGGGCATCGACGAAGGGATCTGTGAGCGTGCGCGCGTGGTGCCGCAGTATGGCGCAGCGTCGCGCGCACACCCCCACCGATGGGGGAACAGCCTGTTGCGAGATCGCGAGTGGCCCGTGATGCAATACGCGGATGAACGAGGAAGTCCAGTCGCTGCGCAAACGCCTGCAGGATCTGCACGAGCAGCACGTCACCGGTTTCGTGAACGACGCGCAGTACGCCGAGGCCCGCGCACTGCTCGAGCGCAAGCTGGTCGACGCCGTGATGCGCAGCCCCGACCCCGACGAGGAGTGGCCCGAGACCGTGATGATGGGCGACATGCGGCCCGATGCGGCGCTGCTGCCGCCGGTGCCCATGCCGTCGACAGGCGCGAAGTCGAGCGCGCTGCGCTGGCTCATCGGCACGGGCTTGCTGGCGGTGGCGGCTGCGGCGCTCACCTATGGATGGGCGGTGTCGTCGAGCCGCAGCGCGGCAACGCCGTCGCGCCCGACCGCGTCGGTCGACAGGGCGTCGGCACCGACGGCTGCGGTCATCGTCGATGCGGCAACGTCGTCAGGCCAACCGGCGGCTCCAGCGGGCTCGTCGATCAGCGGCACGGTGGACCTGTCGCCCACCCTCGCCCCACAGGCGAAGCCGAACGACACGGTCTTCATCTTCGCCCGCGCGGTGGAAGGCCCGCCGGTGCCGCTCGCGGTGATCCGCAAGCAGGTGAAGGACCTGCCGCTTCAGTTCACGCTCGACGACAGCATGGCCATGTGGCCTGATGCGAAGGTGTCGGCCTTCTCGCGCGTGGTGGTGACGGCGCGGGTGAGCAAGAGCGGCGAAGGCCAGGCCCGCCCGGGTGACCTGGAGGGCCACTCTGCGCCCGTGGCCGTGGGGGCCGCGGGGCTGCAGATCGCCATTGCCAACGTGGTCGGACCGTAACGGCCGATCAGATCGGCGCCAGCACGAAGTCACCCGCCTCGTGGCCCGCAAAGCCGATGGGCGCGTATTGCGGCTGCTGCTGGATCTTGAGGCGCCGCGCCAGGTGAGCGAAACGCGCAGCCACTGCACCATGCAGCTCCTGCGCCGCCATCGGTGAGCGCACCTGCCCCAGCACGTCGAGCAGGCTGCGTGCGAAGAGCGAGTGGTTGATGCTGCCGCCGTCGACCACCGGCTCCATGCCGCCCGAGGTCATGGCCACCCGCGCGCGCTGCTGGCTGAGCTGGCGCAGCGGGCCCAGGCGTTGCTCGAGCGTCAGGGCCTGGTCGACCGTGGGCACGAGCGAGCGCGTGAGCGTGCCGGAGTAGCACGAGTCGGCGATCACGAGCACATGGCGTGCGGCCATGGCCGAGAGCTGGTCGGTGACGTCGATCACCGACACCCATTGCGCGATGTCCTTCTCGTCGCCGTCGACGGGGATCCAGTAGCCGCGCGCGGTGACGGTGTCCATCTGCCCGTGGCCCGCGTAGTAGACGACCACCTGGTCCTGCGGGCCGACCTGCTGACGCAACTTGCCCAGGGCGGACAGCAGCTGCTGGCGCGTCACGTCCTGCAGCAGTGTCACCTCGAAGCCGAAGCGTTGCTTGAGCACCGAGGCCACCGCCTGCGCATCGGCGCGTGGTGTGTCGAGGGGCGTCCAGCGCTTGTACTGCTGGTTGGCGATGACAAGGGCGTGGCGCTTGCCGCCGATCAACGGCGTGAGCGGCTGCGGCGCCGCGGGGGTGGTCCGGCTTGGCACGGCGCTGGCCGGGGATGCTGCGGCAAGCGCGGCGGTGGCGACGGTCAAGGGCGCCGAGCGTTGCACCAGCTTCAGCTCGGCCTGCGCTTGCGCGCCCACTTCGTCTTCCGCCTGCACGAGCACGGTGGACGGGGTGTCACCCACCGTGAGCGGGATGCTCAAGAGGCCCTGGGCGTCGGGTGTGTGGGCCTGACCGTTCACCCGCACGGACTTCACACCGCTGGCACTGGCCACGCGCACCACGACTTCAAGCGGCCCGGGTGCGCTCTCCAGCGTGATCGGTGCGCCGGCCACGCGGGGCAGGGGCACCGCGCCAAGGGGCGAGACCACGTCGACGCGCAGGCGCTCGGCCCGCTGGATCGACAGGCCGGTCATCAGGCCACCGGTGGCCTTCTGGATGAGGTCGCCGATGCGGCGGTAGGCGTCGAGCGAGCTCAGGCCCTGGGCTGCCGCGAGCATGGCGCTCTTCTCCAGGAAACCGGCCAGGCCGATCAACGCGCGTGCCGAGCCTTGCGCAGCGGCCTTCTCGTACCACGATTGAGCGCCGGCGCGGTCGCCTTGCTGGTCGAGCAACTCAGCCATCGAGGCTTGTGCCGCGGGCACACCTTGTATGGCCAGCGGCAGCAAGGCCGTTGCGGCAGCAGTTCGGTCAAGCGGCGCCACCGCAGGGGCGGTGCCGGCGTTCGCTGCGGGTGCGGTGGCCGGCGCCGCTGCACCACTCGCGGTGCCCGTGGCTTGCGGCTCGGTGTACTCGCCCCCGGCTGCCTGGCACTGCGCAGGCAAGAGGCGGGTGGCGCGGCGCGGCATCACGGTGGTGCTCAAGCCCAGGCGACGCACCTGGCCCGGCAACAGGCAGTGCACGAGCCCATCGGCCGGCGCCGCCTGCGTGCCTGCAGGGTCGGCACCCTTGGCGTTCGATCCCCAGAGGAAGCTCAGCACCAGCGCCGCCGCGGCAAGCGCCAGCTGCCGCGGGCGCGGCGTGGACATCAGCCTCATGGAACCCTCAGCCCGCGCGGAACTGCACGCGGCGGTTGCTGCCGTTGTACGGGTCGCTCTTGTCGAGCAACTTGTGCGGGCCCTTGCCTTCCACGCCGAGCTGCGTCACGGGAATCTTCTTCACGTTGACGAGGTAGTTGCGCACGGCCGAGGCGCGGCGCAGTGACAGGCTTTCGTTGTAGTGCACGCTGCCCTTGGCGTCGGTGTGGCCCTCGACGACCACCTTCACCGTGCCTTCGGTCAGGCGGATGCCTTCGGCGATCACGTCGAGCTGCTGGCGCGCCTTGGGGTTGAGCGTGGCCGAGTCGAAATCGAAGGGCACCGGCACCGACACGGCGCTCGCTTCGGTCGGGTTTTTGGTGGGGGTCTGCTCCAGCAGCGCGAACGGCGAGCGGCCGTTGATGGGCGCCTGGCCGCGCAGCTTGGTGGCTTCACTCGCCCCGCGGAAAAGGATGTCGGCGACTTCCTGCGCGGTGGGCTGCTGCCCTTCGCCGTAGACCATCACGGTCTGCGCTTGCGCGAGCCACGGCGTGGCGAGCAGCACGAGTGCTGCGAGCGTGATCCTGGTGTTCATTGTTTTCTCCCTGTGAACGCAACCCGGAATTTTTCCATGTGGGTTGCGCGTCGGTGCCCCCACATCGGAGGGGGCGCGACACACGCAAATGCAACCAACGGAAACGGTGTGGCGCACAGGGGCGCATCCACCCGCAAAGGGGATGGGCGCGTCGGAGTGATGTCTGGATGATCGCGGCTTTTTTGTCCGGACGGGCGGCATCGGAGAGGGGCCGCACGCGTGATCCCACAGAACTACACCATGAAGAAATCCAACATCACATCGCTGTCATCGCTGGCCGTGTTGCCATGTCTCCTGTCTGTCGCGGCCGATGCGTCGGCGGCCATCGAATGCTCGCCCAATGCCATGGTGTCGGGCAGCACACTGGCCCTGGTGGGCAACTGCATCGACACCGACACCAACCTGGCCATCACCTCGGGCGCCGAGGTCTGGCACATCGGCCCGCCCGGGAGTTCGTCTCCACTCGGCACACGCAACGTCTCGGGCGGTGCGCTCACCGTGCCGGCCTTGCCGGGAGAGCACACCTACTACATCTCGGCCATCGACAACGGCTATGGCGGCCTCGTGAGCGTGGCGGGCGAGGGCGGCTACCCGAGCACGGTGGTGAACCTGCCGTGCCCGGGTGACGTGCAGGCAGGTGCCGCAACCCGCGCACGCGCGACGCGTGTGCGCCGCCAAGACCATGACTGCGCGGCCCCCGCCCCCCATGCGGCCGAGCTGGCAACACCGCTCATGGCCGTGCAGGGCCAGCGCCTGCAGAGCAACCTCGACCATGCCCAGTCGCGCATGCGCATCCTGCGACGCAATCGCAACGTGCCAGCCTTCGACGTGCAGGGCGTGCCGCTGCCGGTGAAGAAGAACGACGACCCTGCAGCCTCCGCGCGAGAGACGCAGCGTCTGGGCGTGTACCTGCTCGGGCTCGGCGACTACCTGCGCCAGAACCGCAGCGACACGCAGTCCGAGTTCAGGCTGCGCAGCACCGCGCTGTCGATCGGTGCCGACTACCGACTGAACGACGAATGGGTGTTCGGCGCCAATGCCGGCGGCTCGAACGCACGCATCGATTTCGCCGAGTCGCTGAGCCGGCAGAAGAGCAAGGGCGGGCAGGCCACGGCCTATGCGAACTGGAACGTCACGGCGTCCGGCTACGTCAGTGCCACCGTCAGCTATGAAGCCACCCGCTATGCCCTGCAGCGCGACGACGGCATCGGCGGCGTGGCCGAGGCAAGGCCGGGTGGACGCGGCCTGGGCCTCAGCCTCTCGGCCGGTCGCGACCTGAACTTTGGTGCGTGGAGCGTCGGGCCCTACCTGCGCATCGACAGCGTGACCTCCCGCGTCGAGGCCTTCGAGGAAAGCGGCAGCACCGAAGCCTTGAGCGTCAGCCGGCAGACCGTGCGCTCCACGAGCTACAACCTCGGCGCGCAGGTGCAGACGAGCCTGCCGGTGTCGTGGGGCCTGGTGCTGCCGTACGTGCGTGTCGAAGCCACGCGCCGCACGCAACACACGCGAGATGCCGCCAGCGCGACCCTCGTCAACGGCAACACCACCGTGCTCATCCCCACCACGGCCGACACCAGCGCCGGCTACGGCAACGTGGCACTCGGCCTCTCGAGCGTGCATCAAGGTGGCATGAGCTGGTACGTGGACTATGAGACCGGCGTCGCGCAGAAGGGCTACCGCAGCCAGCGCCTCGGGCTCGGGCTGCGATTCGAACTCTGACCACAAGAGGCACGGCGGCATGGCCAGGGTGCTGATGGCGTGGGAGTTGGGGGCCAACCTCGGCCACCTCACGCGCCTGCGCCCTGTCGCCACCGCGCTGCAAAGGCGTGGCCACACGCTCAGCTTCGCGCTGCGCGACGTGATGGGCAGCCGCGCCGTGCTGCCGCCAGGGCTCGGGCGTGTGTTCCAGGCGCCGCTGGCGATCCACACCACGCCCACGCCCGCATGGACGATGGCCGATGTGCTGGTGGCCTGTGGCCACGGCCATGCAGCGGGGCTGGCCGGGCTGGCGGCGGCCTGGCAGTCGCTCATCGAGGTGAGTGGCTGCGAGGTGCTGATCGCTGACCATGCGCCCACCGCACTGCTGGCCGCGCGCGTGATGGGCGTCCCGGCGGTGCACATTGGCCATGGCTTTTCGGTGCCGCCGCGGCTGTCGCCCTTGCCGGTGTTTCGCGACTGGGCGCCGCCGCCGGCCCACCATGCGGCCGACGTCGATGCGCAGGTGTTGAGCTGCGTGAACACGGTGCTGCGCGATGCTGGCGCGGCCCCGCTCGATCGCCTGTGCGATCTTTTCTACCCCGAGCGCACGTTGCTGTGCACCTGGCCCGAGCTCGACCACTACGGCGGCCTCGGCCGCAGTGCCGCCGACTACGTCGGACCCGATGGCGAATACGCGCCGGGCGCCGAGCCCGATTGGCCAGGCGGCAACGGCCCGCATGTGCTCGCCTACCTTCGCCGCTCGCATCCCGGTCATGTGGAAGTGCTGCGGGCGCTCGCAGACTGTCGCCTGCCCACGTTGTGCTACTTGCCGGGTGAAGGGGCCGAGCCGGTGAGCGCACCCACCTTGCGCTACAGCCGGCAGCCGATCGACTTCCGGCGCGCGTTGCCACGCTGCTCGCTGCTCGTCTGCCACGCCGGCCAGGCCACCGTGGCGCAGGCACTCAGGCTCGGCATCCCGGTGCTGATGCTGCCCGAGCACGCCGAGCAGCACCTGATCGCTCGCCAGGTCGAGCGCAGCGGCGCGGGTGTCAATGCCGCGCTGCAGGCCCCACCGGTGGCGTACGCATCGCTGATCGAGATCATGGTGCGCGCCGACGGCTCGCATGCCAAGGCCGCACGCGCGGTGGCCAAGCGCCACTCGGCCTTCGACCCGGCGGCGCTCACCGCCCGGATCGTCGAAGCCGCGGAGTCCGTGCTCACCTGATCGACGCGGCGGCCGTCGCGACAGGGCCCTACGCCATCTGTCGTATATGCCGCATCCACCCCGCTCCGTAACCTGCGTTCTGTCCACCCCACAGGAGGGGACCGTGAGACACAACCCAAGGAGCTTCTCTACATGACTTCCACCCGCCGCACATTCGCCAAGGCCCTCAGCGCCGTGTCGCTGGGCGTGGCCGCGCTCGGCCTGCCCGCCTTTGCCCAAGCCCAGACCATCAAGGTCGGCGTGCTGCACTCGCTGTCGGGCACGATGGCCATTTCGGAAACCGTGCTGAAGGACGTGGCCCTGATGGCCATCGACGAGATCAACGCCAAGGGCGGCGTGCTCGGCAAGAAGCTCGAGCCCGTGGTCGTCGACCCGGCGTCGAACTGGCCGCTGTTCGCCGAAAAGGCCAAGCAGCTGATCTCGCAGGACAAGGTCGCCGTCGTCTTCGGCTGCTGGACCAGCGTGAGCCGCAAGTCGGTGCTGCCGGTGTTCGAGCAGAACAACTCGCTGCTCTTCTACCCCGTGCAGTACGAAGGTGAAGAGCTGTCGAAGAACGTGTTCTACACGGGTGCCGCGCCCAACCAGCAGGCCATCCCCGCGGTCGAGTACCTGATGAGCAAGGACGGCGGCTCGGCCAAGCGCTGGGTGCTGCTGGGCACCGACTACGTGTACCCGCGTACCACCAACAAGATCCTGCGCGCCTTCCTGAAGAGCAAGGGCGTCGCCGAGGCCGACATCATGGAGGAGTACACCCCCTTCGGCCACTCCGACTACCAGAGCATCATCGCCAAGATCAAGAAGTTCTCCTCCGAAGGCAAGAAGACCGCCGTGGTCTCGACCATCAACGGCGACTCCAACGTGCCCTTCTACAAGGAACTGGGCAACCAGGGCCTGAAGGCGACCGACGTGCCGGTGGTGGCCTTCTCGGTGGGTGAAGAAGAGCTGCGCGGTGTCGACACCAAGCCGCTGGTGGGCCACCTGGCCGCCTGGAACTACTTCATGTCCATCAAGAACCCGACCAACGACGCCTTCATCAAGTCGTGGTCGGCCTACGCCAAGGCCAAGAACATCCCCGGCCACAAGGACAAGCCGCTGACCAACGACCCGATGGAAGCCACCTACATCGGCATCCACATGTGGGCACAGGCGGTCGAGAAGGCCAAGTCGACCGACACCGACAAGGTGATCGCCGCCATGGCCGGCCAGACCTTCAAGGCGCCGGGTGGTTTCACCTCCACGATGGACAAGGAAAACCACCACCTGCACAAGCCGGTGTTCATCGGCGAAGTGAAGGCCGACGGCCAGTTCAACGTGGTGTGGAAGACCAAGGGCCCGGTGGTCGCCGACCCGTGGAGCGACTACATCCCCGAGAACAAGGGCAAGAAGAACGTCCCGGAAAAGAAGTGAGCTTGAGAAGAGCTTTCTCCTGATCTGAGAACGGAGGTCCTGCCTGCCATGGGCAGGGCCTCTTTGTGTTTGGTCCCCGCGGAGGGCGGGGCAACCCACAAGAGCCATGTCTCTGACCACCCGACTATTTGCCTGCGCCCTGTTCGCGCTGATGTTGCTGGCCTTCGGCCAAGCTCAGGCGCTGACACCGCAGCAGGCCAAGGCGATTGCCGAAGGCGACAGCGACGAGCGCATCGCCGCACTCACCAAGGCGGTCGCCGAAGGCGCGAGCGACCTCGCCCCCTTCGTGCAGGCGCTGCTCGACGACGCCGTGAAGATCGCCGGCGACAAGGTCTTCATCGTGCGCGATGACAAGGCCACCGATGCCGCCACCGGCGCTGCGGCCACGCTGCCCGAGAACGCCGAAGACGTGGTCAGCAACAACCGCATGAAGGGCGCGCTGCAGGCCGCCCAGGCCGCGTTGCAGCTCGTCTCGCCCGACGTGGAAACCCGCCGCACGGCCATCACCGAGATGGCCAAGCAGACCATCGACGAGTCGCAACTCGTGCTGCTCGACAAGGCCGTGGCCGCCGAGACCGACGCGGGCCTGAAGCAGTCGCTCGAGCGCATGCGCGCGGCCATCCTCGTCTCCTCGACCGACAAGACCAAGCGCCTCGCCGCGGTGAAGTCGCTCGCCGAAAGCAGCGAGCCCACGGTGGCGAGCCTGCTGCAGGAGCGCCTGGCGCCCGATGCCGAGACCGATGCCGAGGTGCGCGGCGCGCTGATCCAGGCGCTCGATGGCATCCGCGCCAAGCTGGCGTGGGGCGAACGCGCCGGCGTGGTGTTCACCGGCATCAGCCTCGGCTCCATCCTGCTGCTGGCGGCCCTGGGCCTCGCCATCACCTACGGCCTGATGGGCGTCATCAACATGGCGCACGGCGAGCTGATCATGATCGGCGCGTATGCGGCCTACGTGACGCAGAACCTCTTCCGCAGCTACCTGCCGGGCCTCTTCGACTACTACATCCTCGCGGCCATTCCCATCTCGTTCTTCGCCTCGGCCCTCGTCGGCGCGGCGATGGAGCGCAGCGTGATCCGCTGGCTCTACGGCCGGCCGCTGGAGACGCTGCTCGCCACCTGGGGCATCAGCCTCGTGCTGATGCAGGGCGTGCGCACCATCTTCGGCGCGCAGAACGTGCCGGTCGAGAACCCGGCCTGGCTGTCGGGCGGTGTGTCGGTGCTGAGCAACCTCACGCTGCCCTTCAATCGCATCGCGATCATCGTCTTCGCGATGCTGGTGCTGGCTGGCCTCGCCTACCTCGTGGCCCGCACGCGCCTCGGCCTCTTCGTGCGCGGCGTCACGCAGAACCGCCGCATGGCCTCGTGCGTGGGCGTCAACACCGCCAAGGTCGACACCTACGCCTTCGCCCTCGGCTCCGGCATCGCCGGCCTCGCGGGCTGCGCGCTCTCGCAGGTGGGCAACGTCGGCCCCGACCTCGGCCAGAGCTACATCGTCGACAGCTTCCTCGTCGTCGTGCTCGGCGGGGTGGGCCAGCTCGCCGGCACCGTCTATGCGGCGCTGGGCCTGGGTGTCATCAACAAGATCCTCGAAGGCTGGGCCGGTGCGGTGCTGGCCAAGATCATGGTGCTGGTTTTCATTGTTGTCTTCATCCAGAAGCGGCCGCAGGGCATCTTCGCGATGAAAGGCCGGAGTGCTGAAGCATGAGCGCGGTCCTTCCCAACGTTCCCACGATCCCGACCGTGTCGTCGCCCACGCGGCTGATGTCGCTCAAGAGCTGGTTCGGCGTGCTGGCCTCGCTGCTCGCCGTGCTGGTGGTCGCGCCCGTGCTCAACCTCGTGGTGCCGCCCGACAGCGTCTTCCACATGAGCGACTTCGCCGTGCTGCTCATCGGCAAGATCATGTGCTACGCCATCTGCGCGCTGGCGATGGACCTGATCTGGGGCTACACCGGCATCCTCTCGCTGGGCCATGGCCTCTTCTTCGCCCTCGGCGGCTATGCGATGGGCATGTACCTCATGCGCCAGATCGGTCGCGACGGCCAGTACCAGAGCGACATGCCCGACTTCATGGTGTTCCTCAACTGGAAGGAATTCCCGTGGCACTGGGCGGGCAGCGACAGCTTCCTGTTCCAGATGGCGATGGTGGTGCTCGTGCCGGGCTTGCTCGCCTTCATCTTCGGCTACTTCGCCTTCCGCTCGCGCATCAAGGGCGTGTACTTCTCGATCATCACGCAGGCGATGACCTTTGCCGCGATGCTGCTCTTCTTCCGCAACGAGACGGGCTTCGGCGGCAACAACGGCTTCACCGACTTCAAGCGCATCCTCGGCATCACGATCACCACGCCGCAGATGAAGATGTTCCTCTTCGTGCTGACGGGGCTCACGCTGATCGGCTTTTTCGTCTTCGCGCGCTGGCTGATCGCGAGCAAGTTCGGCCGCGTGCTGCAGGCCATCCGCGATGCCGAAGGCCGCGTCATGTTCACCGGCTACGACCCGCTGCGCTACAAGCTCACGATCTGGGTGATCTCGGCGGTGATGTGCGGCATTGCCGGCGCGCTCTACGTGCCCCAGGTGGGCATCATCAACCCGAGCGAGATGTCGCCGGCGGCCAGCATCGAGATGGCGATCTGGGCCGCAGTGGGCGGGCGAGCCACGCTCATCGGCCCGATCGTGGGCGCCTTCTTCGTCAACGGCGCCAAGAGCTGGTTCACGCAAGCCTTCCCCGAGTTCTGGCTCTACTTCCTCGGTGCGCTCTTCATCGCGGTGACGCTCTTCCTGCCGCAAGGGATCATCGGCCTCGTGCGCAGGTTCACCGGCCAGAAAGAGGGAGAAAAGGCATGACCCCCGAGCTGATGCAAGCCGGCGCGCGCACGCGCCAGGCGATGGAAGCGAAGCAGCCGGCCAACGCCGGTGAATCGGGCGGCCGCAAGCACAGCTACAGCCGGGTGGTGACGCCGGGCGAGCTCGACGTGGCGCACGGCGCCATCCTCTACCTCGACGACATCACCGTCAGCTTCGACGGCTTCAAGGCCCTCAACGCGCTCTCGTTGAGCATCAGCGCGGGCGAGCTGCGCTGCATCATCGGCCCCAACGGTGCGGGCAAGACCACGATGATGGACGTGATCACCGGCAAGACCCGGCCCGACGTGGGCAAGGCCTTCTTCGGCTCGACGATCGACCTCCTGCGCATGCGCGAGAACGACATCGCCTCGGCCGGCATCGGGCGCAAGTTCCAGAAGCCCACGGTCTTCGAGCAGCTCTCGGTGTTCGAGAACCTGGAGCTGGCGCTGAAGGGCGACCGGGGTGTCAAGCAGTCGATGTTCTTCCGCCTGAACAGCGAGCAGGCCGACCGCATCGGCGACATGCTCAAGCTCATCCACCTGAAAGACAGTGCGCAGCGCATCGCAGGCCTGCTGAGCCACGGCCAGAAGCAGTGGCTCGAGATCGGCATGCTGCTGATGCAGGACCCCAAGCTGCTGCTGCTCGACGAGCCCGTGGCCGGCATGACGGACGAAGAGACCGAGCGCACCGCCGAGCTCTTCCTGTCCCTCGAAGGCAATCATTCGCTGGTGGTGGTCGAGCACGACATGAAGTTCATCGACGAGCTCACTCGGGGCAACCCAGCGAAGAAGGTGACGGTGCTGCACGAAGGCAGCGTGCTGGCGGAGGGGTCGCTCGCCGATGTGCAGGCGAACGAGAAGGTCGTCGAAGTCTATTTGGGACGCTGAGCAGCCATGCTGAAAGTCGAAGGCATCAACCAGTTCTACGGCGGCTCGCACATCCTGCGCAACCTGTCGTTCGAAGCCCGCCTGGGCGAGGTGACCGTGATCCTCGGGCGCAACGGCGTGGGCAAGACCACGCTCTTGAAGAGCCTGATGGGCGTGGTGCCGGTGAAGACCGGCACCATCCAGCTCGACGGCGTGGACATCACCCGCGACACCTCGTACGACCGCGTGCGCCGGGGCGTGGGCTACGTGCCGCAGGGCCGCGAGATCTTCAGCCGCCTCACGGTGGAAGAAAACCTGCGCATGGGCCTGGCCTACAAGAAGGGCAGCACGCCGATCCCGAACGAGATGTTCGAGCTCTTCCCCGTGCTCAAGCAGATGATCAACCGCCGCGGCGGTGATCTCTCAGGCGGCCAGCAGCAGCAGCTCGCGATTGCGCGCGCACTGGCTGCCGGCCCCAAGCTCTTGATCCTCGACGAGCCGACCGAAGGCATCCAGCCCAGCATCATCAAGGACATCGGCCGTGTGATCCGCATGCTGGCCGACCGCCGCACGATGGCGATCGTGCTGGTGGAGCAGTACTACGACTTCGCCGCCGAGCTCGCCGACCAGTACCTGGTCATGGAGCGCGGCGAGATCGTGCAGCGCGGCCACGGCGACCACATGGAAGCCGAGGGCGTGCGCGAAAGAATGTCCATCTAGGGATGTTCGCCCCTCGGCCGGCGGGTACGCTGGCCGATCCCCCGAGGGGAACGTAGGCCGCGGCTCCATGCCCGCCTGCGCGGGCATGGACGGCCGGAGTGCGAGCCGTGTCTCGCGGCTCGCGCGGGCCGGCTTGGGAGCGGCCCGGCGCACGGCCCGCTCAAGGCGTCGTGAGGATTTCGGGCGCCGTCGTGCCGGAGTCCGCCGTCACCGCCAGGACCTTGATCTGCCCCGGCAGCAAGCCGCTCGGCACCGTCACCAGCAGCAGGTCGGCGTTCTGCGACAGGTTGAGAGGCGCATTGAAGATCACGGTCTTCGTGCCCGCGGCGGTGATGCGCAGCTGGTAGTTGTTGGCGTTGAACTCATGCGAGTCGGCACCGGTGCCTGGCACGGCGTTGCCCAAGGTGACGTTGCTGTAGTTCGGCGAGACGGTGGCGATGTCGACCGAGGGTGCGGTGAGGTACACGTCGACCGCGGTCGCGTTGTTGGAGCCGTTGACCACGCGCACGCGGGCTTCGTTGCTCGTCAGCGACTTGTTGTACGGGTCTTCGATGAAGAGGGTGTTGGGCACGCCCAAGAGGCCGGCGTAGGCGACGAAGGTGTACTTGTCGCCCTGGTGCGGGTCGAAGTTGAAGTTGTTGCCGATCGGCAGGCCGCCGACGGTGGTGCGCACCTGGTAGTCGGCGGCGGTGCTGCTCACGTCGAAGTAGTTCGAGGCGTAGCGGTAGTTCACGTTGTTGACGCCGCCGATGGTGCCGCCGTTGCGGTACAGGCCCACCGACGGGCCGCCCTCGATGGCGTGCACGAAACGCACCTTCGGGTCGGCCACGCTCAGCCGGTCGTCGACGCTGTCGTCTCCGCCGCCACAGGCGGCAACCAGCATCAAGGGGGCACAGGCGAGCAGGATCTTGTGGAGTGTCTTCATGTCAACCTCGTTGTAGTCAGTGGCTGGCTGAATCTACGGTCGAGGCTGCGCGTGCCGTGTGGGACAGGGCTGAGTTACGTGTCAGACAACGCCGATGGCTGCAGGGCAGGGCGCTTCTGGCCACAATGCGGCCTTCCTTCGCATCGGGGCCTCCATGATCATCGTCCACCACCTGAACAACTCCCGCTCGCAGCGCGTGCTCTGGCTGCTGGAAGAGCTGGGCCTGCCCTACGAGATCAAGCACTACCAGCGCGACCCCAAGACCATGCTGGCGCCGGAGTCCTTGCGCCAGGTGCATCCGCTGGGCAAGTCGCCCGTCATCACCGATGGCGACGTGACGGTGGCCGAGTCGGGCGCGATCATCGAATACCTCGTCGAGCGTTATGGCAACGGCCGCCTGGTGCCGCCCGCCGGCTCACCCGAGAAGCTGCGCTGGCGCTACTGGATGCATTTCGCCGAAGGCTCGGCCATGCCGCCGCTCCTGCTCAAGCTCGTCTTCACGACGATCGAGCGCACGAAGATGCCCTTCTTCGTGAAGCCCATCGCCAAGGGCATCTCGCAGAAGGTGCAGGGCACGCTGGTCGACCCGAACCTCACGCGCCAGCTCGACTTCATGGAGGGCGAGCTCGGCAAGAGCGAGTGGTTCGCCGGAAACGAGTTCAGTGCGGCCGACATCCAGATGAGCTTTCCGCTCGAGGCCGCGGCGCAGCGCGCGGGGCTCGATGCGTCACGGCCGAAGCTGATGGCGTTCCTGAAGCGCATCCATGCGCGTCCGGCGTACCGGCAGGCGCTGGAGCGCGGCGGCCCCTACAGCTTCGCGAACGACTGATCGATCAGCCGAGCTGCTTCAGCCGCGAATCGACATAGCCAGCCGCGCCTTCGGGCAGGCCGATCGACTTGGCGCGCTGGAAGGCAGCGCGGGCCGTGTCGGCCTGGCCGATCTCTTCGAGCGAGATCGCGAGGCCCATCCACCACACGCCGCGGGTCGGCACGAGGCGCAGGGCCACGCTGTACTTCTCGACGGCATCGCCATGACGGCCTGCGCGCTGCAGGATGGCGGCGTGGAAGCCATGGAACTCGGCGCCCTCACCGGCGTTGAGGCCCGCGTGCGAACTTGCGGCCTGAAGCGTCTCGGCCGCCGTCGCCCACTCCTGGCGCTCGGCCTGCAGGCGCGCGAGCATCAGGGCGAGCTGCGGCTGGGCGGGTGCGAGGGCGAGGCCTTCCTTGAGCAAGGCCATGGCCTCGTCGGGGCGCGACAAGGCGATCAGCATGCCGGCCTGGGCCACGCGGGCCGCCGCATGGCGCGGGTCTTCGCGCAGCGCAGCGGTGAAGGCTGCGGCCGAGTCGTTGATCTGGCCCGCTTGATGGGCGGTCACACCCCGCTGGTACTGCGCCTCGGCGCGCTCCTGTGCGGAGCGGGCGGCGCTGCGCAGCTCGATGCGCGACTCGGGCTTGGAAGCGGTGGCCACGGTGTTGTCCGAAACCGGCTGTGCGGCGGCGACGGGCTTGCTGCGCGGGGCAGGCGCTGCGATCGCCACCTGCACGGGTGCAGTCTCGCGGGCCACGACGGGCGCCGGGGCGGGGGGTGTCTCGGCAGGTGTTGCGACGGGCGCAGGCGCCGGTGTCGGTGCAGCAGGTGTCACGGGCATGGGTGCGGTCACCGCCGGCAACGTGGCCGGCGCGAGCGGCAAGGGCGCGGCGGCCACCGGCGTGTCGGCGGCTTGCGCCGGCCAGCGGATGCTGCCCTGCGCCCAGCCGCCCACCACCACGGCGGCGAGCGTGACGAAGAGGCCCAGGCCCCATCGGGTGGCGCGTTGGGCCGCGCTCGGCGCCAGCGTGCGCGGCGACGCGGCCTTCACCGCGGGCGGCGTGCCGGTCACCTGGCGTTGATCGAGGTCGCGCAGGACCTGGTTCAGCAGGCTCATCGTGCGCTCCAGTTCAGCGCATGCCACCAGCCCAGGCCGAAGGGCGAGCAGGGCAGTGCGCCGTCGGTGTCGCGAGCGGCGGCGCGCACGTGCGCGGCTTCGACGGTGTCGACGCCCGAGCCGTAGACGGCCATCAGCGCCTTGTGCGCGAGGATGTTGACGAGACGAGGCGTGCCGCCGGTCGCGCGCTGCAGCGCGGCGATGGCGCCGGCGCTGAAGAGTTCGACGCCGCTGCGGCCGGCCACGTGCAGGCGGTGGTGCAGGTAGTGGCGCAGCTCCTGCCGGTCCATGCCGGTCAGGCGGTAGTGGAAGGCGATGCGCTGGCGCAGCTGGCGCATCGAGCTCAGGGCCAGGCGCGCGTCGAGCTCGGGCTGGCCGAGCAGCACCACCTGCAGCAGCTTGCGCTTCTCGGTCTCGAGGTTGGACAGGAGGCGCAGCGTCTCCAGGCTCTTGAGCGGCAGGGCCTGTGCCTCGTCCACGCAGACGATCACGCGGCGGCCTTCGGCGGCGAGGGCCAGCAGCTCTTCGTTGAGGGACTTGAGCAGCTCGTATTCGCTCGCCTGCGGCGAGAGCTTCAACTCCAGCTCGTCGGCCAGTGCCAGCAGCAGCGTGGCCGGCGTCAGCAGCGGGTTGGGCAGGTAGCAGGTCACGCAGTCGTCGCCCTGGGACGCGAGGAAGCGGCGGCACAGCAGCGTCTTGCCGGTGCCGACTTCGCCCGTGATCTTGATGAAGCCTTCGCCGTGGGTCGATGCGATCAGGAGCGTGTTGAGCGCCTCCTGGTGTGCGCGGGTCGCAAAGGCGTACGCGGTGTCGGGCGTCAGCCCGAAGGGCAGTTCACGCAGGCCGAAGTGGGCGAGGTACATGGCGGTGCCTAGCGGGTGCGCATTTGGAACTGGTTCAGCCGGTCCTGCGTGTCGGCGGCGTCGGCTTGCCAGCTGCGTTCGTTGCGGATGATGGTCGGCTTGAGCAGGATCACGAGCTCGCTCTTCATGCTGCTCTTGGCGCGCATGCCCACCGCGGTGCCGAGCACCGAGTCGGTGGTGCCGGGCAGGCCCGAGGCGGCGTTGGACTGCGCCTGCTTCATCAGGCCGCCGATGGCGACGATGTTGCCGTCCTGCACGCGCACGACCGAGTCGCTCTCGCTCACGGTGCTCGAGGCGAGCGGCAGCTGGAAGGTGCCGATCTGCGAGCCGAGGTTGAGGTTCTTCTGCTTCTCTGCGACCACGCTCACCGACGGGTGCAGGTGCAGGATGACCTGGTCGTTCTCGTCGATCTGCGGGGTGATGTCGAGTGCGATGCCCGAGAAGAAGGGCTGCACGGTGACCGTCGGCGTGACGATCGGGTTGCCGGTGCCGGTGGTCGTGACGGTGGTGGTGATGCCGGTGACGAAGAACTCGTCGGTGCCGACCTTGAGCACGGCCTTCTGGTTGTTGACGCTCGCGATGCGCGGGCTCGAGAGCACCTGCACGTTGCCCTGCGTTTCCAGGAACTGCAGCATGGCGGCGAAGTTCGGGCTCTGGAAGGCGAGGCCGAAGAGGCTGCTGGTGTTGGTGCCGTCGGTGACGAGCGAGGCGCCGGGCAGCGAGCCGAACGCGGCGCCGACCAGTGCGTTGGTCACGAGCGAGGTGACGGCGCCGGTGGTCGAGTTGGGCGTCTGCAGCGTCGTGCCAGGGCCGATGGTGCCGGCCGAGAGGTGGCTGCTGGCATTGCGGAAGGCCGACCAGTTCACGCCGGTGCTGGAGCTGTCGGACAGCTGCACCTCGATGATCTTGGCTTCGATCATCACCTGGCGCTCGACGATCAGCTGCGTCATGCGCAGGTAGTTCTCGGTGGTGCGCAGGTCCTGCGGGAAGCCGCGCACGGCGATCACGCCCGACAGTGGGTTGACGATCACGCGGCGGCCGTTGTCGGCGCCGATCAGGCCGGTGAGCGTGGTGCGCAGCTCGGCCCAGAAGTCGTTGTCGGAGTCGGTGGTGATGTGGCTGCCGTTGACCTTGGTCGCGGTGCCGTTGTTGCCCGAGCCCGGCGTCGAGTTGTTGTTCGACGGCGTGTTGCTGTTGTTGCCGCCGCCGTTGTTGTTGCCGGTGTTGTTGACGTTGCTCGACGAGATGGAGCCCGAGGTCACGCGCGTGTCGCTCGTGCCGTTGCGCTTGGCGGCGAGGTAGTTGACCTGGTAGATGCGCGTCTGCAGCGTGTTGGGCTGGATGTGGATGCGGTTGCCCTGCATCGTGTACTCGTAGCCGTACAGGTCGCGCATCGCGTCGAGCGCTTCGCGCACGGTCACGTTCTTGAGGTTCAGCGCGACCACCCCCGTCACCTCGGGCGCCACGAGCATGCTGTAGCGCGTGCCGGTCACGATCTGCAGGAAGACCTGCTGGGCGGGGGCGTTGGAGACGGCCAGGTCGAAGCGCGGCTCGCTCGGCGGCGGCAGCTTCACCGGCTCGGCGGCCAGCGGGGGCAGCAGCGCGCGGTTGACCGCGTCGGGCGGCGGCGTGGTGGGCTTGGTCGCTTCACGTGCGGAGGCACGGGCCATCTCTTCCTTGATGCGGTCGAGCGTGGCCTGCTGCGGGATCTTGTCGGTGGTGCAGCCGGCGAGCGCCATCAAGGCGAGCGCCGCAAGTGCGTGGCGGGGGGTGTTCATTTGAGCGACTCCGTGCGCGGGGCGCGCGTGGTTTTCTGCCCCTCGGGCACCAGGGTGAGCGTGGTCGTGCCTTGCGCGCTGTCGAGCCGCACGCTGTGCGGCGTGATGCGGGCCAGCCGTGCGTCGCCCACGCTGCCGCCGAGCGCGACCAGCTTGCCGCTGATCACCGCGGCGGGCGTGCGGCCGGGGCCGAGCAGCACCGACTGCAGCACCAGCGTCTCGGGCGTCACGGGATCGGCGGGGCCTGCGGCCTGCAGGCCGGCGGGCGGGCGTGTGGGATCGGGCAGCACCTGGGCACCGGCCGAGACGGTGGCGATCAGGCAGAGAAATGCGAAGGCGCGTTGGCTCATATGACCCACCAGGTCTTTTCCACGCTGAGGGTGTAGACGACGAGCGTCATCACCACCGCGGGGCTTTGTTGTGCATCGAGCTTCAGCTCGCCCCAGTAGACGCGGCGCGGCATGCGCTCCAGCGTCTGCAGGTAGGCGACGAGTTCGGGATAGTGGCCACGCACGGTGATCTCGACGCCGTGGCGGTACAGCCAGCCGTCGGGCGTGGCCGTGTCGGCCGCCGGTGAAGAGGCGGCAGTCGCCGCAGGTAGCGCGGCGGCGGGCTTCTTGCCATCGGCGAGCTCCGTCACCGAGGTGACCGGCAGCGTGCGCAGGCCCACGAGCTGCAGGCCGCGCTGCGCTTGCAGCAGGCCCGAGAGCCAGTCGCTCATGTCCTGCGCCGGCACGAGCGAGCTCTGCAGCTTCTTGAACTGGTCGTCGGCCTGGCGCGCCTGCAGGCGCAGGGCTTCCAGCTGCGTGCGCAGCTCGGCATCGGGGTTCTTCAGCCTGGCCTGCAGCACGGTGAGCTGGGCCTGGGCGACGGTGAGGTCGTTGGTCTCCTGCTCGAGGCGCTGCTGCAGCGTGCGGCGCTCCTTGTAGGCGGGCTCGATGACGAGCAGGTGGCCGAGCATGAGGATGGCGAAGCACAGCGCACCGGGCAGCAGGGCACGGTCGCGGGGCGAGAGCGCGGTGTAGCGCGCGCTCAGTTGTTTCCAGCGTTCCTTCATCGCTTGCCCTCCTGCGAGGGTGACGACTTGGCCACTTCGGTGCCCTGCGCGCTGACGAGCGAGAACTCGACGAAGGGTGCGCTGCGGGCCGGCGCCGACGCTGCGGCCTCCTGCTCGGGGCGGTCGATGTTGAGTGCGCGGAACGAGCGGCCTTGCATGGCCGCTTCCTTGTTCAAGCGGTTCACGTAGCTCGGGATCAGGTCGGGCGTCACCGCGCGGCCGCGCAGCGCGACCTGCTGGTGGTCGAGCACCACGCCGGTCAGCCACAGGCCGTTGATCGACTGCCGGGCAAAGGCGCTGAGCGCGGTGGCGTGGCCGGTCTCGTTGCCGAGGCCCCCCGCCTGCAGCAGGCCGAAGGCTGACTGGCGCTGCGTCACCGCCGACTGGATCGCGCGCAGCTCGGCCTGGAGCCGTGCGTCGGGCTTGGCCTGGGCGACACGCTGGGTGAGATCGATGAGTTCCTTCTGCGCGACTTCGAGCGCAGCGCGCGTGCTGTCGGCCGGCTGGCGCAGCTTGCGCACGTCGTGCATCGCCCAGCCGCCGGCCAGTGCGACCGTGAGCAGGCACACGCCCACCGCGGTGGCGGCATTGGCCGCGGTCAGCCACTCGCGCTTGGCGCGCAAGGAGGCGTCGTACAGGTTGATGTTCTGCGTCATGCAGCCGCGCTTTCATCGCGCAGGGCCATGCCGATCGGCACGTACCAGGCGTGTTGTTGCGTCACGTCCTGCAAGGCGTCGGCGTGGCGGCCGAGGTCGAGCACGGTCGAGAGGTCGGCCACTTCCACCGGCAGGTAGAGGTTGTCCTTCAGGAAATTCGAGAAGCTCTCGGCGGCGGGGTGGCCGGCGATGAGCAGGCGCGACAACGGCACCTGGCTGAACTGGCGGTCGAAGCCATCGAGCGAGCGCTGCAGCTCCAGGCCCACGCGCTCGAAGACGGTGGCGCGCTGCTCGGCGTCGGCGAGTGCATCGAGCTTGATGTCGATGTGGCGGAGGCCATAGAGCTCGCCGCCGCGGCTGAAGGTGAGCAGGGCGCCGTTCTCGTGCAGGCCCAGCATGGCGATGCCGCGACCCTGGGTTTCGAAGAGGGTGGCGAGGTTGCGCTGCGCGGTTTCGATCACGTCGATGACCGAGAGCTTGAGGTTGGCGGCCTGGAAGGCCTGCACACGCTCCTGCAGCTTGTCGCGCTTGGCGGCGACCACGAGCGCCAGCGCGTCGCGCCCGGCGGGCATGCCGTCGGTCGGGATGGGCAGCACGTCGACCATCGCCTGCTCGACCGGGAAGTCGAGCGAATCCTTGATGCTCCAGCGCAGGGCGGCGCGCAGCTCGGCTGCGTCGACCTTGGGCTGCGTGACCTGCACCATCTGGTAGGCGCTCGGGTCGATCCAGGTGGTGCAGCGGTAGCGCTGCAGGTGGTGGACGCGGCGGGCGTGCTGCAGGGCCTGCGCTTCGGTGCCGCTGCGCGGATTGCTGTCGAGCCAGCGGACACGCGGGCGCTCGCCGCCACGCACGACGTGGACGAAGTCCACGCTCTGCTTGCGCGGCACCACTGCCATCCAGCCAGGTTGTTCTCGTCGGTTGAACATCACACACGCACCATGAATGGCCGCCGACATGGCGGTCCGAGGGTCAGGCTGATGCTAGGGACGCGGGGTTTTTGCAGTGCCTTGATAAGGCAGGCTTTTCCGGGCGACTTGGGATGGAAGTGAGTCCTTTGTCACGGACTCGCTTGAGGGGCTGTCCGGCGCCGGGCCGCCCCAGGCCGGACGGCGCCCCTTGGGGGCAGGAGCGCAGCGACTGGGGGGCTCTACTTGATCGCGGCTTTGCCCAGGTCCCAGATGGGGAGGAACACGCCCAAGGCGAGGATCAGCACGAGCACGCCCAGGAAGACGATCAGGATCGGCTCGATCTGCGCCGAGAGCGACTTCAGCTCGTACTCCACTTCCTGCTGGTAGAAGTCGGCCACCTCGCCGAGCATCTCGTCGAGCGTGCCCGACTCCTCGCCCACCGCGATCATCTGCAGCACGACCGGCGTGAAGATGCCGCTCGCGGCCGCGGTGCGCAGCAGGCTGTCGCCGCGCTCCACGCCCTCTCGCATCTTCTCGATGGCGCGGGCGAAGAAATGGTTGTCCACCGTGTTGGCCACGACCATCATGGCCTGCACCACTGGCACGCCGCTCTTGAGCGCGAGCGCGAAGCTGCGCGAGAAGCGGGCGAGCGTGGCCTTGCGGATGATCTTGCCGGCGATGGGGAACTTGAGCTTCAGCTTGTCCCACGCGTAGCCGCCGTCTTCGCTCGCTGTCCAGCGCCGGAAGGCGAAGATGGCGCCCACGGCGCCGACCAGGATGTAGGGCCAGGCCGCGAGGGTGAACTTGGAGAAGCCGACGAGGATGCGCGTCATCAGCGGCAGCTGAGCGCCGAAGCCGTCGAACACCTTCTGGAACGACGGGATCACGAACACGTTGATGACGCCGATGGCGATCAGCATCACCACGATCACGAAGGTGGGGTAGCGCAGCGCCGACTTCACCTGGTCGCGCATCAGCTTCTCGAACTCGAGGTGGTGGAAGAGGCGCAGGAACACTTCGTCCAGCCGGCCCGTCATTTCGCCCACGCGCACCATCGAGACGTAGAAGGCACTGAAGATGCCGGTCTGCTTCGCAAGCGAGGTCGACATCTCGTTGCCCGACTCCAGGCTCTCGCGGATCTGGCGGATCACGTCCTTCATCGCCGCCGAGGCCGACTCCTGTAGCCCGCCGAGCGCCCGCGTGAGCGCGATGCCGGCTTTTAGCAGCGTGTGCAGCTGGCGGCTGAACATCAGCAGGTCTTCGTGCTTGACCTTCTCTGATCTGCCGAAGCCGATCTGCTTCGACGCCATCGAAGCCCCCACCGCCGTGGCGAGCACGATCTCGAGCGGCGTGCTGCCGGCGCGCTGCAGCTCGGCCGCCACGGCGCCGGCGCTGTCGCCTTCGAGCACGCCTTGCATCAGGCCGCCGCCGGCGTCACGTGCGGTGTAGGTGAACTGGGGCATCTGGCAGGGCCGGGTCAGCCGTCACCGCTGGCGGCGAGCGCCATGGCTTCGGAGATCGTCGAACGACCGGCGTGGGCAAGCGCGAGTGCGTTGCGCAGCAGCGTCCTGGTGCCGATCTGCGCGCGCGCGATGCGCACGAACTCGATCGGCGAGCCGTGGTTGGCGGTCTGCACCAGCTCCGGCGTCATCTCCAGCATCTCGTAGACGGCGGTGCGGCCGATGAAGCCGGTGCCGTTGCAGCGCGAGCAGCCCATGCCGCGCATGTACTTGCCGTCCTTGCCCTCGGGGCCGATGTAGTGGTCGAGCCAGCCGAGCTCCTGTGGCGTGGGCGTGTGCGGGGCGATGCAGTTGTCGCAGAGCAGGCGCACCAGGCGCTGGGCGATCACGAGGTTGAGCGACATCGCCACCATGTAGGGCGGCACGCCCATGTCGAGCAGGCGCACGGGCGTTGTGGCCGCGTCGTTGGTGTGCAGCGTCGAGAGCACCATGTGGCCGGTCATCGCGGCGCGCAGGCCGATCTCGGCGGTGGTCTTGTCGCGCATTTCGCCGACGAGGATCACGTCCGGGTCCTGCCGCAAGGCGGCGCGCAGCACGCGCTCGAAGGAGAGGTCGATCTTGTCGTGCACCTGCACCTGGTTGATGCCGGGCAGGCGGTACTCGACCGGGTCTTCCACCGTGATGATCTTGCGGTCGGGCGAGTTGATCTCGTTGAGCGAGGCGTAGAGCGCGGTGGTCTTGCCGCTGCCGGTGGGGCCGGTCACGAGGATCATGCCGCTCGTGCGCTGCAGCGCGCCGCGCACCTTGGCCAGCATCTCGTCGCCCATGCCGAGCCGTTCGAGGCGCAGCAGGCCGCCGCTCTGGTTCAGGAGACGCATCACGACGGATTCGCCGTACTGCGTGGGCATGGTGGAGATGCGCACGTCGAGCGGGTTGCCGCGGATGTCGACGTGGAAGCGGCCGTCCTGCGGCAGGCGCTTCTCGGAAATGTCGAGGCCCGACATCAGCTTCAGGCGCAGCACGAGGGCCGGGGCGATCTTGAGGTCGGACTCGGTCTGCAGGTGCAACACGCCGTCGATGCGGAAGCGCACGTGCAGCTTGTGCTGCTGCGGCTCGATGTGGATGTCGGAGGCGCGCACCTGGGCGGCGTCTTCGAACAGGGTCTGGAGCAGCTTGACGACCGGCGCGTCTTTCACCGCGGCTTCGGTGCCGAGCAGGTTGCCGAAATCGGCCTCGGTCTGCGCGAGCTCGGCGGTCAGTTCCTGCGAGAGCGCGGTGATCTCGCCGGTGCGGCGGTACACGCGGTCGATGGTGGCGAGCAACTGCGTCTCGGTGACGGCGGCGAGCTCGATCTCGCGCTTCAGGATGCGGGTGAGCTCGTCGTAGGCGAAGAGGTCGCTCGGGTCGGCCATGCCGACACGCAGGATGCCGTTGTTGTCTTCCAGCACCAGTGCGCGGAAACGGCGGGCCTGGGCCTCGGTCAGCAGGTTGACCAGCGCGGGCGCCGGGTTGGTCTGCTTGAGGTTGATGTAGGGGATCTTGAGCTGGCCGGCGAGCGCACCGGAGATCTGCTCTTCGGTGACGACGCCGCTGTCGACCAGGATGCGGCCGAGCTTGCGGCCGCTCGAGCGCTGCTGCTCGAGCGTGGCGGTGAGCTGCTCCTGGGTGATGAGGTTCTGCTGAACCAGCAGGTCACCCAGGCGGATTTTCTGGGGAGGCGGCATGCGCGGTCCTGACGACAAAGGCCATGGGTCGGACCATTGTCGAAGTCAGTGCCGGCTCGCAATGCGTGGAAGTGGCTGGTTTTCGGGCCTCTGTTCGCAAGGCCGGGCGAGCGCCGGGCCGCTCCCAAGCCGCCCGGCGTCCCCTCGGGGGATCGGCCGTGTATTCACGGACGAGGGCCGTCAGTTCGGCACGCCGATGTCGCCGAGGGCCTTGCGGATGACGGGTGCATGCTCGCCCTTGGCTTTGCCTTCCTCGATTTCACCTGCACGCTCGAAGAGCGGCACGAAGAGGCCGAGCTTGTCGACCGGGCCCTTGAGCGTGAGCGTGCCGTGCTTCACGAACGCGGCATCCCAGGCGGCCAGCACTTCGTGCCAGAAGGTCCGCGTGGCGGCGTAGTAGCGGTCGGCGGCGGCGAAGTCGGGTTCCTTCAGTCGCTCGTAGCGCGCCATGCCGAGCTCGCGGCCGACGTAGGGGAAGCCGGCGTCGGGCTGGCGCTCCGCATCGAGCCGGGCCTTGAGGTTGTTTTCCTCCTGCGTCCAGCCGGTCGGGTGCACGGTGTGGCGGTTGGTGCCGATGAGGGTGTCGTAGTCCTTGCGCACGCTCCACTCGCGACGTGGCAGCGGGCGCCGGGTATCGCCGCTGATCCAGGTCGAGAAGCTCGCGTTGTGCTGCCAGCGGCCCAGGCTCGCGTAGCGCGGCGACTCGTCCACCTGGTAGACCGTCTGCACCCAGGCGCCGCGGCGCGCGGCCGCGGGCACCGGGCGGCGCTGCCAGCGGTCGCGGCCGAGGTATTCGACGATCGCCAGGGGCTCGTAGCGCCAGTCCTGCCGCCAGTGCTTGGTGACGAAGGGCTCGCTGACCTTGCCGTCTTTCTCGACCATGCGCATCTCGAGGATGTGCACCAGGCTCACGAGGCCCGGCTCGTTGCGGTCGACGTAGACCTTCTCGGTCCCCCACGACTGGTAGGGGCCGAGTTTCACCGGGTCGTCGGCTGCGGTGTAGGACGCGACTTCCAGGAAGTCGAAGGTGACGCGGTAGCTGCCGGCCATCGCGAGGATGGCGCGGCGGTCGCGCTCCTGCGGGCTCAGGCCCGCGGCCTGCAGCGCTTGCCAGGCTGGCGAGGGCGTGGTGTCGATCGCCACGGCCGCGCCGCGCGTGGTGCCGCCGCGGGGCTTGAGGCCGTCGCGGTCGAGCGGCCACGAGAAGGTGTAGCGCAGCGGGCTCGCGGCCGAGGCGGCACTGGCCGCTGGGGCCGCAGAGGCCGCAGGTGGGGCGGCTTGGCCTGCGGTGGGCAGCATCGCGGCCAGGCAGAGGAGGAGGGTGGTCGTCGTCTTCATGCGCGCCGCAGTTTAGGAGCGGCGCCCGCCCTGTCCACCGGCTTGGCCCAGCGGCGAAGGGTTACTGCGACTCAGGTGCGCCAGACGCGCGGCGGCGTGCCGGCCAGCGACCAGCCCAGCTTGCGCCAGCGCTGCCACACCTGCGTGAGCAGGTGCATGGCCGGCTCGACCCGGTGCGCCAGTGCGCGCAGCACCACCACCTCGGCGTGCGGCGAGCTGCAGCCGGCGGTCGCGCGCAGCGGGTCGGACGAGATCGCCTCGCGGGCCGCGTCCAGGAGTTCTTCGCGCCGGGTGTTCGTGAGGGCGGTGCCCGACGCGAACCACATGGTGGCCAGCACGCTGTGGCCGGCCCAGCCGAGGGGCGAGCGCAGCAGGTGGGTGTCCTGCCCGTCGATCTGCGCGCGCTCCAGCCACACGCCGGGCAGCTCGATGCTCTGCGTGTAGCGGCCGCGGTCGTAGGGCTGGTCGCTCGCGGGCAGGCCGAGGGCGAGCACGTCCCAGCCCATCATCTCGGCGCCGGGCGCCAGCTCGAAACGCATGCGGTTCTCGGCCAGCGTGTCGGGGTAGAGGATGGTCTCGAGCGGCAGCCACTCGAAGCGGCCGCCTTCGGCCACGCGGGTGGTGAGCGTCTGCAGGCCCGGGGCGCCGAGGCTGCGGTAGAAGCGTGTGGCGCCCGGCGTGGTGATGAGCGCGTGGCTGCCGGCCTGCACGTTGACATCGATTGCCAGCACGTCGCCGCTCACAATGCCGCCCGGGGGGTGCACCAGCACGTTGTGGCAGACCGCATCGCCCTCGGGGTAGAGGCTTTGCAGCACGCGCAGTGGGCCGTTGTGCGAGTCGAGGACGGTGGTGCGTGGGCCGCCGCCATTCGACGAAGAGCTGCGGTAGTCGAGCTTCAGGTGGCCGTGCCAGCCCATGGGCGAAAGGCGGAGTGGAAACAGGCGCGCAGTGTAGTCAGCTCGCGTTCGACCCCCGGTGCGCCCAGGCCGTGGTGCGCTTCTCGACCACCGCGAAGAGCTCGTACATCGCCATCGCCATCACGCCGATCACCACCAGGCCGGCGAAGGCCAGGCCCATCTGCATCGACGAGCCGGCCGAGATGAGCAGGTAGCCGATGCCTTCGTTGGCCGCCGTCATCTCCGACACGGTGGTGCCCACGAAGGCGAGCGTGATCGCGACCTTCAGCGAGCCGTAGAAGTAGGGCAGCGAGCGCGGCAGGCCCACCTTGATGAGCACGTCCCAGCGCTTGGCGCCGAGCACGCGCAGCACGTCTTCGAGCTCCGGCTCCAGCGTGGCGAGGCCGGTCGCGATGTTGACGGTGATCGGAAAGAAGGAGATGAGGAAGGCGGTGAGCACCGCCGGCCCGACGCCGATGCCGAACCACACCACGAGGATGGGTACGAAGGCGGCCTTGGGCAGCGCGTTGAAGGCGGTCATCAGCGGGTACATCGCCGAATAGGCCATGCGCGAGCTGCCGATGAGGAAGCCGAGCAGCGTGCCGACCACGATCGACAGGCCGAAGCCGGCCATCGTGACCCAGAAGGTGCGCCAGGCGTGGCCGGCGATCACACCGCGGAATTCGACCAGCTGCGACGCGATGCGCGAGGGCGAGGGGAAGATGAACTCGGAGACGTTGAAGCCGCGGCACAGCAGCTCCCACAAGAGCAGCACGCCCACGAGCAGCGCCCAGGGCGCCAGCGCCTCTTTCTGCTTCTTGTTCATTGCGGCACCTCCACCTGGCCCACCGGTTTGCGGATGGCGCCGATGTGCTCGCGCATCTCGAGCACGATGTCGGTGAAGCCCTTGGTGTAGGTGAGTTCCAGCTCGCGCGGCCGCGGGATCTCGATCTCGCGCCGCACCAGCATGCGGCCCGGGCTGCGGCTCATCACGTAGACCGTGTCGGCAAGGAACACCGCCTCGCGCAGATCGTGCGTGACGAGGATGACGTTGAATTTCTGCGCCGCGTGCAGGTCACGCAGGATGCACCACAGCTCTTCGCGGGTGAACGCATCGAGCGCACCGAAGGGCTCGTCGAGCAGCAGCATCTTGGGCTCGTGGATCAGGGCGCGGCAGATCGAGGCGCGCTGCTGCATGCCGCCCGAAAGCTGCCAAGGGAACTTGTCTTCGTAGCCGCCGAGGCCCACGCTGGCCAGGAGTTTCCTCGCCTTGTCGGCGTACTCGGCGCGCTTGGCGCGGAAGTTGGAGCGATAGGGCTCCACGATCTCCAGTGGCAGCAGCACGTTGTCCAAGGTGGTGCGCCACGGGAGCAGAGATGGTGCCTGGAAGGCCATGCCGGTGATCTTGAGCGGGCCGCTGACCTCGCGCCCGTCGATCAGGATGCTGCCTTCCGAAGGCATCTTGAGCCCGGTGGCGAGCTTCATGAAGGTTGACTTGCCGCAGCCCGAGGGCCCGACGATCGCGATGAATTCGCCCTCGCCGACCTGCAGCGAGATGTCTTCGACCGCGTATTGTTTTTTGGCGAGCAGCTCGTCGTTGTAGGCGAGCCAGACGTTCCTGAAATCGACGAACGGGGCGGTCATTTGGGCAAGTAGGTCAGGATGGATTTCACGGCTTCACGGTAGATGCCGGGCGCCTCGCGGTGCAGGTAGCTGTGCGAGCCGCCCGAGATCTCGACCCAGCGCACGCTGCCGGGCCGGGCGGCATCACGCAATTTCCGGCCCAGCTCGACCGGCACAGTCCTGTCGCGGTCGCCGTGCATCATCAGGATGGGGGCGTCGACCTTGGCAATCTTCTGGTCGGAGTAGAAGCGCTGGCGGGTGATCCACGAGGCGACCACGCCGTAGGTGCCGACGGCGGCCGCCACGTCGGGCAGGCTGGTGAAGGTCGACTCGACGATCAGCGCGCCGTAGTCGGTGCGCCAGCGCTTGCGCATGGCGAGGTCGATGGCCACGCCGCCCCCCATCGAGTGCCCGAAGATCACGCGCTTCTTCGGGTCGGGCTGTCGTTTGATGAGTTCGACCCAGGCCACGTCGGCGTCGGCCAGGATCGATTCCTCGGACGGAATGATGGGCTCGCTGTCGCCCCAGCCGCGGTAGTCGACTGCCAGCACCGACACACCGGCGTCACGCAGCGCCTCCATCTTCGGGTGGTTCCTGTAGAGGCTGCGGAAGGTGCCGTGCAGGTAGAGCAGCGTGGGCGCCTGCGGGTCGGCCGCGGGCATCCACCAGAAGGCGAGCGTCTCGGGCCGGTCGGGCTTGTCTCCGCGGACCTTGAGCGTGTACATCTCGTCGCCCGCCTTCAGGCCGGCGAAGTCGGCCGGGCGACCGGGCGCAGGGCGGTAGACGAGCTCGCGCTCCTTGGCGTCCCACCAGGCACAGCCGCCAGTCAGCGCCGACATGCAAAGCGTCACACAGAGCGTTACCCACCGCCACCGGTGGCGGGCGTGAGTGCTCAAAAACATGGCGACAATTGAACCCATGAAAGTCCTTGTTCCCGCGCTGGCGCTGGCCGCGGCCTGCACAGCGCTGCCGGCATCCGCCCAGTCGACCGATTCAGCGCCACCTGCCTCCACTCCAGCCCCTTCAGCTGCGGCACCTGCCAAGGCTGCCACGCCCTCCGGCGAAGGCGGCACCTGGCGGCTGATGGCATCGCCCTACACGATCCATTATTCACACGACCCCAATCACCGGCCGGTGTGGATGGTCGGCTTCGAGCGCGAGCGGCGCGACGGGCTGCTCTGGGGTGCCTGCTATTTCAGCAACTCCTTCGGGCAGCCGAGCGGCATGGTCTACGGCGGCCAGCGGCTCTACGACTTCAGCCCCTATCCGCAGCTCTACGCGCAGTGGACGGCCGGCGTGATGTACGGCTACAAGGGTGAGTACAAGGACAAGGTGCCTTTCAACTACGGCGGCTTCTCGCCCGGCGTGGTGCTCGCGCTGGGCTGGCAGTTCACGCCCCGCTATTCGGTGCAGGCGAACATCCTCGGCAACTCGGCCATGATGTTCCAGTTCTCGGTGGACCTGCCCTGAGCGTGCCGGCAGGCCGCGCGTGAGGCGGGCGCCTCACGCCGCGGGCATGGCTCACTTCTTGGGGGCGGCCTTGGCGAACACGTCACGGTCGGCGGCGGTGGGCAGGTAGCTGCCGTTCCAGATCACCGCGGCGTTCACCCGGTCCTTCGTCGCGAAGGCGTCGGACACCTGGCTCGCCATCAGCGCCAGCCGGCCGGGCTTGGCGTCGCCGAAGCCCTCGGCCTTGGCGTCGGCGGTCAGCACCGAGGCGTCGAGCGCGAGCTTCAGGCGGCGCAGCTCCAGCTCCTCGTTGATGATGCCGTCGCGCGCCTTGACGGTGGCAATGGCGCCCTTGGGGTCGGCGATCACGTCCTTCACGCCCTTGGTGAAGGCCCGCAGGAAGGCTTTCACCGCCTCGGGGTTCTTCTTGAGGAAGTCCTCGCCGACGATGACGGCGTTGCCGTAGAGCTTCACGCCGTATTGCGGGTAGGGAAGGATCACCACCTCGTCGGTCTTCACGCCACGCGCCTCGAGGTTGAGCAGCGAGGTGAACGAGAAGCCGGTGATGGCGTCGATGTCGCCGCGAACGAGCATGGTCTCGCGCAGCGGCGGGTCCATCGCAGTCCAGGCGACATTCGTGATGTTGTTGGCCTTGGCAAAGATCGGCCAGGCCTTGCGGCCGGCGTCGAAGACCGGGGCGCCGAGCTTCTTGCCGTTGAGGTCGGCCGGCGTCTTGATGCCGCTCTTCTTGAGCGCGAGCACCGCGGCCGGCGTGTTGTTGTAGACCATCATCACCGCCACCGGCTTGTTGGGGGCGGTCGGGTTGTTGGCGTGGAACTCCATCAGCGCCGCAAGGTCGGCGAAGCCCATGTCATAGGTGCCCGAGGCCACGCGGGTGACGGTGCCGCCCGACCCGTTGCCGGCGTCGATGGTGACGTTGAGCTTCTCGGCCTTGAAGTGGCCTTTCGCGGCCGGCACGAGGAAGAGCGCGGCCGGGCCTTCGAAGCGCCAGTCGAGCTGGAACTTGAGCGAGGTTTCCTGGGCGTGCACGGCCGATGAGAAGAGGCTGGCAGCGAGGGCGAGGGAGGCGGTGAGTTTCTTCATGGGTGAGTGAAAAGAGGACGGAAGAGGTTTGCAAGAAGCATGCTCGTCTGAATGCGGCGGACAAAGACCGGCGGACACATCACACGGGCATCCGAAGGCCGGCCACGTAGGTGGCGGCGAGGTTGCGTTCATCGCCCAATGTCATCCAGGCGAACACTTTTTCATGCAGATCGCGCGCCACGGCCAGCCGGCGCTGTGCGACCGGGCCCGAGGCCCAGTCCCACACGCACAGGTCGGCCATGCGACCGGGCGAAAGTGAGCCGATCTCGTCGGCCAGCAGCAGCGACTCGGCCGCGCCCAGCGTGGCCGCGTGCAGCGCCTTCCAGGCGGTGAGCCGCTCGCCGCGCATCGCCTGGATCTTGTAGGCATCCTGCAGGCTGCGCAGCTGGCACAGGCTCGTGCCGCCGCCAACGTCGGTGGCCACGCTGACCGCGGCGCCGGCGGCCTCGGCCGCGCGCCAGTCGAAGAGGCCGCTGCCGAGGAAGAGGTTGGAGCTCGGGCTGTGTGCCACCTGGGCCCCGCAGCGGCACACCAGCGCGCGGTCTTCGTCGTCGAACCAAATGCCGTGGGCGAGCACGCTGCGGCGGTGCAGCAGGCCGGCGCGGTGGTAGACGTCGAGGTAGCTGCGCGCCTCGGGGAAGAGCTCCTTCACCCACGCGACTTCGGCACGGTTCTCGGCCACGTGGGTCTGCATGTAGAGGCTCGGGTCGCTGCGGCACAGGGCGCCGGCCATCGCCAGCTGCTTGGGCGTGCTGGTCGGCGCAAAGCGCACCGTCACCGCGTACGACAGCCGGCCCGTGCCGTGCCAGCGCTGGATGAGGTCGACGCAGTCGCGCTCGGCCTGGGCCACGTCGTCACGCAGGCCCTCGGGGGCATGGCGGTCCATCAGCACCTTTCCGGTGATGAGCCGCATGCAGCGCGCCTGCGCCGCGGCGAAGAGCGCGTCGGTGCTGGCCTTGTGCACCGTCGGGAAGACGACGGCGCTGGTGGTGCCGTGCGCAAGCAGCGCATCGAGGAAGCGCGCCGCGCCGGCCTCGGCCTCGGCCGGGTCGGCGTAGCGCTGCTCGGCGGGGAAGGTGTAGGTGTTCAGCCAGTCCAGCAGCTCGGTGCCGTAGCTCGCGATCACGTCGAGCTGCGGGCTGTGCACGTGGGTGTCGATGAAGCCGGGCAGGATGAGCTGGCCTCTGTGGTCGTGGCGGGGCCAGCTGCTGTCGGGTGCTTCGGCCTGGGCGCCGACGATGCGGCCGCCTTCGATCAGCAGCCAGTGGTCGGGCCGGAAGCGCACCACCGGCGACTCGGTCGCGCCCCATTCGGGCGCGCCGGTGAAGTCGAGCAGGTCGCCGCGCAGCGCGACACGCAGGGCGAGCCCGGGGGCGGAGGAAGAGACGGTCATGGCACTACCGCTGCAAGGCCCGTACCGGCGGACGGTCTGGCGGCATGGCGCATGCTAAGCATGTTCGACGCTGAAAAACTGCCTGCACTGGAATAAGCTGTTCCCATGAACCCGCAACCCATCCGTTTCTACCACCGCGGTGCCGTCGTCGAGGTGAATGGCCCGCACCCCACCCGCTCGGTGCTGGAATGGCTGCGCGAAGACGCCCACTGCACCGGCACCAAGGAAGGTTGCAACGAGGGCGACTGCGGCGCCTGCACGGTGGTGGTGGGCGAGCTGGCGGATTCGGGCGAGGGCCTCTCGCTGAAGACCGTGAATGCGTGCCTTCAGTTCCTGCCCACGCTCGATGGCAAGGCCTTGTTCACCGTCGAGGACTTGAAAAGCCCCGGAGGCCTGCACCCCACCCAGCAGGCGATGGTCGAGTGCCACGGCTCGCAATGCGGCTTCTGCACCCCGGGCTTCGTGATGAGCTTGTGGTCGTGCTACGAGCGGCACCAGGCCGCGGCGACGAAGCCGACGCGGCAGGCGCTCGCCGACGAACTCTCGGGCAACCTGTGCCGTTGCACGGGCTACCGGCCGATCCTGGATGCGGGGCAGCGCATGTTCGAGTTGCCCCCGCGCAAGCTCGACGCGGCACCCGTCGTGAAGGTGCTGCAAAGGCTGCAGCGCGCAGATGGTCTGCACTACACCGCGTTCAACCGCCAGCTCGGCGGCGGCGAGCGCGTCGACCACTTCCGCGCGCCGCGCACGCTCGATGCCTTGGCGGGCCTGCGCGAATACCACCCCGATGCGACGTTGCTCGCAGGCGCCACCGACATCGGCCTCTGGGTCAACAAGCAGTTCCGCCCGCTGGGCGACATCCTCTACCTCGGCGAAGTGAAGGAGCTGCAGCGCATCGAGGAGCTCAACGGCGAACTCGTGATCGGCGCCGGCGTGCCGCTCGAAGCCGCCTGGCAGGCGCTCGCGCAGCGCGTGCCGTCGCTCACCGAGATGTGGCTGCGCTTCGCCTCGCCGCCGATCCGCCATGCCGGCACGATGGGCGGCAACGTGGCCAACGGCTCGCCCATCGGCGACTCGGCGCCGGTGCTGATGGCGCTCGATGCGCAGCTCGTGCTCCGCAAGGGCACCCGGGTGCGGCGCGTGGCCCTGGCCGAGTTCTACCTCGACTACATGAAGAACCAGCTGCATGCCGGCGAGCTGGTGCAGGCCATTGCCGTGCCGCTGCCGGCCTTGCAGCGTGTGGTGCGCGCCTACAAGGTCAGCAAGCGTTTCGACAGCGACATCTCGGCGCTGTGTGCCGGCCTCGCGATCGGGTTGTCGGGTGACACGGTGACGTCGGTGCGCATCGCGCTCGGCGGCATGGCCGCGACCGTCAAGCGCGCCGCCGCCGCCGAAGCAGCGCTCACCGGCCAGCCCTGGACGCAGGCGAGCGTGAAGCTCGCGCAGGCTGCGCTCACGCAAGACTTCAAGCCCCTCACCGACCTGCGCGCGAGTGCGGCCTACCGGCTGCAGGTGGCGCAGAACCTGTTGCAGCGCTTCTGGCTCGAGACGCGGGTGAACGATCCCTTGCCACCTGCGGCCACCACCGTGTGGGCCCGCGTGGAGGCCGTCCGATGAACAAGCCGCTAGACAGCTTCCTGCAGCCGCCCTCCGAGGCCCAGGCCTTGCGCGAGGGCCATCGTGTGGGCATCAGCCGGCCGCACGAATCAGCCCACCTGCACGTGGCTGGTGAAGCGGCCTACATCGACGACCTGCCCGAACTCGCCGGCACGCTGCACGCAGCGCTCGGGCTCTCGCCCATCGCCCACGGCCGGCTGCTTGGCCTTGACTTCGAGGCGCTGCGGGCGATGCCCGGCGTGGTGGACGTGCTCACCGCGGCCGACATGCCCGGGGCCAACGACTGCGGCCCGATCGTGCACGACGACCCGATCCTGGCCGACGGCGAGCTGCGCTACCTCGGTCAGCCGGTGTTTGCCGTGATCGCGACCAGCCGCGATGCCGCCCGGCGCGCCGCCGGCCAGGCGAAGCGTGTGCTGACGGTGGAGGCGCTGCCGCCGGTGCTGTCGCATCGACACGCGCATCAGCTCGGCCAGTACGTGCTGCCGCCGATGCACTTGGCCCGCGGGGATGCGCAGGCCGCTCTCGCGGCCGCGCCGCATCGTCTCAAGGGCACGCTCGACGTGGGCGGGCAGGAACAGTTCTACCTCGAAGGCCAGATCAGCTACGCCGTCCCGAAAGAGAACGACGGCATGCTGGTGCACTGCTCCACGCAGCACCCGAGCGAGATGCAGCACGTGGTGGCCCATGTGCTCAAGCTGCAGGCGCACCATGTGCAGGTGGAGTGCCGGCGCATGGGCGGCGGTTTCGGCGGCAAGGAATCGCAATCGGCGCTCTTCGCCTGCGTGGCCGCGGTGGCCGCACGTCGCCTCAAGCGGCCGGTGAAGCTGCGCCCCGACCGCGACGACGACTTCCTCATCACCGGCCGTCGCCACTGCTTCTGGTACGAGTACGACGTGGGCTACGACGACGAGGGCCGCGTGCTCGGCGCCGAGATCACGATGGTCTCGCGCGCCGGCCACTCGGCCGATCTCTCCGGCCCGGTGATGACGCGGGCGCTCTGCCACTTCGACAACGCCTACTGGCTGCCCGACGTGGCGATGCACGGCTACTCGGCGAAGACCAATACGCAATCGAACACGGCCTTCCGCGGCTTCGGCGGGCCGCAGGGAGCCATCGCGATCGAGAACATCCTCGACACCATCGCGCGCGCACTCGGCAAGGACCCGCTGGACGTGCGCACGCTCAACTACTACGGTCCGAGCGAGGGTGACGAGCGGGTGATGACGCCCTACGGCCAGAAGGTAGAAGACAACATCCTGCAGCCGCTGACGGCGCAGCTCGAAGTGACGAGCGACTACCGGGCGCGGCGCAAGGCGGTGGCCGAGTTCAACGCCGCGAGCCCGGTGCTCAAGCGCGGCATCGCGTTCACGCCGGTGAAGTTCGGCATCTCGTTCAACGTGGCGCACTTCAACCAGGCCGGGGCACTGGTGCACGTGTACAACGATGGCTCCATCCTCGTGAACCACGGCGGCACCGAGATGGGCCAAGGCCTCAACACCAAGGTGGCCCAGGTGGTGGCGCATGAGCTCGGCGTGGACTTCGAGCGGGTGCGCGTGACGGCGACCGACACCCAGAAGGTGGTCAACACCTCGGCCACGGCCGCCTCCACCGGCAGCGACCTCAACGGCAAGGCGGCGCAGGACGCCGCGCGCCAGATCCGCGAGCGGCTCGCCGCGTTCGCCGCCGAAGAGGCCGGGGTGAAGTCGAGCGAGGTGCGTTTCGCCAACGACAAGGTCTTCATCGGCAAGAAGGCGCCGCACGAGGTGCCGTTCTGTGAACTCGTGACGCAGGCCTATCTGGCACGTGTGCAGCTGTGGTCCGACGGCCACTACGCCACGCCCGGCCTGCACTGGAACCGCGAGACCATGCAGGGCAAGCCCTTCTTCTATTTCGCCTACGGCGCTGCCGTGAGCGAGGTCTTGGTGGACACGCTCACGGGTGAGTGGCGGCTGCTGCGCGCCGACCTGCTGCACGACGTGGGCCGCTCGCTCAACCCGGCGGTCGACATCGGCCAGGTCGAAGGCGCGTTCATCCAGGGCATGGGCTGGCTCACCACCGAAGAGCTGGTGTGGCACCCGCAGACCGGCCTGCTGGCCACGCATGCGCCCAGCACCTACAAGATCCCGACCGCCAACGATTGCCCGCCGGTGCTCAACGTGAAGCTCTACGAAGGCGACAACCCGGCCGACACCATCCACCGCAGCAAAGCGGTGGGCGAGCCGCCGCTGCTGTTGCCGTTCTCGGTGTTCTTCGCGATCCGCGATGCGGTGTCGGCGGTCGGGGGCCACCAGATCGACCCGCCGCTGACGGCGCCGGCGACGAGCGAGTCCATCCTGCGCGCGATCCAGGCGGTGCAGGCCGGCTGAGATGGAGCTGCTGCGCGACAACGCCCTCGCCTGGCTCGCCTCCGGCCGCGCTGCGGTGCTGGTGCGGGTGAGCGACACGAAAGGCTCGGTGCCGCGCGAGGCGGGCACGCGCATGCTGGTGGCCGGTGATTGCGTGGCCGGCACCATCGGCGGCGGCCACCTCGAGTGGCAGGCCATCGCGCGCGCGAGGGAGATGCTGGCGGCGGACCAGGCGCCGGCGCAATCGGTGCACTACGCGCTCGGCCCGTCGCTCGGCCAGTGCTGTGGCGGGGCCGTCACACTGTCGTTCGAGCGGCTGCATGCCGAGCATCTGGCCGCGTGGCCGCAGGAGGCGCCGCGCTTTCATCTGCAGCTCTACGGCGCGGGCCATGTGGGCCGCGCGATCGCCCGGCTGCTGGCCACCTTGCCGGTGCAAGTCGACTGGATCGACGAGCGTGAGGACGCCTTCCCACCCGCGCTGGCCGACGGGCCATGGCCGCGGCACATCCGCCGGGTCGCCGTCGACGCGGTCGAAGCGGAAGTGCGGCACGCGCCACCCGGCGCCTTCTACCTCGTGCTCACCCACCAGCACGACCTCGACCTGCGCATCACCGAGGCCATCCTGCGCCGCAACGACTTCACCTTCTTCGGCCTCATCGGCTCCCGGACGAAGAGGCAGCGCTTCATCCACCGCCTGGAAGAGCGCGGCCTGCCGCATGCGGCCATCGATCGCATGGTGTGCCCGATCGGCCTGCCGGGCATCGTGGGCAAGGAGCCCGAGGTGATCGCGGTGGCCGTGGTCGGGCAGCTGCTGCGCGAAAGTGCGAAGCCTCGTAGCTAGGCCGCTTCCTGCAAGGCCGCGTTGACGGCCTGTGTCGGCTGGATCGCGAAGCGCCGCTCGTTGAGGAAGTGCGACGGTGGCCCACCGAAGGCCTTGGTCCACACGCGCGAGAGGTGGGCCGAATCGGTGAACCCCGCTTCGTGCGCGGTGGCGGTCAGGCTCAGGCCGGCCCCGATGCAGCGTGCCGCTGCGTGGATCTTGAGCGACAGCACGTATTGCCGCAGCGACAGCCCCATCTCGTGCGAGAACAGGTGCGACATGCGGTAGTACGACAGGCAGGCCTGGTCGGCGAGGGTGTCCAGCGCCTGGCGGTGGTCTCGCGCCAGCAGCGCGGTCACGCGCTCGATGCGCGGGTCCAGCGGGCGGAGCGGCGGCAAGAGGCGCGTGATCGCCTCGACGCACTGCTCGAAGACATGCCGTGCCTGGGGCATGTCGAGCACGCCGTTGCGCAGGGCGTGCAGGCGCGGCGCCAGCTGCGGAAAGAGGCTTCTGGGCATGGCGGCAAAGCCCGGCGCGGCCATGCGGGTGAAGGCGCGGTAGCCGGGGTGCATGGGGTTGATGCCGATGCTCACGAAGGCCTGGTGCGGCGAATGCAGCGACTTGGGCACGAAGGGCTTGAGCACGGCGATCTCGGCCCGCTCGCGCTGGCCGCCGACTTCGATCTCGATCGGCTCATCGGAAGTGGCAAAGAGCATCGTCGCGGTGTAGCGCTCGGTGCGCGGCGCCACCATGCCGTCGCACGAGAACATGAAGCCGTCGGCGTAGACGTACACCTGCGACCGGCGCGGTGCGGTCTCGGCACGCTGCGAGGGGGCGTCAGGGCGCGGGGAGGGCATCGCCGTTCTCCACGTGGGCCAGGTTGGTGTGCAGGCGCGTCAGCGTGCCGTTGCGGTAGACCTCGAGCGACAGCTCGGACTGCTGCATCAGCGCGACCATCGAGTTCTCGTCGATGGCGGGCGTGCCGGGGGTGTCGAGCGTGTAGATCACGTCGCCGCGCTTCAGGCCCATGCGTTCGTAGCGGCTGTCGGGCTGCACGTCGGTCACGACGAAGCCCGACTGCGGGCCGGGCGTGACGAGCACTTCGCTCAGGAAGCTGCGCGCCGTCTGGTGGCGCTGCAGCGTGAGGCGCCGCACGTCGACGCCGGCATTCCGGGTGGCGTAGTCGTCCTCGTGCTCGTCCTGCCCGAGCCGGGCGGCGGCTGCGGCCAGGCGCGCGTCGGCGTGTGCGCGGTCGGCGTCGGCCTGATCGGTGCCCGTCGCCACGGGCGGCGGTGCGGGGAGCGGCGTGGCCTTGACGAAGGGCGCGGCGTTGGCCGCGTCCGTGGGGCCCATGGGCAGCCCTTCATCGCTGAGCACGTACCAGACGAAGCCCCCGATCACGATGCCCAGCCCGCAGGCCATGCGCAGCGCCTTCTGCCACGCGGGCGTCTTGTGGGTGATGTGGATGAATCCGCTCATGCAACTGCCTCGTCTCCAACCGGTCTGGCCGGCGCATCTCTAAAGTGGACGCGCGTGCATAATTCCTTGGATTCTGAGGCTTTCACTTGAACGGAAGAGCTGATTTTTCTCGGTGAAACCTCGGGGATTTCCACGGGTGGCACGGGCTTTTGTGATTTTGTATGCGCCCGTCCAGAATTGGCCTCAGGGACGTGTTCAGCCGGTGTTGCGCAGGCCGGCGGCGACCCCGTTGATGGAGATGTGGATGCCGCGCTTCACACGTTCGATGGCCGGGTCGTCGTCTCGCTGCTGACGGTAGCGGCGCATCAGCTCGACCTGCAGATGGTTCAGCGGGTCGAGGTAGGGGAAGCGGTGCTCGATCGAGCGCGCGAGCGAGGGGTTGGTCGCCAGCCGCTTCTTCTCGCCGGTGATGAGGCCGAGGGCGTCTGACGTGGCGCGCCATTCGGCTTCGATCGCCGCGAAGATCTTCTTGCCCAGGCGCTTGTCTTCCACCAGCTCGACGTAGCGCGCGGCGATGCCGAGGTCGGTCTTCGCGAGCACCATGTCGAGGTTGGACAAGAGCGTGCGGAAGAAGGGCCACTGCTTGTGCATGCGCTGCAGCAACAGCAGGCGCTCCTTGCGTTCCTTCGCGTTGGAGCCGAGGAAGGCGTTGATCGCCGAGCCGAAGCCGCACCAGCCCGGCAGCGCCACACGGCACTGGCCCCAGCTGAAGCTCCAGGGAATGGCGCGCAGGTCTTCGATCGCGCGCGTGGCCTTGCGTGACGCGGGGCGCGAGCCGATGTTGAGCTCGGCGATCTCGCGGATGGGCGTGGCGGCGAAGAAGTAGTCGGTGAAGCCCGGGGTCTCGTACACGAGCTTGCGGTAGGCGGCCATGCTGGCGGTGCTGATCGCGTCGGCCGCGTCGAGGAAGGCCTTGGGCGCCGTCTTCGTCGGGTGCAGCAGCGTGGCCTCGAGCGTGGCGGCGACGAGCGTCTCGAGGTTGCGCAGGCCGATCTCGGGGTTGGCGTACTTGGAGTTGATGACCTCGCCCTGCTCGGTGAGGCGGATCTGCCCGTTCACCGTGCCCGGGGGCTGGGCCAGGATGGCCTGGAAGCTCGGGCCGCCGCCGCGGCCCACCGTGCCGCCGCGGCCGTGGAAGAGGCGCAGCACGATGCCGTGTTCCTGCTTGAGCTCGTCGAAGAGCTTCACCAGTGTGGTCTCGGCGCGGTAGAGCTCCCAGTTGCTGGTGAAGGAGCCGCCGTCCTTGTTGCTGTCGCTGTAGCCGAGCATCACGTCCTGCTCGCGGCCCGAGCGCACCATCATCTGCGCGATGCCGGGCAGCGCGTAATAGTCGCGCATGATCGGGCCGGCGCGGCGCAGGTCGCCGATGGTCTCGAAGAGCGGCGAGACGATGAGATCGCAGCTGGCCGAGTCATCGAGCGTGCCGCGCATCAGGCCGGCTTCCTTCTGGAGGAGCAGCACCTCCAGCAGGTCGCTCACGTCTTCGGTGTGCGAAATGATGTAGTGGCGCAGCGCTTCGCGGCCATAGGCGCGGCGCATCTTGAGCGCGGTCTCGAAGATGGCCACCTCGCCTCGGGCCAGCTCGGAGTACTCGGCGCCGTGCACGCGCAGCGGGCGCGCGTCGTTGAGCAGGCGCAGCAGCAGCTCGCGGCGCGCGGGTTCCTCGAGCGCGGCGTAGTCGGCCTCGATGCGCGCGATGCTCAGCAGCTCGGTGACCACGGCCTCGTGCTTGTCGGAGCTTTGCCGCAGGTCGACGGTCGCCAGATGGAAGCCGAACACCTGCACCGCACGCATCAGCGGCTTCAGGCGCGGCGCAATGAGCGCCTGCGCGTGGTGCGACTTGAGCGAGGTCGCGATCACCTGCAGGTCGCGCAGGAACTCGCTGCTTTGCGCATACGGCGACTGCGGCGCGACGGCATGGCGCAGCGCTTCGGTGCCGGTCAGCTCGTGCAGCGTGGCCGCGAGGCGGGCGTACATGCCGATCAGGGCGCGGCGATACGGCTCGTCTTCGCGGTGCGCGCCCTGGTCGGGCGAAGCGGCCGCCAGCGCCTGCATCTCGGGCGTGACGGGTGAAAGCATGGCCGAGATCGACAGCTCGGCGCCCAACTCGTGCACCTCGGTCAGGTAGTAGCGCAGCGCGGTCTCGGCCTGGCGGCGCAGCGCCATCTGCAGCGTCTCGGCGCTCACGTTGGGGTTGCCGTCGCGGTCGCCGCCGATCCAGTTGCCCATGCGGAAGAAGGGCGCGATCGGGTGGCCGGGCAGGGCGTCCTCCAGCTCGCGGTACAGGCGCGGGATCTGGCGCAGGAAGGTGCTCTGGTAGTAGCTGAGCGCGTTCTCGATCTCGTCGGCCACGGTGAGCTTGGTGTAGCGCAGCATGCGCGTCTGCCACAGCTGCGTCACGCGGGCCCGGATCAGCGCTTCGTTCTGGTCAAGCTCGCGCGTGGTGCCGAGCTTGTCGCGCTGGCTCACGAGCTCGGCGATGGCGCGTTCGGCATCGAGGATGCTCTTGCGCTGCACTTCGGTCGGGTGGGCGGTGAGCACCGGCGAGATGTAGGCATGCTCGAGCGTCTTGGCGATCTCGGTGGCGCGGATGTCGGCATCGGCCAGGCGGTTGAGGCTCATGGCGAGCGAGCCTTCCTGCAGGTGGCCTTCGCGCTCGTGGTGCTCGCGGCGGCGCACGTGGTGGCGGTCTTCGGCGATGTTGGCGAGGTGGCTGAAGTAGCTGAAGGCGCGGATCACGCTCACGGTCTGGTCGGCCGAGAGGTTCTTCAGCAGGCGGTCGAGCGCCTTGCCGGCCTGCGCATCGTGCTTCAGGCGGTAGGCCACCGAGAGGCGCCGCACGTGTTCGATCAACTCGAAGGCCGGTTTGCCCTCCTGCTCGCGAATCACGTCGCCGAGGATGCGCCCGAGCAGGCGGATGTCGGCAACCAGGGGCAGGTTCTTGTCGTCGTCGGGACGGGCGCGGGGCATGGGAGCTCTCTGCAAGAGGAGTGGAGGAGTGCGCGCAATGTAAGGGCTGTCGGGTTACTGCGGGTTACCAAGGTGCGCTTTCGGGGGGCGGCAAGAGGGCCCCTGCTAGCATCGCCCGATGTCGCACGCCGCCCCTGCTCCACTCCTGATCGCCACCCGTGAAAGCCGTCTCGCCCTCTGGCAGGCCGAGCATGTGCAGGCGCTGCTGAAGTCGCGTTTCGGGCTCGACGTGGGCCTGCTCGGCATGACCACGCGCGGCGACCAGATCCTCGACCGCACGCTCTCCAAGGTGGGCGGCAAGGGGCTCTTCGTCAAGGAGCTGGAAACGGCGCTCGAGGAAGGCCGCGCCCATCTGGCCGTGCATTCGCTGAAGGACGTGCCGATGGAGTTGCCCGACGGCTTCGTGCTGGCCGCGGTGCTCGAGCGCGAGGATCCGCGCGATGCGCTGGTGTCGAACACGTTCGCCTCCCTGGCGGAGCTGCCGCAGGGCGCCAAGGTGGGCACCTCCAGCTTGCGCCGGGTGGTGCTGCTCAGGGCGCTGCGCCCCGACCTGCAGATCGAGCCCCTGCGCGGCAACCTCGACACCCGCCTGCGCAAGCTCGACGAGGGCCAGTACGACGCGATCGTGCTGGCCGCGGCCGGCCTGAAGCGTCTGGGCCTGGCCAATCGCATCCGCGCCACCTTCGAGACGACCGAGATGCTGCCGGCCGCGGGGCAGGGCGCGCTCGGCATCGAGGTGCTCGCCGACGCCGGCCCGCTGCGGGCGCAACTCGCCGACCTGATCCATCGTCCCACCTGGCTCGCGGTCCATGCGGAGCGCGCGGTGTCGCGCAGCCTGGGGGGCAGCTGCAGCATGCCGCTGGCGGCGCATGCGGTGTGGCATGGCGACCAGCTCCAGCTGAGCGCGGCCCTTGGCGACGGGCAGACGACGACCCGTCCGCTGCTGCGGGTGTCGGTGCAGGCGTCGGTGGTCGACGCCGACGCGGCCAGTGCGCTGGGCGAAGAGGCTGCGGCCCTCCTGCGGGCGGCCGGCGCCGACGTCTATCTCGCAGCGACCTGAGCCCGATGCGCGTGCTCGTCACCCGGCCCAGGGCGCAAGCCGGTGAATGGGTGCGTTTGCTGCGTGATGCAGGCTTGCAGGCCGAGGCGCTGCCCTTGATCAAGATCGCGCCCGCCACGGATGGCGCGGCGTTGGCTGGCGCGTGGCAAGGCCTGCACGAGCTGGCGCTGGTGGTGTTCGTGAGCCCGAATGCCGTGAGCTGCTTCTTCGATGGCAGGCCCGACGGGCTGGCTTGGCCGGAGGTGGTGGTGGCCGCCTCGCCGGGGCCGGGCACGACGCGCGTGCTGCGTGCGCTCGGCGTGCAACAGATCGTGGAGCCGGCGGCCGACGCGCCCCAGTTCGATTCCGAAGCGCTGTGGGAGCAGCTCTCAGCGCGCGACTGGCAGGGCCGCAAGGTGCTGATCGTGCGAGGCGAGAGCGGCCGGGACTGGCTGGCCGAGCGGCTGCGCGAGCGGGGCGCGGTGCTGGAGTTCGTGGCCGCGTATGGCCGCACGCTGCCCGCCTTGTCTTCCAGGGAGCGTGGTCTGCTCGACGATGCACGCGCGACACCGTCCGGCCACCTGTGGCTCTTCAGCAGCTCCGAGGCCATCACCAACCTGCAGTCTCTGGCGCCCGACGCCGATTGGGCGCCGTCGCTGGCGCTCGCCACCCACCCGCGCATCACTCAGACCGCGCGCACGCTCGGCTTCGGGCGTGTGCTCGAAGCCCGCCCCAGCGCTGAGGCCGTGGTGGCCTGCATACAATCGATTTCATCGTGAGCGATGTCACACAAGCCCCCCTGCCCACCGCCGCCAGCGAGCCTGTCGCGCCGCCGCCCGTGGCGCGCCGCAGCCGCTGGGTACCGGCGCTGCTGCTCCTGTTGATCCTCGTCGTGGCGGTGAGCCTCGGGCTCGCGTGGTCGGCGCAGCAGCGTGTGCGCAAGCTCGAGCAGGAGCTGGTGCGTCGCCAGCAGGACAGCCAGACGCAGTCAGGCGAGGCCCGTCTTCTCGCCAAGCGTGCCGACGAGACCGCGCGTGAGAGTGCCGCCAAGGTCACGCTGCTCGAAGCGCGCCTGGCCGAAGTGGCGATCCAGCGCACGCAGCTTGAAGACCTGATCCAGTCGCTGTCGCGCTCGCGCGATGAGAACGTGCTCGTCGACATCGATTCCGCGCTGCGCGTCGCGCAACAGCAAGCCACCATCACTGGCAGCGCCGAGCCGCTGGTGGCGGCACTCAAGCAGGCCGACGATCGCCTTGCGCGTTATGCCCAGCCGCGGCTCGAAGGCGTGCGCCGCGCGATTGCGCGCGACATCGACCGTGTGAAGGCCGTGGGCGTACCCGACATCGCGGCACTCTCGATCAAGCTCGACGAGGCGATCCGGCTGGTCGACGAGCTGCCGTTGCTGTCGCAGGCCGAGCCACGCAAGGACACCAAGGCTGCTGCAAGTTCGCCCAAGGCCGCGGCACGCGGCGCGTCGGCCCCCGCATCTGCGCCGGCCGGATGGGCGGCCACCGTGTCCGACAAATGGGGCGGCCTCATGCAGACGCTCTGGGGAGAGACCCGCACGCTGGTGCGCGTGACCCGCATCGATCACCCCGAGGCCATGCTCGTCGCGCCGGAACAGGCCTTCTTCCTGCGCGAGAACCTCAAGCTGCGCCTGCTCAACGCGCGGCTGGCGGTGCTCAGCCGCCAGTTCGACACCGTGCAGACCGATGTGCAAGGTGCGCAGCAGTCGCTCGAGCGCTATTTCGACCGCAGCTCGCGCCGCACCGGCGTGGCCTCCGATCTGCTCAAGCAGGTGGCCGCAGGCGCCCGCCAGGTGGGGCTGCCCCGCCCTGACGACACGCTCGCGGCGCTCGCCGCGGCCAACGCGGGACGTTGACCGCTTCCATGCGCGCAGTCGTCTGGTTCGTCCTGCTCTTCGTGGTGGCCGTGGTGGCCGCGACGACCTTCGGCGCCAACGATGGGCTGGTGTCGCTCTACTGGGGCGGCTGGCGCATGGACGTGTCGATGAATCTCTTCCTGCTCGTGCTGCTGGCTGCCTGCCTTGCGCTCGTGACTATCTTCCAGGCGGTGAACGCGCTCGTCGGGCTGCCGCGGAGGGCTCATGAGTGGCGCGTGGCGCGGCGAGACCGCACGGCCCAGGCGGCACTGCGCGACGCACTGGCCCAGTTCTTCGGCGGGCGCTACAGCCGCGCGCAAAAGGCGGCGCAGCGGGCGCTGCTGATCCAGGCCGAAACCGCCGACCTGGCCCAAGACAACGAGTTCACCGTGCTCGGCCATTTGCTCGCCGCGGGAAGTGCCCACAAGCTGCAGGACCGCGCACGCCGCGACGAAGAGCTCGAGCGTGCGCTCGAGCTGAGCAGCCGCAGCAGCGCTGCGCGCTCCGCGGAAGAGGGCGCGCGCCTGCTGGCCGCCGAATGGGCGCTCGATGATCGCGATGCCGCACGTGCGCTGAGCTTGCTGGCGGTGCTACCCCCAGGCGTGGCCCGCCGCACGCATGCCCTGCGCCTCAAGCTGCAAGCGTGCCGCCTCGCGCAGCAGCCCCATGAAGCTTTGAAGACGGCGCGCTTGCTGGCCAAGCACCAGGCGTTTTCCAAGGCGGCCGCACAGGGCCTGCTGCGTTCCCTCGCATTCGAGTCGCTTGATGGCGCCCGTGACGCCGACCAGGTGCGCCGCACATGGTTCGCGCTCGACGTGGCCGACCGCCGTGACCCGCTGGTGGCAGGGCGGGCCGCTGAACGCCTGGCGGCATTTGGCGCACAGACCGAGGGTCGCGCGTGGCTGCGGCCCTTCTGGGACCGCCTGGCCGATTTCACCGAAGACGAGCGTGTGGCGCTCGCCGATGGTCTGGTGGCCTGCATGGACGGACTCACACCGGATTGGCTGGCGCGCCTGGAGGCCTCGGCCCAAGCCCACCCGCGAGAGGCGGCCGTCGCCTATGCCGTGGGCTGCGCTCTCGCCGAGCGTGGTCTGTGGGGCAAGGCTCGGCTTCTGCTCGAGCAGGCGGCCACTGCACCTGCGCTTCAAACGGCGTCCCGCCGCCGTGCGTGGCTATTGCTGGCCAAGCTCGCGGAGCAGCAGTCCGATGTGGAACGTGCAGCCTCCTGCTACCGCGAAGCTGCGGGTTTGTAGACGGGCCCCGAGTTGGTGTTATAGTTCAAGGCTTCGCGGCTGTAGCTCAGTTGGATAGAGTACTTGGCTACGAACCAAGGGGTCGTGGGTTCGAATCCTGCCAGCCGCGCCAGAACACACCGTTCTAGAACAACGCCTTAGAGGTCTGACCTCTAGGGCGTTTTTCTTTGTGCGTCCCCCGCGAGACACTTGTTTCCGTGGTTTCCACTTTGGGCGGTCTCTGCGAACATTCGCACACCGGTTCTACATCCCGTGTCGCGCCATGCACTCCTTCATTCGCTTCCTCGCCATTGCGCTGCCTTGGATCTTCTTCCTGGTCGGAGTGGAAGCGCTTCTTGAAACGCGCAGCACGGGCGAGTTCGTGTTCGTGCCGAACCGGCTCTTTTACCTGCTGTTGCCCGTGTATGCCGGCATCGTGGTCATCGTCTTCCGGTTGACCCGCAAGAGAGACTGATCCTCTTTGTAGAAGGCTGACGGGGGTCTGGACGTCCATCAGCACCGCGTCGAAAGAGGGGGATCCGTCAAGGCGTCGATCGCTTCGTACCCGTTGTTGGCGATCTCGACGACCGCGCCGCGGGGGCTTGGTGGAGCGGCAGAATCCTGTCTCATGAGTCCGGAAAGACCCGCCAGCTGCAGCACATGAACAAGGCCTTCACCAAGGAGCCGGAAGGCGACGACGACGATGACGACAGCCCCGGCCTGCCGCCGCTGCCGGCCGGCACGAAGAACTACGTCACGCCCGAGGGGTACAGGCGCCTGCGGGAGGAGCTGATGACGCTGCTCGACGTGGAGCGGCCAAAGGTCGTGGAGGTGGTGTCGTGGGCGGCGAAAAACGGCGACCGTTCCGAGAACGGAGACTACCTCTACGGCAAGAAGCGGCTGCGCGAGATCGACCGGCGCATCCGCTTCCTCACCAAGCGGCTCGACGTTGCCGAGGTGGCCGACCCGTCAGCACATTTCGGCAACGACCAGATCTTCTTCGGCGCCACGGTGACCTATGCCAACGAAGCCGGCGACGAACGCACGATCACCATCAAGGGCATCGACGAGGCCGACAACCTCAAGGGAGAGGTGAGCTGGGTCGCGCCTATCGCACGGGCCTTGCTGAAGGCAAGGGTGGGCGACGAGGTGTCGCTCGTCACACCGGGTGGACTGGAGAAGCTGGAAGTGGTGGAGGTCGCGTACCCGAAGCCTGAGCTGAAGGGCTGATCAGGGCTTCAGACGCAGCACCTTCAGCACGGCGGGTGCCCGGCGCAGCGTGCGCATCACGTCGGCCAGGTGCTGCCGGTCGCGCACGCTGATGAGCAGACGCAACTCGGTGGTCTCGGCGGCGGCCTCGTCATCCATGTCGATGTGCGAGATGTCGGCTTCGACCGAACTCACCGCCTGCGCCACCTGGGCCAGCACGCCCTTGCCGTTCTTCAGCAGGATGGTGATGCTGGTTTCGAAGGAACGAACCGGCTCTTCGGCCCAATCGACGGTGATCCAGCGTTCGCTGTCGCGCTCGAAAAGGCGCTTGCCGACACTGCATTCGGCGGTGTGCACGAGCAGGCCCTCGCCGCGGCCCAGGTAGCCCACGATGTCGTCGCCGGGGATGGGGCGGCAACAGGTGGCCATCTGCACCGACGCGCCTTCGGAGCCGTCGATCACCACCAGGCCTTGGCTGGGCGTGGCGTCGTCCTGCACCGCGTAGCGGCCCATCGTGAGCGTGAGCGCGTCGGGCTTGGCGCCGCGTTCCAGCATCAGCTGCGACAGGCGCTTGGCCACGATGATCGCGATCTTGCGCCCCAGGCCGATGTCGGTGAGCAGGTCCGCCCGGGTGCGGTTGCCGCTCCAGCGCGTCAGGGCCTGCCACAAGGCTGTGGCGTTGGCGTCGTTCGGATCGATCTCGGGCAGCGTCATGCCCTCGGCGCGCAGGGCCTGCGCCAGCAGCTTCTCGCCAAGCTGCTGCGACTCTTCCTGCTCCATGTTTTTCAGGTAGTGGCGGATCTTCGAGCGCGCGCGGCCGGTGCGCACGAAGTTGAGCCAGCCCGGGTTGGGCCGGGCGCCAGGGGCGGTGACGATCTCGACCACGTCGCCGCTGCGCAGCTCGGTGCGCAAGGCCACCGGGTCGCCGTTGACCTTGGCGGCGACGCAATGGTCGCCCACGTCGGAGTGGATGGCGTAGGCGAAGTCGACGGGCGTCGCGCCGCGGGGCAGCGCCATGATCTTGGACTTGGGCGTGAACACGTAGACCGCATCCGGGAAGAGATCGATCTTCACGTGCTCGAGGAACTCGCTCGCGTCGCGGGTCTCGTCCTGGATGTCGACCAGCGACTGCAGCCACAGCGCGCCCAGGCGCTGCGCGTCCTGCGCCTGGCCGGCGCTGCCGATCTTGTACATCCAGTGCGCGGCGATGCCTTTTTCGGCCACAGCGTGCATGGGCTCAGTCCGGATCTGGAACTCGACCGCCGTGCCAAGCGGGCTCACCAGCGTGGTGTGCAGCGACTGGTAGCCGTTGGCCTTGGGGATGGCGATGTAGTCCTTGAAGCGGCCCGGCAGCGGCTTGTAGAGCTGGTGCAGCACGCCCAAGGCGAGATAGCACTCTGGCAGCGTGTTGACGACGATGCGGAAGCCGAAGATGTCGTTCACCTGCGCGAAGGTCAGGTGCTTGTCGCGCATCTTCGCGTAGATGGAATAGAGCGTCTTCTCGCGGCCGTGCACCTGCACCTTCTGCTTGGTGTCGGTGAAGGCCTTTTCGACTTCCTTCTGGATGCGCTCGACGATGTCGCGGCGGTAGCCCCGGGCGCGATTGATCGCCTTCGAGAGCGCCGCGTGCCGCCACGGCTTCAGGTACTGAAACGACAGCTCCTGCAGCTCGCGGTAGGTCTGGTTCAGGCCCAGGCGGTGGGCGATGGGGGCGAATATGTCGAGCGTCTCGCGCGCAATGCGCACACGCTTGTTGGCCGCCATCGCCTCCATCGTGCGCATGTTGTGCAGCCGGTCGGCGAGCTTGATGAGGATGACACGCACGTCGCGCGCCATCGCCAGCAGCATCTTGCGGAAGGATTCGGCCTGCGACTCTTCCTTGGTCGAGAACTGGATCTTGTCCAGTTTCGTGAGGCCGTCGACCAGGTCGGCGGTGGCACCGCCGAATCGCTCGATCAGTTCGACCTTGGTGACGCCGCAGTCCTCCATCGCGTCGTGCATCAGCGCCGCCATGATGGCCTGTGCGTCGAGCTTCCAGTCGGCGCAGAGGCCGGCGACCGCGATGGGGTGGGTGATGTAGGGCTCGCCGCTCGCGCGGAACTGGCCCAGGTGGGCCTCGTCGGCGAACCGGTAGGCTTCGCGCACACGCTTGATGTCGGCGGCGTCGAGGTAGTCGAGTTTCTTGACCAGCGTGGCAAACGAGGCGGCGGCTGCATCGCTCACCGTCGGCGGCGGTGCTTCGCGCGCGCGGCGCGACACGCCGGTGGCGGCGTCGCGTATCCAGGTGATGGGGCTGGCCATGCCCCGAATTTATCGCGGATCGTCGGGTATCGCCGCCGACGCCACAAATGGAAACGGCCCCGAAGGGCCGTTGTCTTCAATCCTGCCGAATGTGCCTCAGACCGGCACCTTGCGCAGCATCTCGACACCCACTTCGCCGGCGGCGATTTCGCGCAGGGCGGTCACGCCGGGCTTGTTCTTGGTCTCGATCTTGGGGGCATGGCCCTGGCTCAGCATGCGGGCGCGGTAGGTTGCGGCGAGCACCAGCTGGAAGCGGTTGGGGATCTTGGTCAGGCAGTCTTCGACGGTGATGCGGGCCATGCGGTACTCCGTGGGTCTAGCTGAGGGGTCAATCGAGGTTCAGGGCGGCGAAGACAGATGGTTTGCTTCGACGCAGGGCAGCGTATTTGAGGCGCTGCGAGTGGACGATGGCTTTCAATTCGAAAAGCGCCGTCTCAAAAAGAGCGTTGATTATAACGAAGTCGAAGTGTTTGGCCTGCGCCACCTCATTGCGGGCATTCGCCAGACGCTCGGCAATGGAGTCGGGTTGGTCCTCGCCGCGCCGCGTCAGGCGCTGGGCCAGCTCGTCCCAACTGGGCGGCAGGATGAAGATCAGCACCGCGTTCGGGAAGATCTGCTTGATCTGCAGGGCGCCTTGGTAGTCGATCTCCAGGATCACGTCTTCGCCGCCGGCGATGCGCTTTTCCACCTCCGCCCGCGAGGTGCCATAGCGGTTCCCGTGCACCAGGGCGTGCTCGAGGAATTCACCGCGTTTGATCTTTTCGACGAACGTCGCTTCGTCGATGAAGTAGTACTCACGGCCTTCCTGTTCCTGCCCGCGGGGTGGGCGGGTCGTGTGGGAGATGGACACGACGAGGTGCGAATCCAGTTCCAGGAGCGCCTTGACCAGGCTCGACTTGCCGGCGCCGCTGGGCGCCGCCACCACGAAGAGGTTGCCGGGGTATTCCATCGCTTGAGCCATCACTCGAGATTCTGGACCTGCTCGCGCAGCTGTTCGATCAGGACTTTCATTTCAACCGAGATATTCGTGAGTTCCAGCGTGGAAGATTTGGATCCGAGCGTGTTGGCTTCGCGCAGCAACTCCTGTATCAAGAAGTCCAGGCGCTTGCCGACCTCGCCCCCGGCCTTGAGCAAGCGGGCAATCTCGTCCAGGTGCGCACGCAGTCGGGCCAGCTCTTCGGCCACGTCGATGCGGATGGCGTAGGCGGCAGCCTCGTTGAGGGCGCGCTCCTGCAGGGCTTCCTGCGAGACGCCCTGGCCGCCGCCGGTGGCGGCCAGCGCTTCCTGCCAACGCTCGACGAAACGCTGCTGCAGGCGCTGCACGACGGCAGGGATCAGCGGCTCCGCCTTGGCCGCCAGCTCGCGCAGGCTGGTCACGCGCTCCATCAGCACGGCGACCAGCTTGTCGCCTTCGCGCTTGCGGGCATCGCGCAGGCCGGCGATGCACTGGCGGGCGGCTTCGAGGGCCACATCGTCGAGCTTCTCGGTCGCCGTGCCACCCTTGCACCATTGCATGACCTCGTGCACCGACAGGTTTTGCGCCTTTGGCAGCCAGCCCTGGATGGTGCTTTCCAGCCGCGAGAGGCGGTTGAGCTGTTCCGGCTGGGGCGACGGCCAAGCCGTGTCGGCCTCGGTCTTCGTGTTCAGACGAAGCTCGATCTTCCCGCGGCGGAAGGCGCCGGTGATCAGGTCGCGCAGGGCCGGTTCCAACGAGCGGAACTCATCTGGAAGTCGAAAGCCCAGGTCGAGAAATCGACCATTGACGGAGCGGATCTCGACCGTCACGCTTGCTGCCGAAGAGGGCCCGGATCGGGCGCTGGAAGCCTCGGTGGCCCCTGTGGCTTCTGTCGCAGATTGCGCCCCGGCGGTGGCGCTTGCGTACCCGGTCATGCTGTAGACTGGCATTCGACTTATCGCATTGCAAAAAGAGATTATGTCAAAGCCGAAACCTGCGCCATTGCCCTCGGGCACCGTGGTCGGCGGGTACCAGATCATCAAGAAACTGGCAGCCGGCGGCTTCGGCGTCGTGTACCTTGCAGAGGATTCCGATCGTCACCTCGTGGCCGTCAAGGAATACCTGCCGTCTTCTCTTGCGGAGCGTGCGCCCGGCGAACTGATGCCGCGGGTCAAACCCGAGAAGCAGCCCCTCTACCGCCTGGGCCTGAAGAGCTTCTTCGAAGAAGGCCGCAACCTCGCGCAGATCTCGCACCCGAGCGTCGTCTCGGTGCTCAACTTCTTCCGCGAGAACGACACCGTCTACATGGTGATGAACTACCTGCAGGGTGACACCCTGCAGGACTTCATCGTCACCGCCCGCGACCTGAAGCGCGACAAGGTCTTCCGCGAGTCCACCATCCGCAGCCTCTTCGACGAGATCCTGCGTGGCCTGCGCATCGTGCACCAGCACAAGATGCTGCACCTGGACATCAAGCCGGCCAACATCTTCATCACCAATGAAAACAAGGCCGTGCTGCTCGACTTCGGCGCTGCGCGCGAGGTGCTGAGCAAGGAAGGCAACTTCATCCGTCCGATGTACACGCCGGGTTTTGCGGCCCCCGAGATGTACCGCCGCGATGGCACGCTCGGCCCTTGGACCGACATCTACGCGGTCGGCGCCTGCATCTACGCCTGCATGCAGGGCTACCCACCCAACGACGCGCCCCAGCGCATCGAGAAGGACCGCCTGGCGCTCAGCCTCTCGCGCCTGCGCAACGTCTACTCCGACAACCTGATCGAAGTCACCGAGTGGTGCATGTCGCTCGATCCGCTCTCTCGCCCCCAGAGCGTGTTCTCGTTGCAGAAGGAACTGGCGCGCGAGACCGAGCGCCGCTATACCAAGCTCAGCTTCAGCGAACGCCTGAAGCTGCAACTCGAAAACCTCACCACCGGCGCGAAGGCCTAAACCCCGATGCGATTCAGCGTCTACCAGGTCAGCCGCAAAGGCGGCCGCGAGAAGAACGAAGACCGCATGGGCTACTGCTACACGCGCGATTCCGGGCTCTTCGCGCTGGCAGACGGCATGGGCGGGCACCCGGAAGGCGAAGTCGCTTCTCAGCTCGCACTGCAGACCCTGGCCGCGATGTTCCAGCGGGACGCGAAGCCGACGCTGAAGGAGCCGATGCGCTTTCTGCACGAAGCCATCATTGCCGGCCACCACCAGCTGCTGCGCTACGCCACCCAGAAGGCGCTGATCGACACCCCGCGCACCACCGTCGTCGCCTGCGTCCTGCAGGGCAACATGGCTTACTGGGCGCACTGCGGCGATTCGCGGCTCTATCTTGTGCGCGGCGAGAAGCTCGTGGCGCGCACCCGGGATCACTCGTATTCCGAGCTGCAGGAGACCATGAGCCACGTCGTGCCCATGGGCGAGCGCTTCAACCGCAACGTGCTCTTCACCTGCCTGGGCAGCCCCGGCAAGCCGGTGGTCGACACCGTCGGCCCGCTCATGCTGCAGGCCGGTGACCGCCTGCTGCTGTGCTCCGACGGCCTCTGGGGCACCGTGAGCGACGCCGAGATCACCGACCAGCTCGCGCGCAACACCATCTCCGACGCCGTGCCCGAGCTCGTCGAGCAGGCCCTGCGCAACGGCGGCCCGAAGAGCGACAACGTCTCGGTGCTGGCGGTCGAGTGGGAATCGGCCGAAGACGGCGACAGCAACTCCGGCATCTCGACGCAGACCCTGGGCGAAGAGGTGTTTGCCTCGACCATCCAGGCCAGCGTGCTGGGCCAGGAGCCGCCCGACGAGCTCGACGAAGCGGAGATCGAGCGCTCGATCCGCGAAATCAACGAAGCCATTCGGCGTTCGTCGCAGAAGAAGTCCTGAAGGCGAGCCCAAGTCGGCCATCGCCGACAATACGGGCCATGACATTCCAACGCACTCAGAACCGGGCCGCAGACTCTCTGCGCCCCGTCACCATCACCCGCGGCTACACCAAGCACGCCGAGGGCTCCGTGCTGATCGCCTTCGGCGACACCAAAGTGCTCTGCACCGCCTCGGTCGAAGAGAAGGTCCCGCCGCACAAGCGCGGCAGTGGCGAAGGCTGGGTGACCGCCGAGTACGGCATGCTGCCACGCGCGACGCACACCCGCGGTGACCGCGAAGCAGCGCGTGGCAAGCAGAGCGGTCGCACGCAGGAGATCCAGCGCCTCATCGGCCGTTCGCTGCGCTGTGTGTTCGACCTGAAGAAGCTCGGCGAGCGCACCATCCACCTCGACTGCGACGTGCTGCAGGCCGATGGCGGTACGCGCACCGCGGCGATCACCGGCGCCTACGTGGCGGCGGCCGATGCGGTGAAGTGGCTTCAGAAGCAGGGCCTGCTGGTCGAGTCGCCGATCCGCGAAGCGGTGGCAGCCATCTCGGTGGGCATCGTCGAAGGCACGCCGCTGCTCGATCTGGAATACATCGAAGACTCGGCCTGCGACACCGACATGAACGTGGTGATGACCGCTGCCGGCAGCTTCGTCGAAGTGCAGGGCACGGCCGAAGGCGCGGCCTTCACGCGTTCCGACATGGACAAGCTGCTGGCCCTCGCCGACAAGGGCATCCGCGAACTCGTGGCTGCGCAGCGCGCCGCGCTCGAAAGCTGAGCCATGCGCCTGGTGCTGGCGTCGAACAACGCCAAGAAGCTGGTTGAGCTGCAAACGCTGTTTGCGCCGCTCGGCCTCGAACTCGTGACGCAAGGCAGCCTCGGCATTCCCGAAGCGGAGGAGCCGCACGTCACCTTCGTCGAGAACGCGCTGGAGAAGGCACGCCACGCGGCGGCCCACGCCAGGTCGGCTGCGATTGCGGACGACTCGGGTTTGTGTGTCGACGCGCTGGGCGGATCGCCCGGTGTGCTGTCGGCGCGGTACGCCACGCTCTTCGGTCGACCCAAGCATGACGACGAGAACAACCGCGTCTTGCTGGAGCAGATGGCGTCGCACGACGACCGCCGGGCTCGCTTCGTCAGCGCGCTCGTCGCGGTGCGTTCGGCCGACGACCCCGAGCCGCTGATCGCCTTTGGCCGCTGGGATGGCGAAGTGCTGCACGAGCTGCGCGGCGAAAGCGGCTTCGGCTACGACCCGTTGATGTTCATCCCCGCGTTGGGCAAGAGCGTCGCCGAGCTCGATGCGGTGACCAAGAACGCGCACAGCCACCGCGCGATCGCGTCGCAGCAAATGCTCGCACTGATGCGCGAGGTCTGGCACCTTGGCTGACATCCCGATCGCGCCGGCCGGCGCGGGCCGCACCGACGACTTGGTCGCGCGCTACATGCGCCCCGGCGTGATGAACCTCGGCGCGCTCCCGCCCTTGTCGCTCTACGTGCACCTGCCGTGGTGCCTCAAGAAGTGCCCGTATTGCGACTTCAACTCGCATGAGCAGAAAGGCGGTTTGCAGGAAGCGGCGTATCTCGCCGCGCTGCGCACCGATCTCGAAGCCGCGCTGCCCTTCATCTGGGGCCGCCGCATCCACAGCGTCTTCATCGGCGGTGGCACGCCGAGCCTGTTTTCACCTGACGCCATCGGCGAGCTGATCGCCGACGTGCGCGCCCGCCTGCCGCTGGAGCCGGGCTGCGAAATCACGCTCGAAGCCAACCCGGGCACCTTCGAACGCGACCGCTTCCGCGGTTATCGACAAGCCGGTGTCACCCGCCTGTCGATCGGCGTGCAAAGCTTCAACGACGAGAAGCTCCAGGCCATCGGGCGTGTGCACGATGCAGCCCAGGCGAAGGCCGCGGTGGAAGAAGCCAAGGACACCTTCGACACCTTCAACCTCGACCTGATGTACGCGCTGCCCGGCCAGACGCTGGCCGAGCTGCGCGACGACCTGTCGCAGGCGCTGGCATTCGGTCCACCGCACCTGTCGATCTACCACCTGACGATCGAGGCCAACACCTGGTTCGCCAAGCACCCGCCCTCGGGTGCGTCATCCTTGCCTGACGACGACACCGCCTTCGACATGCTCGACCTCATCGCCGAGCAGACTGGCGCCGCCGGGCTCTCGCGTTACGAAGTCTCGGCCTTCGCGCAGCGTGGCCACCACTGCCAGCACAACCTCAACTACTGGCAGTTCGGCGACTACCTGGGCATCGGCGCCGGCGCCCACAGCAAGCTGAGCTTCCCCCACCGCGTGGTGCGCCAGGTGCGTTGGCGCGAGCCGCAGACCTACATGGAAAAAGCGGCACAGGGCCTCGCCGTGTCGAACGACGAAGAGGTGAAGCGCGACGCACTAGCCTTCGAGTTCATGCTCAACGCGCTGCGCCTGCGCGATGGCTTCGAGCTCACGCGCTTCACCGAACGCACCGGCCTGCCGCTGTCCAGCATCGCGAAGCAGTTGGACGACGCCCAGCAGCGCGGCTTCATCGAGCGCGACTTCACCCGTGTGTGGCCCACGGCCCGAGGCTTCGATTTCCTCTCGGACCTGCAGGCCCTCTTTCTCGCCGACTGACCCCCGTCAGACGCGGTTGGTCGACATGCCGGCGGTGCTGCGCAGGCGCTCGATGAGCTTGCCGGCGATCTGGTTCAGCGGCAGCACTTCGTGCGCTGCACCGGCATTGATCGCTTCGCGCGGCATGCCGAACACCACGCACGAGGCTTCGTCCTGCACGTAGTTGTAGCTGCCCGCGTCACGCATTTCCTTCATGGCGCGTGCGCCGTCGCCGCCCATGCCGGTGAGCATGATGCCCAGCGCGTTGGGGCCGACCACGCGCGCGGCCGAGCGGAACAGCACCTCGACCGAGGGCTTGTGGCGGTTGACCGGGTCGCCGTCCTGCACCCGGGCGATGTAGTTGGCGCCGCTGCGCTCCACGCTCAGGTGGAAGCCGCCGGGCGCGATGTAGGCATGGCCGGGCAGGATGCGCTCGCCATCGCGCGCTTCGGCGACGCGGATCTTGCACAGGCCGTCGAGGCGCGCCGCGTAGCTCCTGGTGAAGCCGGGCGGCATGTGCTGCGTGATCACGACGGCGGGACAGTCGGGCGGCAGGTTGATCAGGACTTCCTTGGTGGCTTCGGTGCCGCCGGTGGAGGCCCCGATGAAGATGATCTTCTCGGTCGACAGGCGGCCGAGCGGGCTCGTGTTCACCGCGGGGCGGGCCGGGGCGGGCGCGCCGGGCACGGCCGGCGCCGGCACCGGCGCCTTGCGGATGTGGGCCTTGCTGGCGATGCGCACCTTGTCGGTGATGTCTTCGGCGAGCAGCCGCAGGCCGTCGGCCACACCGATCTTGGGCTTGGCGACGAAGTCGATCGCGCCGAGCTCCAGGGCCTTCAGCGTGACGTCGGCGCCGCGCTCGGTCAGCGTGGAGACCATCACCACCGGCATCGGCCGCAGGCGCATCAGCTTGGAGAGGAAGTCGATGCCGTCCATGCGCGGCATCTCGACGTCGAGCGTGATGACGTCGGGGTTGAGGTTGCGGATCATCTCGCGGGCGACCAGAGGGTCGGCGGCCGCACCGATGCATTCCATGTCGGACTGGCGGTTGATGATCTCGGCAAGCAGGCTGCGCACCAGAGCCGAGTCGTCCACCACGATCACACGCGTCTTCGGCATGTTGTTGTTCTCCCTTGTCCCCGTCAGAACAGATCGACCGAGCCGCCGCCGGTGGAGGCCGGCACGGCCTTCTGCGCCGCGGCGCGGTCCTGCGCGATCAGCGCGTCGGTGTTGGTGGGTGCCAGGCGCTTGACCATCGCCTTGCCGCTGCCCGGCAGGAAGCAGACCTTGCGCGGGTAGACGTCGAGCACGTCCTTCGAGACGATGGGGATGCGCTCGGTCTTCAGGTAGTCCATCACGAAGTTGGTGTTGCGCTCGCCGACGTTCATCGTCGTCATGCCGCTCACCACCTGGCCACCACCGAAGATCTTGGCTTCCATGGTCATGCGGTTGGCGCCGCGCTTCATCATCTCGTTGATGAGCAGTTCCATCGCATACGAGCCGTAGCGGCCCGAGTCGCCGGCACCGTCGGGCAGCATGAAGTGGTTCATGCCACCGACCTTGGCGTTGCGGTCGTAGATGCACGCGGCGATGCACGAGCCGAGCGTGGTCATGATCAGCATGTCTTCGTTGTGCACGAAGTACTCGCCGGGCAGGATCTTGACCGCGTCGTTCTTGAAGTGCGCGTCGTAGAAGAAGAACGAAGCCTCGCCGGGCTTGCGGGGCTGCGACTTCAGCCGCTCCAGGCGTGAGCCCGGCGCGGGGTGGGTGGAAGAGATCAAGGCCATGATGTCCCGATATCGGTGTGCGTCTGAGTGGGCTTGAGTGAGGGCGTCACACGCGCTCGTAGACGGTCTTGCCGCGCAGGCGGAAGAGGTCCTTCGATTCGGTGAAGTTCTCGGAATGGCCCACGAACAGCAGGCTCTTGGGTTTCATCACGCCGTGGATGCGCTCGAGCACCTTGCGCTGCGTGGGCGCATCGAAATAGATCATCACGTTGCGGCAGAAGACGATGTCGAAGGGCTCGCCGAGCTGCCAGCGCGCTTCCATCAGGTTGTGCGTGCGGAACTCGATCAGGCGGGCCAGCTCCGGCTTCACGCGGATCGAGCCGCTGTTGGCGCCCTTGCCGCGCAGGAAGTGGGCGCGCAGGCGCTCGGGCGAGAGGCCGCGCGCATCGGCGTTGTAGACACCGCGGCCGGCGGTGGCGAGCACCTTGGTGTCGATGTCGCTGGCCAGGATCTTCACCGAGCCGGCCGGCATGTTCTCCAGGCAGGTCATCGCGAGCGAGTAGGGCTCTTCACCGGTGGAGGCCGCGTTGCACCAGATGCGCACGCTCTGGCCGGCACGGGCCTTGAGTTCGGTCGCGAGCATCTGGAAGTGATGCTCCTCGCGGAAGAAGGAGGTGAGGTTGGTCGTGAGGCAGTTCACGAACTCCTGCCACTCGGGGTGAGAGGGCGCCAGGCCTTCGAGCGACTGCAGGTACTGGCTGAAGGAGCGCTGGCTCGTCTCGCGCAGGCGGCGCGACAGGCGGCTGTAGACCATGGCCTGCTTGCCGGCATGAAGGCTGATGCCGGCGTGCTGGTAGATCAGCTGCCGCACGCGGTCGAAGTCGGCGCTGCTGAAGGTGAACTCCTGGTCGGCGCGGTCGGCCAAGCCGACGGGAACGGCGTTGCGCAGGGCGGCGAGTTCGGCAGGGGAGGCGGCGGCGCTCATATCGGTGAAGCTTGTCCTGGTCGTGTGCATGCGCCGGAGGGTCGGCGAGCCCGGTTCTGCGGGTCTTATCGGCCTGAAGTCTGGGCGGCTTGAGCGCCTGGAAAGGTCCAAGTTGGCACGGCTTCACCCCGTATCTCCCCCTTGGCCGCCCGTGAGGGCGCAGTAGACTGCCCGACAACCCTTAGTACAACGTGGCTTCCACCCCTGCAACCCCGGAGCACTCCCAGCTGAAGCTGGGAGCGGCGTTGCAGTTGCTGTCTCAATCGGGGCATGTGCTGCCCGAGCGGGATGAAGTGGGCCAGGCCGCCTGGCTTCAGGCGGTGATCGATGCGCTGTGCAACCTGTCGAGCCGCGACCCGCTGACGGGCCTGGCGAATCGCCGGCAGTTCGAGCTGGCACTCGCCCGCGAGATCGACCGCGTGGCGCGAGCCGGCGAGCCGGCACTGGTGCTGATTGCCGACATCGACCGCTTCAAGGCGGTGAACGACACCCACGGCCACGCCGCCGGCGACCTGGTCATCCAGTCGGTCGCCCAGTCGCTCAACGAATGTGTGCGCCCGATGGACACGGTGGCGCGCCTGGGCGGCGAAGAGTTCGCGATCATCCTGCCCAACTGCCCGCCGGCCTTCGGCCAGACGGTGGCCGAGCGCATCCGCGGCAAGGTGGAGCGCAAGCCGGTGGCCATCGGGCTGACCGAGTCGATCAACATCACCATCAGCCTGGGCGGTGCCTTTGCGCCGCAGTGGGTGCGCTCCTCGGCACCGCTGTGGATCGAGCGTGCCGACCAGCAGCTCTACCGCGCCAAGACCGAGGGTCGCAACCGGGCCTGCCTCGAAATGCCTCCAGTCTCGCTGGTCACGGCCGAAGAAAAGGGGCTGCTGTTCGGTGTGTCTCAGTTCCAGGACATCGAATAACAACACCACCCCATGAACACCCCCGCATCGCAACCCACCGCTGCCCCGGCCTCCGGGCGTGGGGCACGCATCCTGGCCGTGACGAGCGGCAAGGGCGGCGTGGGCAAGACCTTCGTGTCGGCCAACCTGGCCGCTGCGCTGGCCCGCCGCGGCGAGCGGGTGCTGGTGCTCGACGCCGACCTGGGCCTGGCCAACCTCGACGTGGTGCTCAACCTGTTCCCGAAGATCACGCTGCACGACGTGTTCACCGGCAAGGCCAAGCTGGAAGACGCGATCCTGCCCGCGCCGGGCGGCTTCTCCGTGCTGCTGGCCGGCTCGGGCCTGGTCGAATATTCGCGGCTCACGACCGAGGTGCGTGACCAGCTGCTCAAGATCATCGAGACCGTGACGCCGCGCTACGACCGGGTGCTGCTCGACACCGGCGCCGGCATCTCCGACGTGGTGCTCTTTGCGGTGTCGCTCGCGACCGACGTGCTCGTGGTCGCCACCCCCGAGCCGACCTCGCTCACCGATGCCTACGCCACGGTGAAGGTGCTCGCCACGCAGCAGCAGCGCACCCACATCTCGCTCATCGTCAACCAGGTGGGCAAGGCGGGGGAAGGCCGTGTGATCCGCGGCCAGCTGCAGCAGGTGGTCGACCGCTTCGTGTCGCCCAGCCTGCCTGAAGGCAAGGGCCCGGTGAAGCTCGACCTGCTGGGGGAGATTCCCACCGACAAGTCGGTGCGCGAGGCGGTGCAGAAGCGCCAGCTGCTGCTCGAGATCCTGCCGGGGTGCGACGCCGCCAAGGGCATCGCCGCCATCGCAGGCAAACTCTGCGATTCCTGATCTCCTGTCCCCGATTCCCGTGACCGAACACACCCAGACCGCCTACGAGCGGGTGGGCGGCGAAGCCGCCGTGCGAGCGCTCGTCGACCGCTTCTACGACCTGATGGACCTGGAGCCGGCCTACGCCGAGCTGCGCGCCCTGCACCCGACCACGACCGAAGGCTCGCGCGACAAGCTGTTCTGGTTCCTCTGCGGCTGGCTGGGCGGCCCGTCGCACTACACCGACCGCTTCGGCCACCCGATGCTGCGCGCACGGCACCTGCCGTTCGCCATCGGCATCAAGGTGCGCGACCAGTGGATGGCGTGCATGGTGCAGGCGATGCACGAACAGGGTTTCGACGACGCGCTGATTGCTCGCCTCAAGGAAGCCTTCTTCAAGACCGCCGACTGGATGCGAAATATCTAGCCCCCAGTCGCTGCGCTCCTGCCCCCAAGGGGCGTCGCCGGCTTGGGGCGGCCCGGCGCGTGAGCGTCGTCAGGCCGCCTTCAGCAGCACCACCAGCGCCCCGCTCCCACCCTCGGCCGGCCGCGCCTGCACGAAGGCCAGCACCTCGTTCTTCTGCACCAGCCAGCTGCGCACGCGTGCCTTCAGCACCGGCTCGCGGCCCGGCGAGCCCAGGCCCTTGCCGTGCACCACGCGCACGCAGCGCAGGCCCTGCTCGGCCGCGTCGCGGATGAAGGCATTGAGCTTCACCCGCGCCGGGTCGCGCCGCAGGCCGTGCAGGTCGATCTGCCCCTGGATGGCCCAGCCGCCGCGGCGCAGCTTGCGCACCACGTCGAGGCCGATCTCGGGGCGGCGGAAGGAGAGCGTCTCGTCCGTTTCGAGCAGCGTGTCGACGTTGAACTCATCCGACAGCGATTCGCGCAGCGCTTCGCGCTCGTCACGTTGCCGCTGGCGGGGCTCGGGCGAGGGCAGGGCGCGCGCCTGGCGGGCCCGGCCGGTGGGGCGCAGCGGCTGCACGGGGCCGACGGTGATGGCGAAAAGCTCGCGCTCGCGCTTTTCGCGGGCGGCGATCTCGCGTTCGAGGGCTTGTTGTCGCTCGGCCTCGCGGCGGGCCTCGTCGAGGGCTGTCTTGAGCTCCGACAGCGAGTGCAGGCCGCGCGGGGCGAGAGAGGTGCGGCGGGTGCTCATGCGGGCCACTTTAGCGCCCGCGGGCGGGGCTATCGGCGGCCCGGGTATGTGGCGAGCAAAGCGCCTGCGTCGTGCGGGTACTGCAGCGACGGCAGGGTGTCGGCGAAGCCATCGAAGGGCTCGCCACGCTTGGCGGCCACACCGGCGTCCTGGCGTGCCTGCGCTGCATTCGCTGCAGGGCTGGTCGGCGCGGCGACCAGGCTATGGCGGGCGACATGGCGGGCCAGCTGCGAGCGTGCAGTGCCGAGGTCGAGTTGCAACTGCGCGATTTGGCGCTTGGCCTGCTCGATGTGCTGGCCGGCTGTCTGCATCTGCTGCGCATGTCGGGCGCGCTGCTTGGTGAGGCCGTCGAGGTAACGCGAGCGAAGCAAGACCCACTGGGCGAAGGTGATCAGCACGAGCACCACGCCCGAGGCCCAGAGAACGGTATTCGTGTTCATGTCCCACTCCGTCGAACAACGTGTCTTCACTGTAGAAGTCGCGTTAGCCAGGGGAAAGGACGCATGTCACGGTTACACGGACTCGCTGCAGGCCGTCCCATGAACGGGGGACGCGGCCCTGAATCGGTCAGATCAGGCCACGCTCGGCGAACGAGACCACCTCCGCCTGGCTGACCACCAGGTGGTCGAGCACGCGCACGTCGATGATCGCCAGGGCCTTGCCCAGCGTCTGCGTGAGAAATTCATCGGCGCGGGAGGGTTCGGCCGCACCCGAGGGGTGGTTGTGGGCCAGCAGCACGGCGGCGGCGCCGAGGTCGAGCGCTCGCTTCAGCACTTCACGTGGGTACACGCTCGTCTGCGTGAGCGTGCCGCGGAACATCTCTTCCGCGCGGATGAGCCGGTTCTGCGCGTCGAGGAAGAGCACCACGAAGACCTCGTGCGGCTTGCCGCCGATCTGCAGCCGCAAGTAGTCCTTCACCTTCGTGGGCGAGTCGAAGACCGGGCGCTGCATCAGCTCTTGCGACAAGGAACGTCGCGCGAGCTCCAGCACGGCGCTCATCTCGGCGCGCTTGGCGGGGCCCAGGCCCTTGATGCGCTTGAGGTCCGCCGGTTCGGCCTGCAGCAGGCCGGAGAGGCCGCCGAATTCGGTGAGCATCTGCTGCGCCAGTTGCAGCACCGAAAGGCCCTTGACGCCGGTGCGCAGCAGCAGGGCGATGAGTTCGGCGTCGGCCAGGGCGTCGGGGCCGCGGGCCAGCAGCTTTTCGCGCGGCCGGGCGTCCGGCGGAAGGTCTTTCAGAGCCATGTGGGGGTGCCAACTAAAATTCGCGGCAGTCTATTCGTACTCCCCCACACATTCCCTCGCCATTCCGGGGGGCCGTCACCGTGAACCCAGCATCCCAAACTGTTCAGCAGGGCTCCTTCCTGACCCTGCACTACCGCCTCAGCGGGCCCGACGGCGCCGACGTCATCAACACCTTCAACGACAAGCCGGCGACGCTGTCGCTCGGCTCGGGCCAGCTCGCGCCGGCGATGGAAGCGAAGCTGCTGGGCCTGCCCGAGGGCACGCGCACCTCGTTCCAGCTGGCCCCGGGAGAAGCCTTCGGCGAGCGCAACCCCGAGATGCTGCAGCGGGTGAAGCTTTCGCTGATGCACGAGCTGGGCGACCCTGACGAGCGCTACAGCGTGGGCGACGTGGTGCAGTTCCCCACGCCCGATGGGCAGGGGAGCTATGCCGGCGTGGTGCGCGACGTGGGGCCCGACTGGCTGCTCTTCGACTTCAACCACCCGCTCGCCGGCCAGCCGGTCACCTTCGAAGTCCAACTGATCGGGGTGCTGTGATGCTGGACGAAGTGCTGCTGGCCGAGCCGCGTGGCTTCTGTGCGGGGGTGGACCGGGCGATCGAGATCGTCGAGCGCGCCATCGCCAAGTTCGGCGCGCCGATCTACGTCCGCCACGAGATCGTGCACAACACCTACGTCGTCAACGACCTGAAGGCCAAGGGCGCGATCTTCATCGAGGACCTGGCCGAAGTGCCCAAGGGGGCCACCCTCGTCTTCAGCGCGCACGGCGTGTCGCAGGCGGTTCGGCGCGAGGCGCAGGAGCGCGGCTTCTCGATCTTCGATGCGACCTGCCCGCTCGTCACCAAGGTGCACGTGGAGGTTGCCAAGCTCCACAAGGAGGGCTACGACTTCATCATGATCGGCCACAAGGGCCACCCCGAGGTCGAAGGCACGATGGGGCAGCTCACCGAAGGCATCTACCTCGTCGAGGATGTGGATGACGTCGATCGTGTGCAGGTCGCGCAGAGCGACAAGCTGGCCGTGGTGACGCAGACCACGCTGTCGGTCGACGACGCGGCCGAGATCCTGGCCGCCGTGAAGCGCCGATTCCCCAGCGTGCGCGAGCCCAAGCAGCAGGACATCTGCTACGCCACGCAGAACCGGCAAGACGCGGTGAAGGTGCTGGCCCCGCAGGTCGACGTGCTGATCGTCGTGGGCAGCCCCACCAGCAGCAACAGCAACCGCCTTCGCGAGCTCGGCGAGCGCCTGGGTGCCGATGCCTACATGGTCGACCAGCCGGAAGACCTGAAGCCCGAGTGGTTCGACGGCAAGCGCCGCGTCGGCCTCACCGCGGGCGCCTCGGCGCCCGACATCCTCGTGCAGCAGGTGATCACCCGCCTGAAGGCGCTGGGGGCGGTGTCGGTGCGCAAGATGGACGGGGTCGAAGAGACTGTGCAGTTCCCGCTGCCGAAAGGTCTGAAGTAAGCCACTCCTAGAATCGCCCGACCATGCTTGACATCACCCTGCTCCGCAAAGACCTCGACCTCGTCGTCAGGACGCTCGAGAAGCGCAAGACGCCTCAGCCCTTCCTCGATGTCGAGCGCTTCCAGTCGCTGGAGACTGAGCGCAAGGCCATCCAGACGCGCACCGAAGACCTGCAGGCCAAGCGCAACAGCCTGTCGAAGCAGATCGGCATGCTCAAGGCGCAGAAGCAGGACACCAGCGCCCTGATGGCCGAAGTGGGTGGCCTGGCTGATGAACTCAAGGCCAGCGCCGACCGGCTGGAGGTGATCCAGGCCGAGCTGTCTCAGATGCTGATGAGCGTGCCCAACCTGCCGCACGAGAGCGTGCCGGTGGGCAACGACGAGCATGCGAACGTGGAGCTGCACCGCTGGGGCACGCCGAGGGCCTTCGACTTCCCGGTGAAGGACCACGTCGACCTCGGCGCCCCGCTGGGGCTCGATTTCGACACCGGCGCCAAGCTCTCGGGCTCGCGCTTCAGCTTCCTGCGCGGCCCGGTGGCGAGGCTGCACCGTGCGCTCGCGCAGTTCATGCTGGATGTTCAGACCAGCGAGCATGGCTACACCGAGTGCTACTCGCCCTACATCGTCAACCGCGAGGTGCTCGAAGGCACGGGCCAGCTGCCCAAGTTCCGCGAAGACATGTTCTGGGTCATGCGCGGTGGCGACGAAGACCAGCCGGAGCAGTACCTGATCTCCACCTCGGAGATCTCGCTCACCAACACCGTACGCGAGAGCGTGCTCGCCGAGAGCCAGCTGCCGATCAAGCTGACCGCGCACAGCCCGTGCTTCCGCTCGGAAGCCGGCAGCGCCGGGCGCGACACGCGCGGCATGATCCGCCAGCACCAGTTCGACAAGGTCGAGATGGTGCAGGTCGTGCACCCCGAGAAGAGCTACCAGACGCTGGAAGAGATGCGCGGCCATGCCGAGGCGATCCTGCAGAAGCTCGGCCTGCCGTACCGCGTTGTGACCCTGTGCACTGGCGACATGGGTTTCGGCTCGACCAAGACCTACGACCTCGAGGTGTGGCTGCCCGCGCAGAACACCTACCGCGAGATCAGCTCGGTGTCGAACTGCGAAGCCTTCCAGGCGCGCCGCATGCAGGCCCGCTTCAAGAACGCGCAGGGCAAGAACGAACTCGTGCACACGCTCAACGGCTCGGGCCTCGCGGTGGGGCGCACGCTCGTGGCCGTGCTCGAGAACAACCAGAACGCCGACGGTTCGATCACCGTGCCGGAAGTGCTGCGCCCGTACATGGGCGGGACCGCGGTCCTCAAGCCTTGAGCTAGAATCCTGGGCTTTCCGGCGAACGACCTGCCGGCACCAGTTCAGGAGAGGTGGCAGAGTGGTCGAATGTACCTGACTCGAAATCAGGCGTACCGCAAGGTACCGTGGGTTCGAATCCCACCCTCTCCGCCAGCTAGACACAAAACGGGCCTCACGGCCCGTTTTGCTTTTGCGCGTCGGCCCGGAGGGCTTCGATCGATTGGCCCGAGATCGATTGGCCTGAGAGATAGCTCGCCAGCCCCTTGATCTCGGCATCGGTGAGATGGCGCGTCACCTGGTTCATGAGGCCGGGTGTGGATTCGGTGCGCCAGCTGCTGCGCCAGTCGTGCAATTGCAGTTCGAGGTAGCGCGGGTCCTGTCCGGCGAGCAAGGGAACCTGCGGCTGCACGGGTGCCGTGCCGGCGCCGCCAGGGCCGTGGCAGGTCGCGCACGCCGTGATGCCCCGGGTGGCATCACCCTCCGAGAAGAGCCTGCGGGCAGGCGCAGGGTCGCCCGCCGTTTGCTCGGCGCGCATCGGCGCCAGGCTGGCGTAGTAGGCCGAAAGGTCTCGCAGGTCCTGGTCGTCGAGGTCGCGGGTGTTGAGCTGCATGACGTCGTGCTTTCGCTGCCCGCTGCGATATCGCTGCAACTGCATCAGCAGGTAGGACGCATGCTGGCCGGCGAGCTTGGCGAACCGCGCGTCGGCGTTGGTGTGCCCATCGCCCTGGCCTTGCGCGCCGTGGCATTCGTGGCAGCGCTCCGCCTCGGCCTTGAGGCGGCCGGCCTCCACGTTGCCGATGGGCGGCGACGCCGCCATCGCCGCAGCGAATGCCGCCACGGCCAGCACCAGCGTGCCGGAGCGTGCGGCGACGCGCATCGCCATGCTCATTCCTTCTTGTAGAAGGTGTGGCAGGTGCGGCAGGTGCGCGAAAGGTCTGTGGCGGCGTTGGTGGCGGCTTCGAAGTCGCTGCTGCCCGCCGACTGGATGATGGCCTGCGTGAGCGTGCGGCTCTTCTTCGACAGCTCGACCGCATTGGCCGCATCGCCGCGGGCGATGAAATGCGCTTCCACCTGGGTGAAGAGCCCGTCGAGCTCCTTCGCGTCGGCGAGCGTGGCACGGGCATCGCGTAGCGCGATGTTGGACGAGAGGCTCTTGTTGAGGTCCTCGATGGTCTGCATGAGCTCCATGCCGAGCTCGAGCGTGGCAGAAGAGACGGTGCCCGCCAGCATCAGCGTGGCGGCGAGAAAAGCGAAGGCCTTGTGCATGGGAGAAAGGAACAAGCAGCGGTCGGGGGCAGGCCCATCCCGCAAGACACGTACCAAGCCGCAAGCCGGTGCGATGGGCCGATCCGGTCGGCAGGTGTTGGCGCAGCAACAGCCTGCTGTTGCATTGCAGCGTTGCCTTGTCGATTGCGCAGCAGCCATCGGCACAGCGCTTGCCGGTCCAGTGCTCCATGCATGACGACGAAAGGAGCACACGATGACGAAGCACACCATCTGGGTCGTGGTGGCCGACGAGGCCATCGCCCGCATCCTCGAACGCAGCGACGACGGTGAGCTGGAGCCGGTCGAGGAGATGACCGACGCGGCCGCGCATGCCAAGGGCCAGGACCTGCGGCGCGACGCGGTGGGCCGGCGTGCCGCCTCGGCCAGCGGCGGACTGGCCACGCAGGGCAACGCCACGGCCTCGGCCGGGGCCGACGAGCGGCACCTCGAAGCCGACGGCTTTGCACGCCGTGTCGCGGCCTACCTCGAGACCGCGATGCATCGCAGCCTTTTCGACGAGCTGCGCCTGGTGGCGGCGCCACGCTTCCTCGGGCTGCTGCGCAAGCAACTCCATCCGGAAGTGGCCAAGCGGGTGAGCGACTCGCTCGACAAGGACCTGGTGCACATGGTCAACAGTGACATCACGGCTCGGCTTTTCCCGCCCCGCAGTGCCGGCGGGCAGGCAGCACGTCCGTGAAAGCGGCAGGCTCCGTCAGCAGCCGCGGTGCTGCGCTTGTAGGAGTTTTCCTCGACTTGCTGACAGGGGCCTTTTGCGCCGTTGCAATCGTTCGTACGCTTCACCCATGCACTGACGAACAGTGATCCTTCAACAGACAGCCACGCAGTACGGAGCCAGCCAATGCCCACCACCTCTACCCAGTCGCGCAAGTCCACCACCACCCGTTCGGCGGCCTCGCGCCAGCCCGACGCCATCAAGCTGCTCACGCGGGACCACAAGGACGTGAAGGCCTTGTTCAAGGAGTACGAGAAGCTCGTCAAGGCCGAGGCCGAGGAAAGCCAGAAGCAGGCCCTCGCCGAGCAGATCTGCGAGATGCTGACGGTGCACACCCAGATCGAGGAAGAGCTGGTGTACCCAGCCGCCTACGAGACCCTGGAAGACGAGGCCGACCTGGTCGACGAGGCGCAGGTCGAGCACGCGAGCGCCAAGGACCTGATCAAGCAGATCCGCACCATGCAACCGTCCGACGACCTGTACGACGCCAAGGTCACGGTGCTGGGCGAATACGTCGAGCACCACGTCAAGGAAGAAGAAAAGGAGATGTTCCCGAAGCTCAAGAAGACGGAACTCGACCTCAAGGAACTGGGCGCCTCGTTGCAGGCCCGCAAGAACGAGCTGATGGGCGAGGAAGCGCCCAAGGCTCACTGATCAACCCTCCAACCGAAAGGGGCCCGGCCATGAAAACCGCGCCTTCCCTCATCGCCACGGTGACCGCGGTGGGAGCCCTCGCCGCCGGCGGACTGCTGGCGTCCGAGGACCGCATGCTCTTCGAGCCACAGCAGGCCACGCTGGTCGGCCTGGTGGACGACGTCAGCGAAGCGCTGATCGACGAGCCGCCGGCCCCCCGCCACGCGGTCGAGCCGCGGCGTTCCGCTCACCGCGCCGGGTCGGGGGCGCTGGAGCGTCGATGAGCGAGGTGGAGCGCGCCGGGGGGCGCGGGGGCCACCCGGGGGCCATGCCGTCGACGACGAGCACGTCGTACGCGGCCACCCACTCGCCCCTGCTCACCGCCTTCGACCGTTTTGCCTCCAGCGTCACCCGCTGGGCGGGCACGCCCACGGCGTTCTGCGCCGCGCTGCTCGTGATCGCGGCGTGGGCGCTGACAGGCCCGCTCTTCGATTTCTCGGAAAACTGGCAGCTGGTCATCAACACCGGCACCACCATCGTGACCTTCCTGATGGTGTTCCTCATCCAGCAGAGCCAGAACAAGGACAGCGTGGCGATGCACCTGAAGCTCAACGAGCTGCTGGCGGCCAACCGCCAGGCCAGCAACCGCATGATCGGCATCGAAGACCTGGACGAGCAGGACCTGCGCGAGGTGGCGAGCTTCTACATGCGCCTGTCGCAGCGGGCCAAGGAAACCGGCCCCCTCAAGGAAGCCCACTCGATCGACGAGGAAGGCATGCCGACCGATGCGCCGGCACGCGAGCGGCAGGCCGCCTGAGGCTCAGGCCGGCGTGCGCACCTGGTCGCACACCTCGTTGACCAGCGCCTCCATCTCTTCCGGCTCGAAGGGCTTGAGCAAGGCCCGCACGTTGGGCCCGAACTGGCCCACCGCATCGCCGAACTCATAGCCCGAGCACAGCACGATGCGGCGGTTGGGCGCGTCGGCCAGCAGCTTGCGCGCAAAGTCGGTGCCCGACATGCCGGGCAGGCTCACGTCGGTGATGACGATGTCGGCTTCGCGCTCCGCCAGCAGCGCGAGCGCCTCTTCCGCGGTGGCACAGCACAGCACCTCCCGGCCCGGTGCTTCGAGCAGCATGCCGATGGTGTCGCGCAGGTCGTCGCTGTCTTCGACGTAGAGGATGGTCACCGCATTCACAAAAAAGGCTCCAGTTGGGTGTCGCGCAGTCTAAGCGCCGGTTTCGGGTCTGGCGATGCGAGCGATCCCTGCAGCAGCAGTCACCACGAGGGGTGTAGGCCCATTCCTACAGCATGTGTCGGGCTTGTCCGTCACTGGCAGTGCGTCGCCAAGCCCTACGCTGCGGTCACCCATCGTCCGCGCGCGCTGCGCCAGCGCGCGCCTGCCCCTGCTGAAAGCTCCTCCCATGAAAGTCATCGAAGACACGGCAATCGCCGTTCCTGCCGAACGCGAGATGGTCGTCCTGCTGAATGCGTTGACCCAGTTGCGCCGGGGTGATTCGAGCGCGCGCCTGCCCCTGCATTGGGAAGGCGTCGCCGGCCGTGTGGCCGACGTGTTCAACGACCTCGTCGACCAGAACGCGGCACTGGCCGCCGAGCTCGGCCGCCTGCGCCAGGTGGTGGGCAAGGAAGGCAAGCTCAAGCAGCGGGCGTCGCTGCCCGACGCGCGTGGCTTCTGGGGCGAGTCGGTCAACTGCATCAATGCGCTGATCGACGACCTGGTGCACCCCACCTCCGAAGTGGCGCGTGTGATCGGCGCGGTGGCGCAGGGCGACCTCTCCAAGAGCATGGCGCTCGAGGTGGAAGGTCGCGAACTCGAAGGCGAGTTCCTGCGCACCGCCAAGACCATCAACAAGATGGTCGACCAGCTTTCCAACTTCTCGGCCGAGGTGACGCGCGTGGCGCGCGAAGTGGGCACCGAAGGCAAGCTCGGTGGCCAGGCGAAGGTGAAGGGCGTGGCCGGCACCTGGAAGGACCTCACCGACTCGGTGAACTCCATGGCCGGCAACCTGACCGACCAGGTGCGCAACATCGCCGACGTGACCACCGCGGTGGCCAAGGGCGACCTCTCCAAGAAGATCGACGTGGACGTGAAGGGTGAGTTCCTCACGCTCAAGAACACCATCAACACCATGGTGGACCAGCTGCGAAGCTTCGCGTCGGAAGTGACGCGGGTGGCGCGCGAGGTGGGCACCGAGGGCATCCTGGGCGGCCAGGCGCGGGTGGAGGGTGTGTCGGGCACCTGGAAGGACCTGACCGACTCGGTGAACTCGATGGCCGGCAACCTGACCTCGCAGGTGCGCAACATCGCCGATGTGACCAAGGCCGTGGCGGCCGGTGACCTCTCAAAGAAGATCACCGTGGACGGCAAGGGCGAGATCCTGGAACTCAAGAGCACCGTCAACACGCTGGTGGACCAGCTGCGATCCTTCGCGGCGGAAGTGACCCGCGTGGCGCGCGAAGTGGGCACCGAAGGCAAGCTCGGCGGCCAGGCCGACGTGCAAGGCGTGGCCGGCACGTGGAAAGACCTGACCGAGTCGGTGAACTTCATGGCCGGCAACCTGACCTCTCAGGTGCGCAACATCGCCGACGTGACGAAGGCGGTGGCGGCCGGTGACCTCTCCAAGAAGATCACGGTGGACGTGAAGGGCGAGATCTCGGAACTGAAGACCACCATCAACACCATGGTGGACCAGCTGCGATCGTTCGCCGCCGAGGTGACGCGTGTGGCACGCGAGGTGGGCACCGAAGGCAAGCTCGGCGGCCAGGCCGACGTGCAGGGCGTGGCCGGCACCTGGAAGGACCTCACCGACTCGGTGAACTTCATGGCCGGCAACCTCACGTCCCAGGTGCGAAACATCGCCGACGTGACCAAGGCCGTGGCCGCAGGCGACCTCTCCAAGAAGATCACGGTGGACGTGAAGGGCGAGATCCTGGAGCTGAAGAACACCGTGAACACCATGGTGGACCAGCTCTCCTCCTTCGCCGCGGAAGTGACCCGCGTGGCCCGCGAGGTGGGCACCGAAGGCCGCCTCGGCGGCCAGGCGCAGGTGCGCGACGTGTCAGGCACCTGGAAGGACCTGACCGACTCGGTGAACTCCATGGCCGGCAACCTGACCTCTCAGGTGCGCAACATCGCCGACGTGACGAAGGCGGTGGCGGCAGGCGACCTGTCCAAGAAGATCACGGTGGACGTGAAGGGCGAGATCCTCGACCTCAAGGCCACCATCAACACCATGGTGGACCAGCTGCGAAGCTTCGCGGCCGAAGTGACCCGCGTGGCCCGCGAGGTGGGCACCGAAGGCAAGCTCGGCGGTCAGGCCGACGTGCAGGGCGTGGCCGGTACGTGGAAGGACCTGACCGAGTCGGTGAACTCCATGGCCGGCAACCTGACGAGCCAGGTGCGAAACATCGCGGAGGTGACGACCGCGGTGGCCGCCGGCGACCTGTCCAAGAAGATCACGGTGGACGTGAAGGGCGAGATCTCGGAGCTCAAGAACACCATCAACACCATGGTGGACCAGCTCTCCTCCTTCGCCGCGGAAGTGACCCGCGTGGCGCGCGAGGTGGGCACCGAGGGCAAGCTGGGCGGCCAGGCCGACGTGCAGGGCGTGGCCGGCACCTGGAAGGACCTGACCGAGTCGGTGAACTTCATGGCCGGCAACCTGACCTCGCAGGTGCGAAACATCGCCGACGTGACGAAGGCGGTGGCCGCCGGTGACCTCTCCAAGAAGATCACGGTGGACGTGAAGGGCGAGATTCTGGAGCTGAAGAACACCGTGAACACCATGGTGGACCAGCTCCGATCGTTTGCCGCGGAAGTGACCCGCGTGGCGCGCGAGGTGGGCACCGAAGGCAAGCTCGGCGGCCAGGCCGACGTGCAAGGCGTGGCCGGCACCTGGAAGGACTTGACCGAGTCGGTCAACTTCATGGCCGGCAACCTGACCTCCCAGGTGCGAAACATCGCCGAAGTGACGAAGGCGGTGGCGGCCGGCGACCTGTCCAAGAAGATCTCGGTCGACGTGAAGGGCGAGATCTCCGAGCTCAAGAACACCATCAACACCATGGTGGACCAGCTGCGAAGCTTCGCGGCCGAAGTGACGCGTGTGGCGCGTGAAGTGGGTACCGAAGGCAAGCTCGGCGGTCAGGCCGACGTGCAGGGCGTGGCCGGCACCTGGAAGGATCTGACCGACAGCGTGAACCTGATGGCTTCGAATCTCACGAGCCAGGTGCGCAACATTGCCGACGTGACGAAGGCGGTGGCAGCCGGTGACCTCTCGAAGAAGATCACGGTCGACGTGAAGGGCGAAATCCTCGAACTGAAGGCCACCATCAACACCATGGTGGACCAGCTCTCCTCCTTCGCGGCCGAAGTGACCCGCGTGGCGCGCGAGGTGGGCACCGAAGGCCGCCTCGGCGGTCAGGCACAGGTGCGCGACGTCTCCGGCACCTGGAAGGACCTGACCGAAAACGTGAACTTCATGGCCGGCAACCTGACCGGCCAGGTGCGCGGCATTGCGAAGGTGGTGACGGCCGTGGCCAACGGCGACCTGAAGCAGAAGCTGACGGTGGAGGCCAAGGGCGAGATCGCGGCTCTCGCCGAGACCATCAACTCGATGACCGACACGCTCGCCACCTTCGCCGACCAGGTGACCAGCGTGGCGCGTGAAGTGGGCGTGGAAGGCAAGCTCGGCGGCCAGGCCAAGGTGCCGGGCGCCGCGGGCACGTGGAAGGGCCTCACGGAAAACGTGAACCAGCTCGCCGCCAACCTCACCACCCAGGTGCGCGCGATCGCCGAGGTGGCGACCGCGGTGACGCAGGGTGACCTGACGCGGTCGATCACGGTGAAGGCGCAGGGCGAGGTGGCCGCGCTGAAGGACACCATCAACGAGATGATCCGCAACCTGAAGGACACCACGCAGAAGAACACCGAGCAGGACTGGCTGAAGACCAACCTCGCCAAGTTCAGCCGCATGCTGCAGGGCCAGAAGGACCTGCTCACCGTGGGCCAGCTGATCCTCTCGGAGCTGGCGCCGGTGGTGGGTGCGCAGCAGGCCGAGTTCTACGTGCTGACCAGCGCGGGCGGCGCCACCAAGTTGCGCCTCTTCGGCAGCTACGCCTCGGGCGGGCAGGACTCGCACGGCAAGGAGGTCGAGCTGGGCCAGGGCCTGGTCGGCCAGTGCGCGATCGAGAAACGCAAGATCCTGCTCACCAACGTGCCGAGCCAGGCCTTCCGCATCGCGACCGGCCTCTCGGAGGCCGCGGCGATGGACGTGCTGGTGCTGCCGATCGTGTTCGAAGGGGAGGTGCGCGGCGTGCTGGAGCTCGCGTCGCTGGAGCGCTTCAACCCGGCGCACCAGGCCTTCCTCGACCAGCTCACCGAATCCATCGGCATCGTGATCAACACGATCAGCGCCAACATGCGGACGGAAGACCTGCTGAAGCAGTCTCAGTCGCTCGCCGAGGAGCTGCAGAGCCGGCAGCAGGAATTGCAAACCACCAACGAGGAACTGCAGGAAAAGGCCCGACTGCTCGTCCACCAGAACCAGGAAGTGGAGCGCAAGAACGCCGAGGTGGAGCAGGCCCGCCAGGCGCTGGAAGAAAAGGCCGAGCAGCTGGCGCTGACGTCCAAGTACAAGTCGGAGTTCCTCGCCAACATGTCGCACGAGCTGCGCACGCCGCTCAACTCGCTGCTCATCCTCTCCGACCAGCTCTGCAAGAACGCCGAAGGCAACCTCACCAACAAGCAGGTGGAGTTCGCCAAGACCATCCACCTGTCGGGCAACGACCTGCTGGCGCTCATCAACGACATCCTCGACCTGTCGAAGATCGAGTCGGGCACGGTGGTGGTCGACGTCTCGGAGCTGCGGCTCGAAGACCTGCAGCGCAGCGTGGACCGCAGCTTCCGCCACGTGGCCGAGAGCAAGCACGTCGAGTTCGAGATCGCCGCCATCCCGCCGCTGCCCAAGACGGTGGTCACCGACGTCAAGCGCCTGCAGCAGATCATCAAGAACCTGCTGTCCAACGCCTTCAAGTTCACCCACCAGGGCTCGGTGCGGCTGTCGCTTGAGGTAGCGCACGGCGGCTGGTCGCGCGACAACGAAGACCTCAACCGCGCGAGCCAGGTGCTCGCCTTCTCGGTGACCGACACCGGCATCGGCATCTCGCCCGACAAGCAGCAGATCATCTTCGAGGCCTTCCAGCAGGCCGACGGCTCCACCAGCCGCAAGTACGGCGGCACGGGCCTGGGCCTGGCCATCAGCCGCGAGCTGGCCCGCCTGCTGGGCGGCGAGATCCGGCTCGTGAGCGCGCCAGCCCAGGGCAGCACCTTCACGCTCTACCTGCCGCAGAGCTACTCGCCGACGCGCAGCCCGCGCCACAGTCGCCCCTCGCAGATCGTGCACGACGTGGTGGCTCGCGACCTGCCGGCCCCGTCGTCTGACCTGGTCTTGCCGGCACCCCGTGTGGTGGTCGGCCCGCAACCGGCGAGCGACGACCTGCACGACCCCGAGGCCCAGGCCGCAGCCAACCCGGCGAACGACGACCGCAACGACATCCTGCTCGGCGACAAGGTGCTCCTGATCGTGGAGAACGACCTCGCCTTCGCGCAGGTGCTGCTGCAGGCCGCGCGGCGCGTGGGCTTCAAGGGCCTGGTGAGCACCAGCGGTGCGGCGGCGCTCGCGATGACGCGCGACTTCCAGCCCGCCGTCATGACGCTCGACATCTTCCTGCCCGACATGGAAGGCTGGCGCATCCTCGAACGACTGAAGTCTGACCTCGCCACGCGCCACATCCCGATCTGCGTCGTCTCAACGGATGACTCGCGCGAGCGTGCCCTCGGTGCCGGGGCGGTGGGCTTCCTGACCAAGCCGCTGCAGTCGGTCGACGAGGTGGAGCAGGCGCTCGGCCACCTCTACGAGTTCGCCGACCGGCGCAAGAAGCGGCTGATGGTGATGATGGCCGCCACGCCCACGCGAGACGCCTATCTCGACGCGCTCGATGCCGACACCGACGTCGTGCAGCCCGACAGCGCCGCCGCCGCGCGGGTGCAGATGCGCACCGGCAACATCGATTGCCTGGTCACCGATGGCAGCGTGCCCGAGTTCGGGCCCGAGGACGTGATCGAGGCGCTGGAGTCGCGGCCGCTCGCGCGGCAGATGCCCATCGTGCTGACGAGCACCGACCCCGCGGTCACGAGCGTCTGGGGTCGTGGCCACAGCGCCTTCGCGCTGCGCCGCGCGGCCTCGCTGGAGCACATGCTGGATGCGACGGCTTTCTTCCTGCACCGTGATGAAGCCGCGCTCACCGAGCAGGAGCGCCGTTCGGTGCATGCGGTGGCCGATGCCGACCGCACGCTCGAAGGCCGCAAGGTGCTGATCGTCGACGACGACATGCGCAATATCTTCGCGCTCGCCACCGTGCTCGACGCCCACGGCATGGTGATCGTCTCGGCCGAGAACGGCCGCGACGCGATCCGCCTGGTCGAGACCGATCCCGAGATCGACGCCGTGCTGATGGACATCATGATGCCGGAGATGGATGGCATGGAGACCATGCGGCGCATGCGCCAGCTCCCGCGCGGCAAGGACCTCCCGCTGATCGCGGTGACGGCCAAGGCGATGAAGGGCGACCGCGAGAAGTGCATCGATGCCGGCGCGTGGGACTACCTCTCCAAGCCGGTTGACACCGCGTACCTGCTGGTCGTGCTGAGGGGGTGGCTGTGCCGCTGACCCATTCAGCGCCGGGCGCGGCCGACGAGGTTGACGAGAAGGTCAACATCCTCATCGTCGACGACCTGCCCGAGAAGCTGCTCGTCTTCCGCACGGTGCTCGAAGAGCTCGGGCAGGAGCTCGTCTTCGTGCGCTCGGGGCGTGAAGCACTGCGGGAAGTCCTGCAGCGCGAGTTCGCCGTCATCCTGCTCGACGTCAACATGCCCGACATCGACGGCTTCGAGACGGCGGCGCTCATCCGACAGTACAAGCGCTCGGTCGACACGCCCATCATCTTCATCACCTCGTATGCCGACGAGATGCAGACCGAGCGCGGCTATGCGCTGGGGGCGGTTGACTACATCCTCTCGCCGGTGGTGCCGCACATCCTGCGCAGCAAGGTGCGGGTCTTCGTGCGGCTCTTCGCCCTGCAGCGCCAGCTGCGCCGCCAGGCCGATGCGCGCGCGGCGCTCGCCGCGGCCGAAGCGGCGCAGGCCGCCGCCGAAGACAGCGACCGGCGCTCCGCCTTCCTCGCCAGCGCCAGCCACGTGCTCAACAGCTCGCTGCAGACGGCCGTGAGCCGGCGTGACCTGGCCCGCCTGCTCGTGCCCACGGTGGCGACCATGGCGGTGGTGCTGGGCAGCGAAGACCTCGACAACCGGCCGGAGGTGGTGCTGGCCCGTGACGGCGAGGTGCGCGAGCTGCCCTGGACCTCGCTCGACGGCAGCGTGCGTGTCGCGCTGCGCCGTGCCATCCAGGACCGCACCCGTGTCGACCTCGACCAGATGCTTCTCGCCGCGCTGGAAGAAGCGGTGCACGACGGCCCGGGGGCCTCGTCCGGCGAGCGCAGCGCACGGCCGTGGCAGCGCGCGGCGGCCCTGCCGCTGATCAACGGCGACCGGCTGCTGGGGGCGCTCTTCGTCGCCAGCGACGGCAGCGACCACCTGGTCGACTGGCGGGTGCTCGACGACCTGGCCGCACGCGCTGCGATGGCGCTGGAGAACGCCACGCTCTATGGCAGCCTGCAAAGCGAGATCGTCGAGCGGCGCGCCGCCGAGATGGAGCTGCAGGAAGCCGGCCGCCGCAAGGACGAGTTCCTCGCAATGCTCTCGCACGAGCTGCGCAACCCGCTGGCGCCCATCCGCACCGCGCTGGAGGTGATCCGCCGTGTGGCGCCGCCCGACCCCAAGCTCAACCGCGCCTCCGACATCATGGTGCGCCAGGTGCAGCAGATGACGCGCCTGATCGACGAGCTGCTCGACGTGGCGCGCATCAGCCAGGGCAAGATCGTGCTCACGCGCGAGAAGGTCGACCTCAACGCGGTGATCGCGCACAGCGTCGAGACCGCACAGCCGCTCGTCGATGCGCGCGGCCAGACGCTGCAGGTCATGCCCCTGGCCGAGCCGGTGTGGCTGCAGGGCGACTTCGCGCGGCTGGCGCAGATCCTCTCGAACCTGCTCAACAACGCCTCCAAGTACAGCGAGCGCGGCACGGTGGTGCGCCTGCACGCGAGCCGCGACGGCGAAGGCGCGGTGATCCGCGTGCGCGACCAGGGCATCGGCATCGACCCGCAGCTGCTGCCGCGCATCTTCGACCTCTTCACCCAGGGCTCGCGCGGCCTCGACCGCTCGCAGGGCGGGCTGGGCGTGGGCTTGACGCTCGCGCGCCGCCTGACCGAGATGCACGGCGGCCGCCTGGAAGCGGCGAGCGAAGGCGTGGGCAAGGGCTCCGAATTCACCCTGCGCCTGCCCTGCGTGGGCCTGATCGCCAGCGGCGACCCAACACCCACGCAGCCCGAGCAGCCGGCGCCTCCCTCCTGCCGCGTGCTTGTGGTCGACGACAACCGCGACGCGGCGCAGAGCGTGGCGAGCTTCTTCGAGTTGAGCGGCCACGAGGTGCGCACCGCCGCCGATGGCGGCGAGGCGCTGGTGGCCGCCGAGCTCTTCGTCCCGGAGGTGGTGGTGCTCGACATCGGCCTGCCGGTGCTCGATGGCTACGAAGTGGCGCGCCGCCTGCGCCAGATGCCGGCGCTGAAGGATGCGCTGCTGCTGGCGCTCACCGGCTACGGGCAGCGCGAAGACCGGCAGAACGCCGAGGCGGCGGGCTTCAACCAGCACTTCGTGAAGCCGGCCGACCCGATGGCGCTGCTCACCTGCATCGACGGCTGGTTGCGGGACCGGCCCGCCACCCCCGCCGTGGAGCGCTCGAGCGCCTGAGCCCGGCTCAGGCGTCGACGCGCGTGCAGTCGCGGCCGTCGCGCTTGGCGCGGTAGAGCGCGCTGTCGGCGCGCTGCAGCAGCGCTTCTGGGGTCTCGCCCGGCCGGTAGGCGGCGATGCCGCAGGAGAAGGTCATCGAGAAGCCGGGGGCGACGCTGCTCCAGTCGGCTTCCTTCAGCGCGCCGCGCATGCGGTCGATCGGGACTTCGGCGGTGTCGAGTTCGGTGCTGGTCATCACCAGCAGGAACTCCTCGCCTCCATAGCGGCCGAAGCGGTCGGCCTTGCGGGTGAGGGCCGACAGCGTGCCGGCAAAGATCTTGAGCGTCTTGTCGCCGGCCAGGTGGCCCAGCTGGTCGTTGACGGCCTTGAAGCGGTCGAGGTCCATGATGGCCACGCACAGCGGCTGCTTGGAACGGTCGGCACGCTGCAGCTCGTCGCGCAGGGCGGCGAAGAGGCTGCGCCGGTTCATCACGCCAGTGAGCTCGTCGTGGTGGGCCAGCAGGTCCACCTTGGCGGTGAGCTCGGCCAGCTCGCGGCCGCGGGCCTTGAGGCGGCTCGTCATCTGCCGGTTGAAGCTGCCGATCAGCACGCAGCGCCACAGCGTGATCACGAAGAACGCGAAGCTGATGACCTGCTCGGCCGTGCTGGCGTTCGGGATGTGCAGCGGCGTGCCCACCACGGCCAGCACGCCGGCGGCGCTGGTCGCGGCGATCGCCCAGGCGATGAGCGAGCGCGTCACGTCGAGCGACAGGGTCAGCGTGCAGTACACGATGAACAGCAGCAGGGCGAACATGAAGCTCACCTCGGGCACGAAGGCCATGCAGGCCAGCTGCAGCACCTGCGCCGGGATGGTCTGCCCGACGGTGATGCCGCTGTCGCGGAAGCGCTGTGTAAAGCCTGAGGCGATCAGCGTGTAGGTCACCGCCGTGATCAGCAGCCCGCTGCCGGTGTAGGCGAGCACCGGGAGCCAGCCGATGGTGCCGGCAAAGTGGAAGGCCACCAGCACCAAGCCGTCGATCAGGTAGCTCACGAGGATGAGCCGCTGGTTGTTCAGGTGATGCGCATACCGGCGGTCGGGTTTGACGGCCCCTCGGCCGACGGGTACGTCGGCCGATCCCCCGAGGGGATGCGGGCCGGCTTGGGAGCGGCCCGGCGCTCGACCCGCGTCTGGGTGGGTGAGATCGCTCATGGGTCGGTCCTCACAGGGCGCGGCTGCAGTTGCGGCCGCTGCGCTTGGCTTCGTACAGCCCGAGGTCGGCGCGGCCGAGCAGCACTTCGACCGATTCGGTGCCGTTGTAGGTGGCGATGCCGGCGGAGAAGGTCACGCGCAGCTCGGGCGAGATGTCGCTCCAGTCGATCTTGGCCACCGCGGCCCGCACACGCTCGACGGCCTGCAGCGAGGCCTCGGTCGAGGTGTCGTTCAGGAGGATGAGGAATTCCTCGCCGCCGTAGCGGCCGAAGCGGTCGGTGGTGCGGGCGTGGCGCTGCACGGCGGTGGCGAAGCGGCGCAGCACCTCGTCGCCACAGAGGTGGCCGAGGGTGTCGTTCACCGCCTTGAAGTGGTCGAGGTCGAGCAGGGCCACGCTCACCGGCACGCCGGCGCGGTCGTGCCGGGCCAACTCCTCGCCGAGGAAGTGCAGCATGCGGCGGCGGTTGAGCGCGCCGGTCAGCTCGTCGTGGTGGGCCAGGCGCTCGATCTCGGCCAGCTTGGCCTGCATCTCGATGCCGCGATCGCGCAGCAGGCGGTTGTTGTGGGTGTTGATCACGCTCAGGAACACGCAGCGCCCGAGCGAGACCACGAAGAAGAGAAGCGACAGCCAACGCTCCAGCGGCGTGGCGCTCGGCACGGTGAGCGGCTTGCCCTGCCCGAAGGTGAGGGCGGCGAAGAGCACCACCACCACGACCAGCATCGTGTGGAGCCGGCGCTTAGGCATGCGGTAGGTCGCGGTGAGCATCAAGGTGAAGAGCACCAGCGCATAGGCAAAGGCGAGCTCCGGGAAGAGGGCGACGCCGAGCAGCGTGAGCGCCGCATTGCCGTCGGCCTGCACCCTCGACATGCTCGGGTCCTGCAGCTTCTCGCTCCTGCCGGTGGAGATGAGCCAGACACAGGCGGCCGACAGCAGCACGCCCGGCAGCCCGTAGCACACGCCCGCGCTCCAGTGCACCGTGCCGCTCAGCGCGAAGAGGCTCAGCAGCACGCCGTTGAGCACGTAGCTCGCGCCGATGACGGCGCACTCCACCGCCCACACCCGCTGGCGATTGCGGGCGTGTGCGTCGCCGTCGCTGTCGGCGCGGGGCTCGACGGCGGGTGCGGACGCAGCGGTGATGGCGGTGTTCGACATCGTTGTTCGATTGCAGCGGCGAGGGCGCCTGACGGGAGACTTCGTTTGCCTTATCGGCGGCCACTCACATCACTTGAGGGGTGGGTGTGCACTGCTGCACGGTTCACACATCTTTACCCCCCGGCCACCTGCACTTCACCCCCGGCGCCGACAGTGTGACCGTGGGCGATGGGCCCCATTCCCAGGAGATACGTGATGTTGCAAGGCAAGGCAGAAGCTGGCATGGCGGTGGCGACCGGCACCCGCGGCCTGAAGCTCGTGATGCTGGTGACGCTGCTCGCCCTGGGCGGCACGGTGGCGCTGTCGGCCTGGGCCCAGCCCGCCGGCTCGCAGGACGCGCCGGCGCGGCATGGCGCACCGCACCATGGCGCGCACGGCCACCACGGCCCGCGCGGTGGCGACTTCGGCTTCGGCGGCCGTGGCCTCTTCCTCGCACCGCCCGAGCACGCCGAGCGCGCCGAGCGCGCCGTCGACCGGTTCCTCAAGGGCGTGGACGCGACGGATGCCCAGCGCTCGCAGATCCAGCAGATCGTGCGCACGGCTGCTGCGGACTTGAAGCCCGTGCATGCCACCGTGCGCGGCCTGCGCGAACAGATGCAGCAGCTCTTCACCGCGCCGGTGGTTGATGCCCGCGCCGTGGAAGCCACGCGCGTGCAGCTCGTGCAGCAGCACGACCAGGCCAGCAAGCGCATCAGCCAGGCCATGCTCGACATCAGTGCCGTGCTGAGCCCCGAGCAGCGCGCCAGGTTGGCTGCGAAGGTGAAGGAGCGCCAGGAGCGCATGAAGGAGCGCCTGCAGAACCGCACCCTCGAGCGTCGCGGCGCCGCCAGCGCCCCTGCGCGATGAATGCCCCCGGCTTGTGGTCTGATTCGGCCTCGGCCCTGCCGCATGAGCCGCGGGGCGTTTCGATGGATGCCGCAGTCATGAGTGCTCGCCTGTTGATGATCGATGACGATGCCCGCCTCTCGGCGATGGTGGGCGACTACCTGGGCAACGCCGGCTACAAGGTCGAGGTGGCGGGCTCGTTGGCCGCCGGCCGCGAGCGGATGGCCGCCGAGTCCTACGACGCCTTGCTGCTCGACCTGATGCTGCCCGACGGCGATGGCCTCGACCTCTGCCGCGAGCTGCGCAGCGACCCCCGCACGCGCAAGCTGCCGCTGCTGATGCTCACCGCCCGCGGCGAGCCGATGGACCGCATCGTCGGCCTGGAGCTCGGTGCCGACGACTACCTGCCCAAGCCCTTCGAGCCGCGCGAGCTGCTGGCCCGCGTGAAGGCGCTGCTGCGCCGGGCCGCGCCCGACGATGCGTCGGACGAGGTGCTGCGCTTCGGCCGGCTCGAGATCGACCTGGGCGCCCGCGTGGCCCGGCTCGACGGCAAGCCCTGCGACCTGACCAGCCACCAGTTCGACCTCCTGGTCGTGCTGGCGCAGAGCCCGGGGCGTGTGCTCTCGCGCGACCAGATCATGGACAGCCTCAAGGGCCACCCGCTCGAAGCCTTCGACCGATCGATCGACGTGCACATCTCGCGCATCCGCGCAGTGATCGAAGACGACCCCAAGGCACCCAAGCGGGTGCTGACGGTGCGGGGCGCCGGGTATGTCTTTGCCAAGAAGCAAGACGCAGGCACCGACGAATGAGAACGCTCACGCTGCGCATCTACCTCACGGTGGTCGCGGTTCTGTTGCTGTTCGCCTTCGGCTCCGGCTGGCTCTTCCAGCGCCAGATGCAGCGCGAACGGCAGCTTGCCGAGTCGGCCGTGTCCGAGCGCATGGGCGCCTGGGGCGACCTGCTGCAGCGTGCCTTGCCGCCCGCCGAGGCGCCGGTGTCCGAGCAGGCCGCGGCCCTTGCGGAATGGTCGCAACGGCTGCGCCTGCCCCTGGCGCTGGACGACCGTGCCGGGGTGCGCATCGCGGCGTCCGAGTCGTTCCAGCGCCGCCAGGCCGACGGCAGCGGGCGCCTGCATGCGGTGCCGCTCGACGATGGGCGCACGCTGTGGGTGTCGCGCCTGGGGGCGGGCGCCCGCCTGCGGGCGATGACCGGGCAAGGCGGAGGGGGAGGCGGCCCGCGTGGCGACGGGCCGGTGATCCGCTCACTGCCGCCGCCCTTGTTGCCGTTCATGCCGCCGGCCTGGCAGGGCTTCGGGCCGGTGGTGCTGCTGGTGTTGCTCTTCGTGGCCGTGGCCGCGGGCGCGTGGCCCGCGGTGCGCCACCTCACGCGGCGTCTGCAGGCCCTGAAGCAGGGCGTGGAGCAGTTCGGCGCCGGTCAGCTTCACCACCGGGTGGAGGTGAGCGGGCGCGACGAGGTGGCCGCGGTGGCGGCGAGCTTCAACCTGGCGGCCGAGCGCATCGAGAACCTCGTGCGCTCGCACCAGTCGCTGCTGGCGAATGCGAGTCATGAGCTGCGCTCGCCGCTCGCGCGCATGAAGATGGCGGTGCAGATGCTGGACGGCGCCTCGCCGCAGCAGTCGCAGCGCCTGAAGCACGAGATCGAGACCAACGTGGCCGAGCTCGACGCGCTGGTCGAGGAGGTGCTGCTCGCGAGCCGCCTGGATGCGGTGCAGCGCGTCGACAAGCGCGACCCGGTGGACCTGCTGGCGCTCGCCGCCGAGGAAGGCTCGCGCGTGGGGGCTGCCGTGGACGGCACCTCCGCCACCGTGGCCGGCGACGAGCGCCTGCTGCGCCGCGCGCTGCGCAACCTGCTGGAGAACGCGCGCCGCTATGGTGGTGACGACATCACCGTCAACGTCAGCTCCGGCGGCAACCAGGCGACGGTGCAGGTGTGCGACCGCGGCCCCGGCGTGCCCGAAGCGCAGCGCGAGCGCATCTTCGAGGCGTTCTACCGCCTGCCCGGCCATGCCGAGCAGGCCGGTGGTGTGGGCCTGGGGCTGAGCCTCGTGAAGCAGATCGCGGAGCGGCACGGAGGCAGCGTGCGCTGCACGGGCCGCGACGGCGGGGGCAGCTGCTTCGAGCTGGTGTTTCCGAGGGCCTGACGGAGCCCCCATCGCTGGCGCCGGACTATCGCCTGCCTTTGTGTCGCAGCACCCAGGCCATCAGCGTGACCAAGCCACCACCTGACAGCACCAGCCCGGTGACCGACGCGGCCCAGAAGCCTTGTGCCCCGGTCAGCGACGGGGGCGTGAGGCCGGTGAGGTTGAACGCGAGCACGTAGCCGCCGCCCAGCCCGACGCCCCATAGCGCCACCGCGTAGATGACCATCGGCGCTGTCGCCACGCGGTAGGCACGCATGACGAACGACGCGACCGTCTGCGTGGCATCGGCCACGTGGAAGATCGCCACGTAGGCGAGCAGCGGCATCGCTGCGGCCACGATCACCGCGTTGTTGGTGTAGGCCTGCAGCACCGGCTCGCGCAGCAGGTAGACCGTGGTGCCGAGCACGGTGGCGACGATCGCACCGATCTGCAGCCCATGCCAGCCGAGGCGCCGTGCATCCGCATGCCGCTCGGCCCCGATGCTCTGCGCGACGAGCGTGCTGGTGGCATTGGCAATGCCCAGCGGCATCATGAACATCAACGACACCAGGTTGGCTGCGAGCTGGTGGCCTGCAACCTCGGTGGTGCCGATGCGCGAGATGAAGATCGCCATGAAGGTGAAGCCGGTCACCTCGATCAGGATCGACAGGCCCATCGGAATGCCCAGGCGCAAGAGCTCCCTGAGGCTTGCCCAATGCGGCGCGTTGAGCCGCGTGACGTGCAGGCCGAAGGGTGCGTAGAACGGGTCGCGCCGCAGCACCCACCAGGCGATGGCAAGCTGCGCCCACATCGCGATCGCGCTCGCGAGCCCGCAGCCGGCCGCGCCCATCGACGGGATGTGCAGCGCCGGCAGCCCGTAGATGAAGAGGGCATTGAGCGGCAACTTGAGCGCCAGTGCCCCGAGCTGCAGCGCCATCACCACCTTGGGCCTCGAGACGGCCGTGTTGAAGCCGCGGAAGGCCTGGAAGACCAGCGAGGGCGGCAGCGCGAGCGCGAGGTAGCCAAGGTAGGCCTGCACCTTCTCGGCCACTTCGGGCCTGGCCTGCGCGGCGTAGAGGAAGGGGGCCGGCATCAGCAGCAGCGCGCTGCCGAGCACCGAAAGGCCGAGCGCCACCCACACGGCCTGGTGCAGCTGCGCGCCGGCGTCTTCCATCTTCTTCGCGCCGAAGAGCTGCCCGGCGATCGGGCCGATGGCGAGCACCATGCCCATGAAGCCGACGAAGACCGTGATGTAGGCCGCGGCGCCCACCGCGAGCGCGGCGAGGTCAAGGGCCGAATAGCGCGCCACCATCACCGTGTCGACGGTGCTGAAGGCGAGCACCGCCACCTGCCCGACGAACACCGGCCAGGCCAGCGGCACGATCCGGCGTGCGCTGTCGAGCAGGCCCTGCCCGGCGACCGTCAAGCGGCGCCCTCGGCGGCCGTGTTCTGCGGCTGCGCGTCGGGTGCGCGTTCGCTGTAGCGGTTGAAGCGCCAGGCGGTGCCTTCGAAGGTGATGCGGCGCCAGGTCTGGCGCTTCTCCGACGGGGTCATCACCGTCCAGTTCTGCACCTCGTCGAAGGTGCGGCCGCAGCCCTTGCAGACGTCGTCGCCCTGGCTCGTGGAGCAGATGGCGATGCAGGGGGCGTCGGGCGTGCTCGCGTACCAGGCGAGCCAGGCGTCGCGCGCCTTGGGCGGCATGGTGTCTTCGTCGCACTCGGGCTCGTGGTAGTACACCATCAGCGCGTACACCTCGGCGAGCGCCAGCACCTCCTTGCAGGCGGTGATGCCGTCGGGCGAGGGCGAGCGCTCGCGCCACCAGTTGATGGCGGACTCGATGTCGGTGATGTGGATGCCGGCCATGCGGGGCGTCGCGGTCAAGCCTTGCTTTCGGCGGCGGCAGCGATGAGAAGCTCCGCGAGCGCGGCTTCGACGCCCGCGCGGTCGACGAACTCGATGGGCGCGTCGTCGAGTGCCTTGCTGCCTTCGGTCTTCAGGCGCTTGACCCACTGGCCGGCTTCGCGGCCGTCGGCGAGGCCGCGGCTCTGCAGCAGCGTGGTGCCGTTGGCGGCGGTGAGCTTGAAGTAGAAGCGGCCGTCGTTTTCGCGGTATTGCTTGAAGAGGGGCAGGGCGGCGGCCTTGCTCGCGGCGGTCTTCGTCGCCACCGGCCGCGCGACCATCTTGCGCAGGCCGACGGCGGCGCGAAGCTCCTGCATCAGCGGCACGGCGACGGCACGGGCCTTGGCAGCGCCTTCCAGCAGCGCTTCTTCCACGCGCTCGGGGTGGGCCATGAGGTCGTCGTAGCGGGCGCGCATCGGGCCGAGGTGCGACTCGATCAGCTCGACGGCGCGCTGCTTGGCGTCGCCCCAGGCGAGGCCAGCGCGCAGGTCGGCGCGCATCCGGGCGCGCTGTTCGGCGTTGGCGAAGGCGTCGTAGATGGTGACGAGCGATGAGCCCTCCGGGTCCTTCGGCTCACCGGGCAGGCGCGAGTCGGTGACGATGCGGGCCACGGCCTCCTTCAGGCCCTTGGGGCCGCCTTCGAAGAGCGGGATGGTGTTGTCGTAGCTCTTGGACATCTTGCGGCCGTCGAGCCCCGGCAGCGTGGCCACTTCTTCCTCGACCTCGGCGCTGGGCAGCACGAAGAGCTCGCGGCCGTTGCCGAAGAGGTGGTTGAAGCGCTGCGCCACGTCGCGCGCCATCTCGATGTGTTGCACCTGGTCGCGGCCGACCGGCACGCGGTGCGCGTTGAAGAGCAGGATGTCGGCGGCCATCAGGATGGGGTAGCTGTACAGGCCCATCGTGATGTTGGCGTCCGGGTCCTCGCCGGCGGCCACGTTGGCATCGAGCGCCGCCTTGTAGGCGTGCGCGCGGTTCATCTGGCCCTTGGAGGTGACGCAGGTGAGCAGCCAGGTGAGCTCGGGCGTCTCGGGGATGTCGCTCTGGCGGTAGAAGGTGACGCGACTCGTGTCGAGCCCGGCGGCGAGCCAAGTCGCGGCGATCTCGAGGCGCGAGCGCTCGATGCGCGCGGGGTCGTCGCACTTGATGAGCGCGTGGTAATCGGCGAGGAAGAAGAAGCTCTCGACCCCCGGCGCCTGGCTCGCGCGGATGGCGGGGCGGATGGCGCCGACGTAGTTGCCGAGGTGGGGCGTGCCGGTGGTGGTGATGCCGGTCAGGACGCGTTCAGTCATAGAGGCTCTCGAAGGGGGCACCGATTATCGAGCAACGCCCGAGGAGCCGGCTTTGCCGGGCCTCTGGGCGGCGCCCCTTGGGGGCAGGAGCGAGAGCGACTGGGGGCTGTCATCTACACTGCCGGCCCCTATGAAAAACATCGTGATCCTGATCTCCGGCCGGGGCTCCAACATGGAGGCAATCGTTCAGGCGTGTGCCACGGAAGGCTGGTCCGCGCGCATTGCAGCGGTTGTGAGCAACCGGCCTGATGCGGCGGGGCTGCGCTTCGCACAGGCACGCGGGATCGCGACGGCGGTGGTCGATCACAAGGGGTTTGCCGACCGCGAAACCTTCGACGCCGAGCTCGCGCGGGTGGTGAACGGCTTCGCGCCCGACGTGGTGGTGCTCGCGGGCTTCATGCGCATCCTCACGCTTGGCTTCGTGAAGCAGTTCGAGGGCCGCATGCTCAACGTGCACCCGTCGCTGCTGCCGGCGTTCCCCGGGCTCGGCACGCACCAGCGCGCCATCGAGGCCGGCTGCAAGGTGGCGGGTGCGACGGTGCACTTCGTGACGCCCGAGCTGGACCACGGGCCCATCATTGCCCAGGCCGCCGTGGCGGTGCTGCCGGGGGACACCGAAGAGACGCTGGCCGCGCGCGTGCTGTCGCGCGAACACCTGCTCTATCCGAAGGCGGTGCGCTGGCTCGTCGATGGGCTGCTGCGCGTGGAGAACGGCGTCGTCACGCAGAGCAAGGGCGAGCCGCAGCTGCTCTAGCCGATGCGCGTGAAGCGCGGGCGGCGCGCGCCGTCGATCTCGACGTCTTCGAAGAACATCGCGTGCGGCCGCACCCACAGGCCGCTGGCGTTGTAGAGCGGGCGGTAGAGGACGAGCGGCTCCAGCGTCTCGCTGTGGCGCGCAACGCCGAGCACTTCGTATTCGTGGCCCTTGTAGTGGCGGTAGCGGCCCAAGGGCGTGTCGGGCAGGGGCTGAAGGTTGTCGTCGCTCATGAGGCGGCAAGGATAATCGCGGGATGCACCCCAACGCCTTGCTCGAACTCGCCACCGATCTGCTGCACAAGGTCCTGCAGTTCGACTCACCGGCAGACCGTGTGGTCTCCGATTTCTTCCGCGCCAACCGCGCGCTTGGCCAGCGCGAGCGCCACACCCTTGCCGAGACCACCTACACCGTGCTGCGCGAGCGCCTGCTGTACCAGCACCTCGCGCAATCGGGCAAGGGCGAGATGGAGCGCCGGCTGGCGGTGCTCGCCTGGCAGGGCAACGAAGGCTTCCTGCGTGCGGCACTGAGCGAGCCCGAGCAGCAATGGCTGGCCCAGGTGCAGGCGGTCGACCGCAGCGCTTTGAGCGAGAAACTGCGCCACAACCTGCCCGAGTGGCTGGCCGACATGCTGAAGGCGCAACTCGGCGACGAGTTCTGGCCGCTGGTGGAAAGCCTCAACGTCAGCGCGCCGCTCGACTTGCGCGTCAACACCTTCAAGGCCAAGCGCGAAGAGGTGGCCCAGGCCCTCGCCGACGCCCGCATCGATGCCCAGCCCACGCCGTATTCGCCCTGGGGCCTGCGGGTGCAAGGCAAGCCGGCGCTGAACAAGCTCGACGTTTTCACCCGTGGCGACGTGGAAGTGCAGGACGAGGGCAGCCAGCTGCTGTCGCTGCTCACCGACCCGAAGCGCGGCGAGATGGTGGTCGACTTCTGCGCCGGAGCCGGGGGCAAGACGCTCGCGCTTGGCGCGGCGATGCGCAACACCGGCCGGCTCTACGCCTTCGACACCTCCGGCCATCGCCTTGCGGCGCTCAAGCCGCGCCTGGCCCGCAGCGGGCTGTCCAACGTTTACCCGGCCCAGATCGCCCACGAGCGCGACGAGCGGATCAAGCGGCTGGCCGGCAAGATCGACCGGGTGCTGGTCGATGCCCCTTGCTCCGGGCTGGGCACGCTGCGCCGCAATCCTGACCTGAAATGGCGGCAATCGCCCGAGTCAATTGAGGAATTGCGCGTGAAACAGGCGGCAATCCTGGCGAGCGCGGCCCGCCTGGTGAAGCCGGGCGGACGCCTCGTGTACGCCACCTGCAGCGTGCTGGAGCAGGAGAACGAGGCGATCGTGACGGAATTCACGACAGCGCAGGGCAAGGAGTTCAAACCCCTGCCGGCAGCCGAATTGCTGGAGAAGGCGCACGTGGCCGGTGCCGAGGGGCTCGTCCGCGGGGAGTTCTTGAGGCTCTGGCCACACCGTCACGGAACCGATGGTTTTTTTGCCGCGGCGTGGGAACGTCGCTGATCCTGATGTCTCCAATCCAGGCCTTCAGTTCGGGAAGACGGGTGTGCAAACCACGCAGTTTTCCGGATTCCGGCTGGAGGGCCCCCTCTACAATGGCCCACCCGTTTGGGTGAGTCGCTTTCAAGGTAGCTGATGAACGAAATGATGTCTTTGTGGGATGGTCTGGTCGCCTGGCTGGCCGGTGGTCTGGTGGAAACGTCCTGGTGGCAGATCGTGCTGTACACCCTGGCCACGACGCACATCACCATTGCTGCGGTCACGATCTTCCTGCATCGTTCGCAAGCCCACCGCGCGCTCGACCTGCACGCCATCCCCTCGCATTTCTTCCGCTTCTGGCTGTGGCTGGGCACCGGCATGGTGACCAAGGAATGGGTCGCCATCCACCGCAAGCATCACGCGAAGTGCGAGACGCAGGACGACCCGCACAGCCCGGTCGCCCACGGCATCAAGACCGTGCTGCTGACCGGCAGCGAGCTCTATCGCGCCGAAGCGAAGAACCAGGAAACGCTCGCCAAGTTCGGCCACGGCACGCCCGATGACTGGATGGAGCGCAATGTCTACAGCCGCTTCACCTGGCAGGGCGTGGGCATCATGCTCATCCTCAACCTGATGCTGTTCGGTGCGGTCGGCCTGACTGTCTGGGCCGTGCAGATGCTGTGGATCCCGATCACCGCCGCCGGCATCATCAACGGCCTCGGCCACTGGTGGGGCTACCGCAATTTCGAGGCGCAGGACGCGAGCACCAATGTGTCGCCCTGGGGCATCATCATCGGCGGCGAAGAGCTGCACAACAACCACCACACCTACCCGACCTCGGCCAAGCTGTCGGTCAAGAAGTACGAGTTCGACATCGGCTGGGCGTACATCCGCGGCCTGGAAATGATCGGACTCGCCAAGGTCCGCAAGACGCCGCCGATGCTCAAGCTCGGCAATGTCAAGCCTGTCGCCGACTCCAAGACGCTCGAGGCGCTCATCGCCAACCGCTATGAAGTGATGGCGAAATACGCCCGAAACCTGCGTGTGGCTTGCGCGGGCGAGGTCAAGCGCCTGAAGGCCGAAGGTGCTGCTGGCCACGCCAAGCTGGCCAACATGCGTCTGGCGCGCCGCTGGTTGCACCGCGATGCCGACAAGATCCCGAGCCATGTGAAGGCGGCGGTCGAGAGCGCCCGAGACCAGAGCCCAGCGCTGATCAAGCTGGTGGCCATGCGCGAGGAACTGCGTTCGCTGTGGACCCGCACCAACGTGTCGGCCGAGCAGCTGGTAGCCGACCTGCAAGCCTGGTGCAAGAAGGCGGAAGAGAGCGGTATTGCCGCCCTGCAGGAGTTCGCCCTGAAGCTGCGCGCGGCGCACGCGTGATGCCTGTAGGCTAGAGAAGACGGCGGGCCCGCTTGGCGGGCCCTTCCTTTTTTTGGGGCAACAAAAAACCCGCCGGAGCGGGTTTCTGTTTGAAGCGAGCCTGAATTACTTCAGCTTCGTTTCCTTGTACATCACGTGCTTGCGCGCCTTCGGATCGAACTTCATGATTTCGATCTTCTCGGGCGTGGTCTTCTTGTTCTTGTCGGTCGTGTAGAAGTGACCGGTGCCGGCTGACGATTCCAGCTTGATCTTTTCGCGTCCACCTTTTGCCATGATCGGCTCCTAACTTAGATTTCGCCGCGGGCGCGCAGGTCGGCGACGACTTGCTCGATGCCCACCTTGTCGATCAGGCGCAGGGCCGCATTGGAGATGCGCAGGCGCACCCAGCGGTTTTCGGTCTCGAGCCAGAACCGGCGGTATTGCAGGTTGGGCAGAAACCGGCGCTTGGTCTTATTGTTGGCGTGGGAAACGTTGTTGCCCACCATCGGGCCCTTGCCCGTGACTTGACAGACGCGTGCCATGACGCTTCTCCGTGTGATCTGTTTGACTGGAGCCGAGGCCGTGCAGGAAATGCGCAGCTGGTTTCGGCAAAGACCGCGAGTATAGCCCGCTTTTTTCTGCCTGCCTACCCTGGCGCTCAGCCCCCTGTCAATGCCCCAGGAAACGCTGGGCGTCCAGCGCGGCCATGCAGCCGGTGCCCGCACTGGTGATGGCCTGACGGTAGATGTGGTCCTGGACGTCGCCTGCGGCAAAGACCCCCGGCACGCTGGTCATCGTGGCCATGCCGTTCAGTCCGCTCTGGGTGACGATGTAGCCGTCCTTCATTTCCAGTTGACCCTTGAAGATGTCAGTGTTGGGCTGGTGGCCGATGGCGATGAAGCAGCCCTTGACGTCGATGTCGCTTGTCGTGCCGCCCTGGGTGCTCTTGATGCGCACGCCGGTCACGCCGGACGCATCGCCCAGCACTTCGTCCAGCGTCTGCCACAGGTGCAGTTGCATCTTGCCGGCAGCGACCTTCTCCATCAGCTTGTCGATCAGGATGGCCTCGGCGCGGAACTTGTCGCGCCGGTGAATCAGGTGCACCTTGCTCGCAATGTTGGACAGGTACAGGGCTTCTTCGACGGCCGTGTTGCCGCCGCCCACCACGCACACCTCCTGCCCACGGTAGAAGAAGCCGTCGCAGGTGGCGCAGCCGCTCACACCCCGGCCCATGAAGGCCTCTTCCGAGGGCAGGCCCAGGTACTTGGCCGAGGCGCCCGTGGCGATGATCAGGGCGTCGCAGGTGTAGGTGCCCGAGTCGCCCTTGAGCGTGAACGGGCGCTTGGAGAAGTCGACGGTGTTGATGTGGTCGAACACGATCTGCGTATTGAAACGCTCGGCGTGCTGCAGAAAACGCTGCATCAACTCCGGGCCTTGCACCCCCATCACGTCGGCCGGCCAGTTGTCGACTTCGGTCGTGGTCATGAGTTGCCCGCCTTGAGCGATGCCGGTCACCAGCATGGGCTTGAGGTTGGCGCGTGCGGCATAGATGGCCGCGGTGTAGCCCGCAGGGCCGGAGCCCAGGATCAGGACCTGGGCGTGTTGGGTGTTGTTCTGTGTCATGGCGGATCAGGGAACGGAAACGGCAATAGGGCGCCAGTCTGACATGGGGTTGACGCCGACTGGCATCAATTCATGTAATGGCGACAATTGCGCATATGCTATGAAAACGTTAGTTTTCCACGCTTGAATTCTCGGGCTGCGCATTCCACAACAAGGAGGTTCTCCGATGGCCATGTTGTCCAATCTGGACTTGATCCGACGCGTGCCGCTGTTTTCCCTGCTGACCAACGAGCAGGCCACGGCCATCGCCGACAGCGTGGTGAAGCGCCGTTTCCGTCGCGGCGAGATCATCGTCGAGCATGGCAAGAAGTCGAACGCGCTGTTCATCCTGCTCACCGGCCGCGCCCGCGTGCTGACTTCCGACTCCCGCGGCCGTGAGGTCATCCTCGCGGTGCTGCACCCTGGCAACTACGTCGGCGAGATGAGCCTCATCGACAACGAGCCGCACTCGGCCACCGTGCGTGCCGAGGTGCAGACCGACATGCTCATCCTCGGCCGCGCCGAATTCGCCCGCTGCCTGCCCGAGAACTCGAGCCTCTCCTACGCAATCATGCGCGGCCTGGTCACGCGCTTGCGTAGCGCCGACCGCCAGATCGAATCGCTGGCCCTGCTGGATGTCTATGGCCGCGTAGCCCGATCGCTGCTCGACATGGCCGAAGACGACGGCGACGTGAAGATCATCCGCAACAAGGTGTCGCGGCAAGACATGGCCAAGATCGTCGGCGCCTCGCGCGAGATGGTGAGCCGCGTGATGAAGGACCTGGAAGACCGCGGCATGGTCGAGACCCAGGAAAACGGCTCGGTCATCATCAAGGAACGCCTGACGGGCTGAGCTTCGCTCATGCCCTTCGGCGTGGGGCGATTCGGCAGAGTCGCCACACCGCATCGGCCACAATGGCTGCATGACGTTTCCCCTCGGATCGCTACGCCCTGACGGCGGCTCGGCGGCCTCGGCTGCCGGCACCTACACCCGCGACGGGGCGCCCGCTGCTCCTCCCATCACCCCCGTCGGCCTGCGGGCGCGCTTCGGCGTGCTCGTCGGTGGTGTGCTGTGGTTGCTGGCGCTGATCGCGCTTGCCAGCCACAACCCGGCCGACGCGGCCTTCTCGACGTCCGGCAGCAATGCCGTGCCGCTCAACAAGGTCGGCGCCCTGGGCGCACGCTTCTCCGACATCGCGTTCGTGCTCTTCGGCTACTCGGCCTGGTGGGGCATGTTGATCAGCCTGCGCGCGTGGCTGAGTGCGCTGGCGCGCGTGCTGCGCGGCGGCGAGCCGCTGCAGGGCCAGCGGCCCCAGCCGCCGTTGTGGATGTTCTGGGTCGGGGTGGCGTTGCTGATGAGCGCGAGCTCGGCGCTCGAATGGACGCGCCTCTACCGGTTCGAGGCCTCGGTGGCCGGTGGCAATGCCGGCGGGGTGCTGGGCTATCTGCTCGGGGGCGCCAGCCAGAGCCTGCTGGGATTCGTCGGCTCCGGGGTGCTGTGGATCGCCGTGCTGGTGGCAGGCTTGGCCTTGGCTTTCCGCTTCTCGTGGCTGCGCACGGCCGAGGGCATCGGCCAGTGGATCGATTCGTTGCGCGAGAAACGCGTCGAGCGCATCGAGCGCGCCGAAGACCAGCGCATCGGCGAACGTGCCGTGCGCGAGCGCGAGCATGTGGTCGACGTCGAGCACCAGCTGCACGAAGAGCATGTGCCGATCGTCATCGAGACGCCGGTGATCGAGGTGCCGAAGTCCGAGCGCGTGGTCAAGGAGCGCCAGAAGCCACTCTTCACCGAGCTCGCCGACACCAAGCTGCCGCAGGTCGACCTGCTCGATGCGGCGCCCGGTCGCCAGGAGACGGTGACGCCCGAGACGCTCGAGATGACCTCGCGCCTCATCGAGAAGAAGCTGAAGGACTTCGGCGTCGAGGTGCGTGTGGTCGCCGCCTCCCCTGGCCCGGTCATCACGCGCTACGAGATCGAGCCGGCCACCGGCGTGAAGGGCTCGCAGATCGTCAACCTCGCGAAGGACCTCGCGCGCTCGCTGAGCCTCGTGAGCATCCGCGTCGTCGAGGTGATCCCGGGCAAGAACTACATGGCGCTGGAGCTGCCCAATGCCAAGCGCCAGACCATCCGCCTCTCCGAGATCCTCGGCTCCCAGGTCTACAACGACGCCGCCTCGCAGCTCACCATGGGCCTGGGCAAGGACATCATCGGCGCGCCCGTCGTGGCCGACCTGGCGAAGATGCCGCACTGCCTCGTGGCCGGCACCACCGGCTCGGGCAAGTCGGTCGGCATCAACGCGATGATCCTGTCGCTGCTCTACAAGGCCGAAGCACGCGACGTGCGCCTCATCCTCATCGACCCGAAGATGCTGGAAATGAGCGTGTACGAAGGCATCCCGCACCTGCTGGCGCCTGTGGTCACCGACATGAAGCAGGCCGCCAACGCGCTCAACTGGTGTGTGGGCGAGATGGAGCGCCGCTACAAGCTGATGAGCAAGCTGGGCGTGCGCAACCTCGCCGGCTACAACAAGAAGATCGCCGAAGCCACCGAGCGCGGCGAATCCATGCCGAATCCGTTCAGCCTCACGCCCGAGCAGCCCGAGCCGCTGGAGCGCCTGCCGCACATCGTGGTGGTAATCGACGAGCTGGCCGACCTGATGATGGTGGTCGGCAAGAAGATCGAAGAGCTGATCGCCCGCCTCGCGCAGAAGGCGCGCGCCGCCGGCATCCACTTGATCCTCGCCACGCAGCGCCCGAGCGTCGACGTGATCACCGGCCTCATCAAGGCCAATATTCCCACCCGACTCTCGTTCCAGGTCAGCAGCAAGATCGACAGCCGCACCATCCTCGACCAGATGGGCGCCGAGGCGCTGCTGGGCATGGGCGACATGCTCTACATGGCGTCGGGCACCGGCCTGCCGGTGCGCGTGCACGGCGCTTTCGTGAGCGACGACGAAGTGCACCGCGTGGTCGACTACCTCAAGCAGCAAGGCGAGCCCAACTACATCGAAGGCATTCTCGAAGGCGGCACGCTGGATGGTGAAGGTGACGTGAGCACCGCCGACATGCCGGGCGGTGGCGGCGGCGAGAACGATCCGATGTACGACCAGGCCGTGGCCGTGGTGCTGCAACACCGCCGTGCGTCGATCTCGCTCGTTCAGCGCCATTTGCGCATCGGCTACAACCGTGCAGCCAGACTCCTGGAACAAATGGAGAAATCCGGCCTCGTAAGTGCCATGTCCACCAACGGCAACCGCGACATCATCGTCCCGGCCCGCAGCGAATGAAGAAGATTCTTTTCTCGACCTTGCTGATGTTTGCTGCGGCGGCAGCCAACGCGCAATCCGCGGTCGACACGCTCAAGGACTTCGTGCGCGATGTGAAGACCGGCCGCGCCGAGTTCACGCAGACCGTCACCTCTCCAGATGGCGCGAAGAAGAAGACCTCGAGCGGCAAGTTCGAGTTCTCGCGCCCCAACCGATTCCGCTTCACCTACCTCAAGCCCTTCGAGCAGACCATCGTGGCCGATGGCCAGAAGGTGTGGATCTACGACGCCGACCTGAACCAGGCCAGCTCGCGCAAGTTCAGCCAGGCGCTCGGTGCCACACCCGCCGCGCTGCTGGCCGGTGGCTCGCTGGAAAAAGATTTCGACCTCGCCGCTCAGCCGGCGAAGGATGGGCTGGACTGGGTCGAAGCCACGCCCAAGGCGAAGGACGGCAGCTTCAAGTCCGTGCGCGTCGGGTTCAAGGGCAAGACCTTGAGCGCGATCGAGGTGGTCGACGCGTTCAACCAGCGCTCGCTGCTGCAGTTCAGCCAGTTCGTGGCCAACGAGCCGGTCAAGCCCGAGACCTTCGTCTTCACCGTGCCCAAGGGCGCCGACGTCATCGAGCAGTGAAGCGCAGGGGCAAAGTCCCCGCTGCGACAATCCGCCGATGGAATCGTTGCAGCTGCCCCTGGGAAACGATGAGCCGCAGGCCCCGCTGGCCGAGCGCCTGCGGCCCAAGACGCTGGCCGAAGTGATCGGCCAGCAGCACCTCCTGGGCGAAGGCAAGCCGCTGCGCGTGGCGTTCGAGTCGGGGCGCCTTCACTCGATGATCCTCTGGGGCCCGCCGGGTGTCGGCAAGACGACCCTCGCACGGCTGATGACCGATGGGTTCGATGCCCAGTTCATCCAGATCTCGGCGGTGCTGGGCGGCGTGAAAGACATCCGCGAGGCTGTCGAGCGTGCGCAGGTCGCGCAGGGCACCGGCAAGCGCACGGTGGTGTTCGTCGACGAAGTGCATCGCTTCAACAAGGCCCAGCAGGACGCCTTCCTGCCGCACGTCGAATCGGGCCTCTTCACCTTCATCGGTGCGACGACGGAGAACCCTTCGTTCGAAGTCAACTCGGCCTTGCTCTCGCGCGCGACGGTGCATGTGTTGAAGTCGCTCACCGACGACGACATGACCCAGCTGCTGCAGCGCGCCCGCGAGCTGCTGGCCGCGCCGCCACTGAGCGACGCCGCCCGCGACCGCCTCATCGGCTATGCCGACGGCGACGCACGCCGCCTGCTCAACGCCTACGAGAACCTCGTGCGCATGGCCGACAAGACGGCTGACACCATCGACGAAGCGCAACTCGAACGCTCGCTGGGCGAGCAACTGCGCCGCTATGACAAAGGCGGCGAGCAGTTCTACGACACGATCTCGGCCTTGCACAAGGCCGTGCGTGGCAGCGACCCCGATGCTGCGCTCTACTGGTTCGTGCGCATGCTCGATGGCGGCGTGGATCCCCGCTACGCCTCGCGCCGCCTGGTCCGCATGGCGAGCGAAGACATCGGCCTCGCCGACCCGCGCGCGCTGCGCATGGCGCTCGACGCAGCCGAGACCTACGAGCGCCTGGGCAGCCCCGAGGGCGAGCTGGCGCTCGCACAGGCGGTGGTCTTTCTCGCGATGGCGCCCAAGTCCAACGCGGTCTACACCGCCTACAACACCGTACGGGCCTTCATCGCCAAGGACGGCACCCGTGCGGTGCCGCTGCACCTGCGCAACGCACCGACCAAGCTCATGAAGGATCTCGACTACGGGCGCGACTACCGCTATGCGCACAACGAGCCGGGAGGCTTTGCGGCCGGTGAGAACTACTGGCCCGACAAGCTTGCGCCGCAGCGCTTCTACCAGCCTGTCGACCGCGGCCTGGAGCTCAAAATAAGGGAGCGACTCCAGGAGTTGAGGCGCCTCAACGACGAGGCACGCGAGCGCGCGACAGAGGGAGACAAGCGCAAGAATCGCTGATTGCCGTACGGGGAAACGCGCAGCAGGCGCCGCTCAGATGGCCCCCTAGAATCGCCCCCGTCACAGCCCAGACATCAGACAAAGCCCAGGCGTCCACACGACGGCGGGCTTTTTGCTTACAGGCAGGGGCGGCGTCCACAAGACGATCCGCTTTCGACTTCCCCAGGAGACTCCTTCGATGGATACATTCATCCAGCAGATCATCAATGGTCTGGTGCTCGGCAGCGTGTATGCGCTGGTGGCCCTCGGCTACACGATGGTCTACGGCATCATCAACCTCATCAACTTCGCGCATGGCGAGGTGCTGATGGTGGGCGCGCTCACGAGTTGGACCGTGGCCACCGCGCTCATCGGCATCGGATGGCCAGGCTGGGTGGTGATGCTCATCTCGCTGCTCGCCGCGATCATCGTGTGCTCGGTGCTCAACTTCAGCATCGAGAAGATCGCGTACCGGCCACTGCGCACCGCGCCGCGCCTGGCGCCGCTGATCACCGCGATGGGCATGTCGCTCCTCTTGCAGACGCTCGCGATGATCATCTGGAAGCCGAACCCGAAGCCGTATCCGATCCTCATCTCGGCCGAGCCGTATGAAATCGGCGGCGCCGTGATCAACACCATCCAGATCGTCATCCTCATCACCACGGCGATCACACTCGCCGGCCTGATGTACCTCGTCAACCGCACCAAGCTCGGCCGCGCGATGCGCGCCACCGCCGAGAACCCGAAGGTCGCTGGCCTCATGGGAGTGCGTCCCGACATGGTGATCTCGGCCACCTTCATCATCGGCGCGGCGCTCGCGGCGCTGGCCGGCGTGATGTACGCGGCCAACTACGGCTCAGTGCAGCACTCGATGGGCTTCCTGCCGGGCCTCAAGGCCTTCACCGCCGCGGTGTTCGGCGGCATCGGCAACCTGGCCGGTGCGATGGTGGGCGGCGTGCTGCTCGGCCTGATCGAAGCCATGGGCGCCGGCTACATCGGCGACCTGACCGGCGGCATCCTGGGCAGCCATTACCAGGACATCTTCGCCTTCATCGTGCTCATCCTCGTGCTCACGTTGCGGCCGCAGGGCCTGCTCGGCGAGCGTGTGGCCGACCGGGCTTGAGGAGCGAGCGATGAACCTTCGAGACAACAAGCTCATCACCTTCATCATCGCCGGCGTGCTGCTGGCCATCACCCCGCTGATCGCGCAGCAGTTCGGCAACGCGTGGGTGCGCATCATCGACATCGCGTTGCTCTACGTGCTGCTGGCGCTGGGCCTCAACATCGTGGTGGGCTATGCCGGCCTGCTCGACCTGGGCTACGTGGCCTTCTATGCGGTCGGGGCCTACATGCTGGGGCTGCTGGCCTCGCCGCACCTGTCGCAAACGTTTCCGGGCTTCGCAGCGGCCTTCCCCAACGGGTTGCACACGCCGCTATGGCTGGTGATCCCGCTCGGTGCGCTCTTGGCGGCGGTGTTCGGGGTCGTGCTGGGTGCGCCTACGCTCAAGCTGCGCGGCGACTACCTCGCGATCGTCACGCTCGGCTTCGGCGAGATCATCCGCGTGTTCCTCACCAACCTCGACGCACCGGTCAACATCACCAACGGCCCCAAGGGCCTGAGCCAGATCGACTCGTTCAAGGTGCTGGGCTACGACTTCGGCAAGTCGCACACCCTCTTCGGCATCGAGATCCCCTCGGTCACCGGCTACTACTACCTGTTCCTGGCGCTCGTGATCGTGAGCGTGATCATCTGCCACCGGCTCGAGCAGTCGCGCATCGGCCGGGCGTGGATGGCGATCCGCGAAGACGAGATCGCCGCCAAGGCCATGGGCATCAACACCCGCAACATGAAGCTGCTCGCCTTCGGCATGGGCGCGACCTTCGGCGGTGTGTCGGGTGTGCTGTTCGCGAGCTTCCAGGGCTTCGTGTCGCCTGAGTCGTTCAGCCTGCACGAGTCGGTGATGATCGTCGCGATGGTGGTGCTCGGGGGCATCGGGCACATTCCCGGCGTGATCATCGGCGCGCTGCTGCTGGCCGCGCTCCCAGAGGTCTTGCGCTACGTTGCCCACCCGCTGCAAAGCATGACCGACGGCCGCCTCGACGCTGCGATCCTGCGCCAGCTGCTGATCGCGCTCGCGATGATCGCGATCATGCTGTCGCGGCCGCGTGGGCTGTGGCCGGTGCCCGAGCACGGGCGAATGCGGCCCGGCTCGCCTGACCAGGACCCGGCACCGAAGGGGACCCTGTCATGAGCAGCACGACCAACGCAACCCCGGTGCTCGAAGTCGCCAACGTCTCCAAGCGATTTGGCGGCCTGCAGGCCCTGAGCGACGTGGGCATCCGCATCGAGCCGGGCCAGGTCTATGGCCTGATCGGCCCCAACGGTGCGGGCAAGACCACCTTCTTCAACGTGATCACCGGGCTCTACACGCCCGATTCCGGCAGCTTCAAGCTGGGCGGGCAGCCGTACAAGCCGACCGCCGTGCACGAAGTGGCCAAGGCCGGCATCGCCCGCACCTTCCAGAACATCCGCCTCTTCGCCGACATGACGGCGCTCGAGAACGTGATGGTGGGCCGCCACGTGCGCACCGCCTCGGGCCTGATCGGTGCGGTGTTCCGCACCGGCGGCTTCAAGGCCGAAGAACGCGCCATCGCCACACGCGCGCAGGAGCTGCTCGACTACGTGGGCATCGGCAAGTACGCCGAGTTCAAGGCGCGCACGCTGAGCTACGGCGACCAGCGCCGCCTGGAGATCGCCCGCGCACTTGCCACCGACCCCAAGCTCATCGCGCTCGACGAGCCCGCCGCCGGCATGAACGCCACCGAGAAGGTGGTGCTGCGCGAGCTGATCGACCGCATCCGCAAGGATGGCCGCACCATCCTGCTGATCGAGCACGACGTGAAGCTGGTGATGGGCCTGTGCGACCGCGTGACCGTGCTCGACTACGGCAAGCAGATCGCCGAGGGCTCGCCCGCCGACGTCCAGAGAAACGAAAAGGTGATCGAGGCCTACCTCGGCGCCGGCCACAAGGCGCACTGACCATGACGACCCTTCTGAAAGTGACTGGCCTGAAAGTGGCCTATGGCGGCATCCAGGCCGTGAAGGGCGCGTCGTTCGAGGTGAACGAAGGCGAGCTCGTGAGCCTGATCGGTGCCAATGGCGCCGGCAAGACCACCACGCTCAAGGCCATCACCGGCCTGCAGCCGGTGGGTGCGGGCGACATCGAATTCCTCGGCCGCAGCATCAAGGGCCAGGGCGCATGGGACCTGGTGAAGCAGGGCCTCGTGATGGTGCCCGAGGGCCGCGGCACCTTCACTCGCATGTCCATCACCGAGAACCTGCTGATGGGCGCCTTCGTGCGTAACGACAAGGAGATCGACGCCGACATCGACAAGGTGTTCGGCATCTTCCCGCGTCTCAAGGAGCGCCGCAACCAGCTGGCCGGCACGATGTCGGGCGGCGAGCAGCAGATGCTGGCGATGGGCCGGGCATTGATGGCACGTCCCAAGGTGCTGCTGCTCGACGAGCCCTCGATGGGCCTGTCGCCCATCATGGTCGACAAGATCTTCGAGGTGGTGGCCGACATCGCCAAGCAGGGCGTCACCATCCTCCTCGTTGAGCAGAACGCGAGCCGTGCGCTGCAACTGGCCAACCGCGGCTACGTGATGGAGTCGGGCGAGGTCACGATGAGCGGTCAAGCCTCGGCCCTGCTGAGCGACCCGAAGGTGCGGGCGGCCTACTTGGGCGAGTAGGACGAGTCGGGCGAATCGCCCGCTCGGGTGCGACCAAAGTCACCTCTCTGGCGAGGGGTGCACTTCTATACTTTCCCGCAGCCTGGCATCGGTCGGGCGTGTCACCGTGGAAAGGTTTTCGATGAACGCAACGCTCACCCGTCTCACCCAATTCGCGCTCGCGGCTTCGGCGGTGGCCGTGCTCAGCGGCTGCGGTTCGACCATGCCTTCGATGGGCGGCAACAAGGGCGTGGTGTCCGGCTCGGCCGGCGGCTCCACCACCGAGGGCAACAACAGCCAGCTCGAGAAGTGCGCCGAGACGCTCGGCACCGTGGCCATCGACGAGGATTCGCAGGCGCCCTGGTACTACGAGCTGCGACGCAACAGCCTCGGTTCCACCGTGCCGGTGCTGCGCCTGATGATCCAGCAGAGCAACTGCTTCGTGATCGTCGAGCGTGGCCGCTCCATGAACAACATGATGCGAGAGCGCCAGCTTGAGTCGAGCGGAGAAATGCGGCAGGGCAGCAATTTCCAGAAGGGCCAGATGGTCGCAGCTGACTACACCATGCAGCCGTCCATCCAGTTCTCGGGCCGCACCGGCGGCGCTGCGGCAGGCCTGCTCACCGGCCGCCTGGCGCCCCTGAGCGTGGTGGCGGGCAGCGTGAAGCGCAACGAAGCCGCGACCACGCTGCTCCTGATCGACAACCGCTCCAGCGTGCAGATCGCCGCGGCCGAGGGCTCGGCGGGCAACTTCGACTTCGGCCTCTTCGGTGGCGGCTTCCTCGCCGGGCTGGCCGGTGGTGGAGGTGGCTACTCCAACACCCCGCAAGGCAAGGTGATCGTGGCGGCGTTTGCCGACTCGTTCAACCAGATGGTCAAGTCGCTGCGCAACTACAAGGCGCAGACGGTCAAGGGCGGCCTGGGCACCGGAGGCCGCCTGGGGGTGGACGGCGGCAGCACGCCGGCGTCGAAGGAGCTCAACAAGAAGTAAGCCTCCCGGCTTGCTTGATCGAAAGGCCGCGCTCGCAAGAGCCGCGGCCTTTTTGTCGTCAGTCGACCTTCGCGCCCGAGGCCTTCACGACCTTTTCGTACTTCGCGTTCTCGCGCTTCACGAACTCGCCGAACTGCTGCGGCGTGAAGGGCATCGCCTCGGCCATCAGCGTGGCGAGACGGGCTTGGAGCTCCGGCGAGGCCAGCGCCTCCGTGAAGGCCTTGTTCAGCCGCTGCGTCTGGTCGGCCGGCAGGCCGGCCGGCCCGAAGAGGCCGAACCAGGTGTTCACGTCGAAGCCCGCCAGCGTCTCCGCGATGGCCGGCAGCTCGGGCGTGGCCTTGGCGCGCTTCGCGGTGGTCACGGCCAGGGCCTTCAGCTTGCCGGCCTTGATGTTGGCCGAGGCGCTCGCAAGGTTGTCGAAGGTGAGGTCGACTTCGCCCGACAGCAGCGCCAGTTGCGCCGGGTTGCCGCCGGCATAGGGGATGTGGACCATGAACACGCCGGCCTGCGACTTGAACATCTCGCCCGCCAGGTGACCCGCGCTGCCGTTGCCGCCCGAGCCGTAGTTGAGCTTCCCGGGGTTGGCCTTCGCGTACGCCACCAGGTCGGCGACGCTTGCGATCTTCAGGCGTGCGGCGGTCTGCGGGTTCATCACCAGCACGTTGGGCACCTGCGCCACGCCGGTGAGCGGCGTGAAGTCGCGCAGCGCGTCGTACGGCATGCGGGTGTAGAGCCAGGGGTTGATCGCGTGCGTGGCGACTGCGCCCATCACGATGGTCTGGCCGTCGGGCGCCGACTTGGCCACGAGATCGGCGCCCAGGTTGCCGCCGGCGCCGGGCTTGTTTTCCACGATCACGGTGCCGAGGGTGTCTTTCACCTTGTCGGCCAGCGTGCGGGCCACGATGTCGAGCGGGCCGCCGGGCGGGTAGGGCACGACGAGGCGGAGCGGCTTGGCGGTCTGCGCTGAGGCAGGCAGCGAGAGGCTCGCGGCGATCAGCGCAAGGGTCTGGCGGCGGGTCGGTTCATTCACCATGTTTGTCGGCTTCGGAGGTGAAGCTGTCAGCAAAGAATTCGTCGAGGGGCAGGTTGCAGTGCGCCACGAAGTCGCGCTGCGCGGAGTCGACCATGACCGGCGCCCCGCAGGCATACACCTGGTGGCCCGACAGGTCGGGCAGGTCGGCCATCACAGCCTGGTGGACGAAGCCGGTGCGGCCAGTCCACCCGTCCTCAGGCCTCGCGTCCGACAGCACCGGCACGTAGCGCAGGTTGGGCATCACGCGGGCCGCTTCCACGCACCAGGCGTGCATGTAGAGGTCGGCCAGGCTGCGGCAGCCCCAGTACAGCACGGCAGGGCGGGTGATGCCCTTGGCCTGCATGTGCTCGATGATGGCCTTCACCGGCGCGAAGCCGGTGCCGCTCGCGAGCAGCACGATGGGCTTCTCGCTGTCTTCGCGCAGGAAGAAGCTGCCGAACGGGCCTTCGAGGCGGAGGATCTCCCTTTCCTTCATCGCCCCGAACACATGGTCGGTGAACAGGCCGCCGGGCATGTGGCGGATGTGCAGCTCGATGCCGGGCTTGTCGCGCTGGCTGCTCGGCGCGTTGGCCATGCTGTAGCTGCGGCGGGCGCCGTCCTTCAGGATGAACTCGATGTACTGGCCGGCACGGTATTGCAGCGCGTCGTTGGCAGGCAGTTGCAGCTGGATCACCGCCACATCGCGCGCGGGCTTGGTGATGGTGGTCACGCGGCAGGGCATCTTGCGCACCGCGAATTCGCCGGCTCCGGCGACCGTGCGCGCTTCGAGCACCACGTCGGTCTGCGCGGCGGCGCGGCAGGTGAGGGTGTAGCCGGCTTCCTCTTCCGCGGGGCTCAGGGCCTTGACCTGGTGCGTGCCGTGGATCACGCGGCCTTCGACCAGCTTGCACTTGCACGAACCGCAGGCACCGTCTCGGCAGCCGTAGGGCAGGCCGATGCCCTGGCGGATGGCGGCGAGCAGGATGGGCTCGTCGCGGTCCACCGAGAAGCTCACGCCGCTGGGCTGGACGGTCACTTTGAACGTCATGGGATAACCTCTTCTGAACCCTTCGTCGAACGACCTGCGATTTTGCCCGCTCGCCCATGTCCCTTCCCCGACCCTTCAGGCGCCCGACCTTGCTCATCGTGGGCTGTGGTGACGTCGGCATGCGGGTGCTGCGCCTGCTGAGCGGGCGCTACCGGCTGCTGGCACTCACCTCGAATGCCGCGCGCATCCCGGCCTTGCGGGCGGCCGGGGCGGTGCCACTGGTGGGCAACCTCGACGACGCGGCCAGCCTGCAGCGACTGGCCGGCCTCGCCGATGCGGTGCTGCATCTGGCGCCACCGCCGCAGCAGGGCGAGGCCGACACACGCACGGCCCGGCTGCTGCAGGCGCTCGCTCGCCAGGGCCGGGTGCGGCGCATCGTGTATGCGAGCACCACCGGTGTCTATGGCGATGCACAGGGCGCGCGTTTTGACGAAGTGCGTGCGGTGGCGCCGGCGACGGACCGTGCGCGGCGCCGCGTCGATGCCGAGGCCCGCGTACGCTGGTACGGCCGCGCCTTCGGTGCGCGCGTGACGGTGCTGCGCATCCCCGGCATCTACGCGGCAGACCGCGAAGGCGGTCATCCGCGCGAGCGCCTGGCCCGGGGCACGCCGGTGCTCGTGGCAGCCGACGATGTCTACACCAACCACATTCACGCCGACGACCTGGCCCGTGCGTGTGTGGCCGCGCTGCACCGCGGCCTGCCACAACGCGTGGTGCATGCGAGCGACGACACCGAGCTGAAGATGGGCGAGTACTTCGACCTGGCGGCCGACCTCTGCGGCCTGCCGCACCCGCCGCGCATCACGCGCACCGAAGCGGCCGAGCACATGTCGCCGGTGCAGCTGTCGTTCTGGAGCGAGTCGCGCCGGCTCGACAACGGCCGCCTCAAGCGAGAGCTGCGCGTGAAGCTGCGGCACCCGACGGTGCGCGAGGGCTTGCTGGCCTAGCGTCGAGGCTTGCCGAAGGGCGGCAGGCCCCGCCAGTACCGGATGGTGAGCCAGCCGCCCAGCATCCCGCCGATGTGCGCAAGCGAGCCGAGATCCCCCGTGTAGCTCATCAACAGCGCGATCACACCGAAGACGATCACGAAGACCTTCATCTTCATCGGGATCGGCGGGAAGAGAGGCATCACCGTGCGGTCGGGGAAATACATCGCCGCGGCAACGAGCAGCGCATAGAGGCCGCCCGACGCACCCACCAGGCGGCTCATGCCCGCGCCCGGCAGGGCGGTGGCGATGAGGAAGAGCAGGCCGCCGAAGATGGCACCGATCGCGAGGAACACCATGTAGCGCTTGCGGCCCCACAGCATCTCGAGCTCCGAGCCGAACATCCACAGGCCGAGCATGTTGAAGAAGAGGTGCAGCACGCTGCCGTGCAGGAAGGCATAGCTCAGCGCCTGCCACGGCATGAAGAATCCGCTGCCGATCGGAAACAGCGCGAACCAGCGGTCGATCAGGGGTGTGAAGATCTGCAGGCAATAGATCGCCGTACAGGCCAGCATCAGGAACTGGGTGATCGGTGGAATCGGAGGCATGCGCAGCGCAGATGACGGAAAGCCGCAAGCGTACCCCGATTGCTCGCGGTGATGAGAAAGCCCTGTGGCAAAATCGCGCGCTCTGCTGTACCGGCCTCGGTGGCGAAATTGGTAGACGCGCGGGACTCAAAATCCCGTTCCGCAAGGAGTGTCGGTTCGATTCCGACCCGAGGCACCACCCCCTCTCTTCACTGTCGACCGCGCCGGTCTTCATGGCAGAGCCACTGCCGATGCCGGGGCGAGCCGCCCCTGCGACAATGCGCGGCAGGAGAGATCACCGTGCATTACAAGACCATCGAAGACACCATCGGCCGCACCCCGCTCGTGCGGCTGGTGCGCATTCCGGGGGCGGAGAACGAACGCCGCGGCAACGTGATCCTCGGCAAGCTCGAAGGCAACAACCCCGCTGGCTCGGTGAAAGACCGGCCCGCCATCAGCATGATCCGCCGTGCGGAAGAGCGCGGCGACATCAAGCCTGGCGACACGCTGATCGAGGCCACCTCGGGCAACACCGGCATCGCGCTTGCAATGGCCGCCGCGATCCGCGGCTACCGTATGGTGCTCATCATGCCGGAGGACCTCTCCATCGAACGCGCCCAGACCATGAAGGCCTTCGGCGCCGAACTCGTGCTCACGCCGCGCAGCGGCGGCATGGAATACGCGCGCGACCTGGCCGACCAGATGGTGCGTGACGGCAAGGGCATGGTGCTCGACCAGTTCGCCAACGCCGACAACCCGCGCGCCCACTACGAGACCACCGGCCCCGAGATCTGGGACGACACCGAAGGGCGCATCACCCACTTCGTGAGCGCAATGGGCACCACCGGCACCATCACCGGCACCTCGCGCTACCTGAAGGAAAAGAACTCGGCGGTGCGCATCATCGGTGCCCAGCCGTCCGAGGGCTCGCGCATCCCCGGCATCCGCAAGTGGCCCGAGGCCTACATGCCGAAGATCTACGACCCGACCTACGTCGACGAGGTGGTGAACGTGTCGCAGGAAGCGTCGGAAGAGATGGCGCGACGCCTAGCGCGCGAGGAAGGCATCTTCGGCGGCATCTCGGCGGCGGGCGCGTGCTGGGTGGCGCTCGAGATCGCGAAGAAGGTCGAGAACGCCACCATCGTCTTCGTCGTCTGTGACCGCGGCGACCGCTACCTCTCGACGGGAGTGTTTCCCGCATGAAGCACCAGTTCAACTTCTGTCCCAACTGCGCCACCGAACTGCAGCAGCTCACCGCCGACGAAGACGGCGGGCCGAAGGTGCGCACGCGTTGCCCGGCGTGCAACTGGACGCACTGGAACAACCCGACACCGGTGCTCGCCGCGGTGATCGAGATGCCCGACCGGAACGGCGACCTGCTGCTGGCGCGCAACGCCGCCTGGCCCGGCCGCTTCTTCGGCCTCATCACCGGCTTCATGGAAGCAGGCGAGACGCCTGAAGGCGGCATCGCACGCGAGGTGCTGGAAGAGACTTCGCTCACCGTCGACTCGGTGAAGCTGATCGGGGTCTACGACTTCCAGCGCATGAACCAGGTCATCATCGCCTACCACGTGGTCGCGCATGGCGAGATCAAGCTCTCGCCCGAGCTCGCCGAGTACAAGATCGTCTCGCCGCACGAAGTGAAATGCTGGCCCGCCGGCACCGGCCAGGCGCTGGCCGAATGGCTCACCTCGCGCGGCATCACGCCGCAGTGGCTCGACCTGCCGCCACGTCGCCCGTCCGAAGGTTGAACGCGATGGACTTCCACAAGGAACTCGACACCCGAGGGCTCAACTGCCCGCTGCCCATCCTCAAGGCCAAGAAAGCGCTTGCCGACATGCACAGCGGCGAGATTCTGAAGGTGGTGGCGACCGACCCCGGGTCGATGCGCGACTTCCAGGCGTTTGCGCGGCAGACGGGGAATGAACTCGTCGAGCAGTCAGCAGCGAACGACGAGTTCGTGCACTACTTGCGCCGCCGCTAGATCTCTACCGAGCGCAGGTAGTCGCGGAAGCCGGGGCCGAGCACAGGGTGCTTCAAGGCCAGCTCCACGTTGGCCTGCAGGAAACCTTCCTTGCTGCCGCAGTCGTAGCGCTTGCCCTCGTAGCGATAGGCAAACACCTTCTCGCGACGCAGCAGCCCGGCGATGCCGTCGGTGAGCTGGATCTCGCCACCCACGCCGCGCGGCTGGTTGGAAATCTCATGGAACACGCCCGGCGTCAGGATGTAGCGGCCGGCCACGCCCAGGCGTGAGGGCGCCACTTCAGGCGCCGGCTTCTCGACGATGCGGCTCACGTCCATCAGGTGATCGTTGACCGGCGTGCCGGCCACGATGCCGTAGCGCCGGGTGTGCTCGGCGGGCACTTCCTGCACCGCGAGGATGGACACACGCCATTCGTTGAACTGCTCGACCATCTGCTTGAGCACGGGCTTGTCGCCCACCATCAGGTCGTCGGCCAGCAGCACGGCGAACGGGTCCTTGCCGATCAGGCGCTGCCCGCACAGCACGGCGTGGCCGAGGCCCAGGGCCTGCGCCTGTCGCACGTAGATGCACTCCATGTCGTCGGGCTTCACCGAGCGCACCACGTCGAGCAGTTCCTGCTTCTTGGCCTGCTCAAGCGCGACTTCGAGCTCGAAGGTCATGTCGAAGTGGTCTTCGATCGGGCGTTTGTGGCGGCCGGTCACGAAGATCATCTCGCGCACGCCAGCCGCATAAGCCTCCTCGACGGCGTACTGGATGAGCGGCTTGTCGACCACCGGCAGCATCTCTTTCGGTTGTGCTTTTGTCGCCGGCAGGAAGCGGGTGCCGAGTCCCGCCACGGGGAAGATCGCTTTGGTGACTAACATCTGCTTACAATCGTGGTCCTGAGGAAGGGTCTCAAGAGATTCTGTCACGCGCTCTGTGGCAGTCGGGACCCCGGGAATGCATGGACATACTCATCATCGAGCCCCTCGAAAACGAGGTGATGCAGTGGCTGGCGGCTCGGCATTCGGTGCGCTATGCCCCCGAGCTGGCGCGCGATCCACGTGATTTCCGGCAGTCGCTCTACAACGTCCGCGCGCTGATCCTTCCTTCTTTCGTTGCGCTGGACAGCGCGGCGCTTCACTACGCGCCGGTGCTGCGCGCCATCGGCCGCGTGAGCGGTGGTGCGGAGAACGTCGACCTCGAGGCCTGCTCTCGCGCCGGCGTGGAGGTCGTGCGCAGTGCCACCGCCACCGCGCAGGCCGAAGCCGAGTTCATGATCGGCGCGATGCTCTCGCTGCTGCGCCGCGTGCCGGTCGAAGGCGCCGACGGCATGCTGGTCGGCCGCGAGCTGGGCGCCTGCACCGTCGGCCTCATCGGCATGCCGCCGGCCGCCAAGGCCATGGCGCAGATGTTGTCGGGCTTCGGCTCCCGCATGGTGGGCTACGACCCGTCCCTGCATGCGAGCGATGGTGTGTTCGAACGCTGGCGTGTCACGCCGCTCGGCCTGCGCGAACTGCTGGAGACGAGCGACGCGGTCTGCGTTCAGCTCAACTATTTCAGCCGCTACCAGGGCCTGCTGGGCGAGCGTTTCCTGCCTTATTGCAAGCCCAACCAGGTGATGGTGAGCATCTCGCATTCGGGCGTGTTCAACGAGCGCGCCTTGGCCGACGTGCTGATCAGCGGCCGTCTCTCGGCCTGCTGGCTCGACAGCCTGGAGCCCGGCGCGCTCGACGAGGGTCGCCCGCTCAAGGGGATGGACACGCTGCAGATCACGCCGCGTGTGGCGAGCACCACGCGCGAATCGCGCCTGCGCAGCTCGTGGGCCGTGGCCCGGCGCATCGACGAGCTGCTGCAGGCGACGCCGCCGGCGCCGCGTGAATTCAGGACGACGGACCCAGGCGTCCCAACTGATCTCGCAGCCGCTCAAGAGCAGCCGTGAAGTCGGCGATGCGCTGACGCTCCTGCGCCACCACCTCGGCCGGGGCGCGCGCGACGAACGATTCGTTCGACAGCTTGCCCGTCGCCTTGGCGTGTTCTCCTTCCAGGCGCTTGATTTCCTTGTTCAAGCGCTCGGTCTCGGCGGCGACGTCGATCTCCACGTGCAGCGCCAGTCGCGATTCGCCCGACACCACCACGGGCGCCTGGCGTGTGGCGGCGTTGAACGCGGCCTCGTCGTCGAACACCTTCACTTCCGACAGCTTGCCGAGCGTCTTCAGCACGGCCGCGGCTTCGTTCAGGAAGCCGTTGTCGCCGATCGCATAGAGCGGCACACGGTCGCTGGGTGACAGGCCCATCTCGCCGCGCAACGCACGGCAGGCGCTGACCAGGCCCTTGAGCTTGGCCATCCACGCATCGGCCTTCGGGTCGATGCGGTCGAGCTGCGCCGTCGGGTAGGGGGCCGTCGCGATGGTGTCGGCATTCTTGCGGCCGGCAATCGGAGCCACCGTGTCCCACAGCTCCGCCGTGATGAAGGGCGTGAGCGGGTGCAGCAGGCGCAGCACTGCCTCCAGCGTGCGGATCAGCGTGCGGCGCGTGGCGCGTTGCTGCGCCTCGTTGCCGTTCTGGATCTGCACCTTGGCGATCTCGATGTACCAGTCGCAGTACTCGTCCCACACGAACTGGTAGAGCGTGTTGGCCACGTTGTCGAGGCGGTACTCCTCGAAGCCTTGCGCCACGGCCGCCTCCACGCGCTGCAGTTCGCTCGCGATCCAGCGGTCGGCCTGGCTGAAGCTCAGGTAGCCGTGGGCGGCGCCGCCCGGCGCGCATTCGGCCTTGGTGTGCTCCTTCAGGCCGCAGTCCTGGCCCTCGGTGTTCATCAGCACGAATTTGGTCGCGTTCCAGAGCTTGTTGCAGAAGTTGCGATAGCCCTCGCAGCGCTTGGTGTCGAAGTTGATGCTGCGGCCGAGCGTGGCGAGCGCGGCGAAGGTGAAGCGCAGCGCATCGGCGCCGTAGCCGGGAATGCCTTCCGGGAATTCCTTCTCGGTCGCCTTGCGCACCTTGGGCGCGGTCTCGGGCTTGCGCAGGCCTTGGGTGCGCTTCTCCAGCAGCGGGGCAAGCTCGATGCCGTCGATCAGGTCGACCGGGTCGAGCACGTTGCCTTCCGACTTGCTCATCTTCTTGCCGTGCGCATCGAGCACCAGGCCGTGGATGTAGACGTGCCTGAACGGCACCTTGCCCGTGAAGTGCTTGGTCATCATGATCATCCGGGCGACCCAGAAGAAGATGATGTCGTAGCCGGTCACGAGCACGGAAGACGGCAGGAAGAGGTCCTGCTCGATCGTCTTCTCGGGCCAGCCGAGTGTGGAGAAGGGCACGAGCGCCGACGAATACCAGGTGTCGAGCACGTCCTCGTCGCGGCGCAGCGCGCCGGTGTAGCCCGCGGCACGCGCCTGGGCCTGCGCTTCTTCCTCGCTGTGCGCCACGAAAAGCTGGCCAGCATCGCCGTACCACGCCGGGATCTGGTGGCCCCACCAGAGCTGGCGAGAGATGCACCAGTCCTGGATGTTCTTCATCCACTGGTTGTAGGTGTTGACCCAGTTCTCGGGCACGAACTTCACGTCGCCCGTCTCAACGGCTTCGATGGCTTCCTGGGCGATGCTCTTGCCGTTGGCGCCGGCTTTCGTCATCGCCACGAACCACTGGTCGGTCAGCATCGGCTCGATGATCTGGCCGGTGCGAGCGCAGCGCGGCACCATGAGCTTGTGCTTCTTCACCTCGACGAGCAGGCCTTCGGCTTCGAGCTGCTCGACGATCTTCTTGCGGGCGACAAAACGGTCCAGCCCGCGGTAGGCCTCGGGCGCTTCGTCGTTCACCTTCGCGTCGAGCGTGAAGATGGTGAGCATGGGAAGCCGGTGGCGCAGGCCCACCTGGTAGTCGTTGGTGTCGTGCGCCGGCGTGACCTTCACGACGCCGGTGCCGAATTCCTTGTCCACGTAGTCGTCGGCGATCACCGGCACCAGGCGGCCGGTGATGGGCAGCTTCACCTGCTGGCCGATCAGGTGGGTGTAGCGAGAGTCTTCCGGGTGCACCATCACCGCCGTGTCGCCGAGCATCGTCTCAGGACGTGTGGTCGCCACGACCAGCGATTCAGACGAACCGTCGATCGGATAGCGGATGTGCCACAGCGAGCCATCCTCTTCCTCGCTCTCCACCTCCAGGTCAGACACCGCTGACTTCAGGACCGGGTCCCAGCTCACCAGCCGCTTGCCGCGGTAGATCAGGCCTTCGTCGTACAGCTTCACGAAGGTGTCGGTGACCACCTTCGAGAGCTTCTCGTCCATCGTGAAGTACTCGTGCTTCCACGACACCGAGTCGCCCATGCGGCGCATCTGGTTGGTGATGGTGGAGCCGGAAACCTCTTTCCACTCCCACACCTTGGCGACGAAGTTCTTGCGGCCGAGGTCGTGGCGGCTGAGCTTCTGCTGCTCGAGCTGGCGCTCCACCACGATCTGCGTGGCGATGCCCGCGTGGTCGGTGCCCGGCACCCACAGCGTGTTGTGGCCCAGCATGCGGTGGTAGCGCGTCAACGAGTCCATGATGGTCTGGTTGAACGCGTGGCCCATGTGCAGCGTGCCCGTCACGTTGGGTGGCGGTAGCTGGATGCAGAACGATGCCCTGGCCGGGTCGAGCGTGGGCTCGTAGGTGCCGCTTTTCTCCCACAAGGGGCCCCATTTGGCTTCGATGGCAGCGGGTTCGAATGATTTGGCGAGTTCTGTCATGGAAAGAGAGGGCCTGCGCCGAAGGCGGCGCCAAAAGGGCAAAGCGGGGAATGCCTGAATTGTAGGCGGGCCCTCCTGGGCAGACCCCGGCGCAGGCTATGCTCCCGTCGCGTCAAAGTGGAGGTTGTCGCATGTCCAAAACGAGCAAGCTGGTGCTGACCCTGGTCCTCCTGGCCGGGTTTGCGGCGGCTTTGTTTTTTGCGCTGCGGGGGCAGCAAGCCGAGGTGGCTGAAAAAGCCCTGGGGCCGGTGACCGAACTGAAGGGCGTGATCGCGCTCGACGTCGAGCCCTTCTTCAAGGACGAGCGTGTCAAGAAGATCCTGGCCGACAACCGCCTGCCGGTGTCGGTGGTGCGCGTGGGCAGCCGCGAGATGGCCGGCAAGGTGGTCGCAGGCCAGATGCCCGACTTCCTCTTCCCCTCGGGCGTGGTCGCCGCAAACCAGATCAGCGATGCCGCCCGCAAGGCCGGCATCAGCGTGGCCCAGTCCTCGCCCTTCCACACCCCGATGGTGATCGCGAGCTGGACGCCGGTCGCCAAGATCCTGGTGGCCAACGACATGGCCAAGCCGCTGGGCGAGCGCATCTACGGTGTCGACATGGCCAAGCTCACGCAGGCCATGCTCGCGAAGAAGCGCTGGAAGGACCTGAAGGACAGCAGCGCCTACGACGTGACACGCAGCGTGCTCGTCTCCACCACCGACGTTCGCCGCAGCAACTCGGCGGCCAATTACCTCGCGCTCACGAGCTACGCCGTGCACGGTGACGTGGTGACCGACCGGGCCACCGCGATCCCACTCGCCACCCGGCTGGCCGAGCTCTTCAAGCGCCAGGGCTACCAGGAGAACTACGTCAACGGCAACTTCGACGACTACGTGGCCATCGGCATCGGCAAGACGCCGCTGGCCTTCATCTACGAGAACCAGCTCGTCGCCTATGCGCTCGACAAGAAGGGCGTCGGGCCGGACATGGTGTTGCTCTACCCGCAGCCGACCATCGTCAACAAGGTCGTGTTCATCGCGGCGAGCGAGAAGGCCAAGGCGCTCGCCGACCTGCTGGCGCGCAACGTCGACCTGCAGCGCATTGCGGTGAGCTACGGGTTCCGGGTGGCGGACACGGGCCTTTTCATGGAGGCCGTGAAACCCACCGGCCTCGCGGTGGAGGAGCGCATCACGCAGGTCATCGACCCGCCGGCCTTCGAGCTGATGGCCGAGATGATCGATGCCGTGGCCAAGGAGATGACGCAATGAGAAGAATCCTGGGAGGGATGTTGCTGGCGGTGCTGTTCTTGACCGCCTGCGACAGGAAAGACGCGGCCGATGCACCGAAGGCGGCCGACAGCAACAAGCCGGTCTTCACCGTGCTTGCCACCACAGATCTCAAAGACGCGCAGCCGCTGGAAGAGATGGTCGAAAAGGCGACGGGCGTGCGCCTGCGCTTCACCTGGGGCGGCACGATGGAAAGCACCGAGGCGGTCTTGAGCGGCTCGACGCCTGCGCACGCCGCCTGGTTCGCCAACGCGAAGTACCTGCTGAGCGATCCGCAGGGCCAGGCCCGCGTGAAGCTGCAGGAAAAGATCATGCTGTCGCCCATCGCCGTCGGCGTGAACCAGACCGCCGCCAGGCAACTCGGCTGGGACGACCCAGCCACGGCCGCCAAGGTCGGCTGGCGCGAGATCACCCAAGCCGCCTCGCAGGGCAAGCTGCGCTACGCCCTGTCGAACCCCGCCACCTCCAACCAGGGCTTCATGGCGCTGATGGGCGTGGTGGCCGCGGCCAGCCAGAAGTCCGAAGCCCTGACCGCCGCCGACGTGAACCGCGGCGCCATCGCCAGCTTCCTCAAGGGCTACAAGCTCCCCGGCGACAACTCGACTTACCTCACCGAAAAGTTCCTCGAGCAGCAGGGCAACAACCCGTCGCAGGTCAACGCCTTCATCAACTACGAAAGCTGGCTGCTCTCGCTCAACAACGGCGGCAAGCTGCGCGAGAAGCTGGTGCTGGTCTACCCGCACGAAGGCGTGGCCACCGCCGACTACCCCTTCATGCTGCTGAAGGACGAGCGCCGCGACGACTACCTGAAGGTCGTGGCCTACCTCAAGGGCGCCGACGCGCAGAAGTGGCTCGCCCGCCAGACCCTGCGCCGCCCGATCAACGCCGAGGTGGCCGCCACCGTGGCCGACCTGCTGCCCAAGGAAGGCATGCGCATCGAGCTGCCGTTCTCGCCCGACCGCGCTTTGGCCGATGGCCTGATCGACGCCTACCTGAACGAATTCCGCCGCCCGATCGCCAGCACCTTCGTGCTCGACACCAGCGGCAGCATGGACGGCCAGGGCCGCCGCGCGCAACTCATCCAGGCGCTGCACTACGTGGCCGGCGCCGACAGCTCGCTCACCGGGCGTCTCGCCAAGCTGACGAACCGCGAGAAGGTCTGGATGCTGCCCTTCAGCGACCAACCCTGGCGCATGACCTACTTCGAGATCCCCACCGGCCGCCCGCAGGCCAAGGGCGTGCAGGTTCAGGAGGATTCCGAGGCCAAGCAGGCCGTGCTGGCCGAGGTGCGCGCCTACGCCGACGGCCTGCGCATGACCGGCGGCACCGCGCTCTACGACAGCGTGCTCGCCGCGCTCAAGCACATGCTGGAGCAGAAGCAGAAGAACCCCAACTACCAGTACTCGGTGGTCGCGTTCACCGATGGCGAGAACACCAAGGGCCGCAGCCTGGAGCAGTTCCAGCAAGCGTATGCGGCGCTGCCGGAAGACGTGCGCGGCATCCCGGTCTTCATGGTGCTCTTCGGTGAAGCGAAGGAAGCCGACCTCAAGGCCCTGGTGCAGACGACCGGCGGCAAAGTCTTCGATGCGCGCAAGACGCCGCTGTACGCGGTGTTCAAGGACATCCGCGCCTACCAATGATGGACAGGCTTGCGCGCATCCTGCTGAGCCCCGCCAACTGGTGCGGGCTCGGCCTCGCCACCGTGGTGCTGGTGCTGAAGGCGCTCAACCTCATCGGCGTCGCCGGCTTGCCGCTCGCCTTCGGTGGCTACATCGCCGGCTTCGTGATCGGCGGGCTGTGGCTGGGCTTTCCCAAGCTTTCGGGCCCGATGTGGGAAGACGCGCTCGAGTTCAGCGACGAGGGTGATGCGAGAGAAGCGATGACCCGCGCGCTCGCCGGCGTGCGTGGCCTCGTCGAATACAACCCCGAGAACCGCCTGCCCGCAAGCCTGCAGGCCAAGGCGCTCGACCTGTGCAAGTCGTTGCAATCGCTCTTGTCGCAATGGGAGCGCAGCCAGGGTGTGCTGTCGATGCAGGAGGGCTTCCACGCCCGCCACATCGCCATCTCGTACCTGCCCGATGCGCTGAAGGCGTATCTGTCGATTCCGCCACAGTACGCCGCCAGCCGCGTGCTGCACGATGGCAAGACGGCGCAGGACATCTTCCGCGATACGCTTAACGAGCTGGAGACCAAGGTGAAGCAGCTGGCCGATGACCTCGCCAGCCAGGATGCGCAGGCCTTCCTCGTGCACTCGCGATTCCTGCACGACAAATTCGGCAAGCCGTCGCTAGCCGCCCCTGAGATACAACCCGCAGCGGAGCCCAAGAATGAACAACGGCCCTGAAGACACCCCCACCGTCGCCTACGGCGGCGTGCCCAACTTCCAGCTCACCCCGCCCGAGGTCATCACCCCCGTGCCGGCCGAGGCCACGCGCACCGCGGTGCCACTGAAGCCCGAGGTGGCGAAGGCGGTCGATGACCAGGTGATGCGCTTCATCGACGCGCTGATGACCGAAGACGTGCACAGCGCCGAGTTCAAGCACAAGCTCGACAGCGCCTTCGCGCTCGGCCGCGAAGAGATCTCGAACGCGGCCGGCCTGATGCAGGGCCGCTTCCTGCAGCGCAACTTCATCGGCGCCGAAGAGACCGCGGCGTACAAGGCCATCGGCGAGATCCGCGGCCACCTCGACAAGCTCAACCCCGGCAACGAAGGCGACCTGCTGGCGCCCAACAAGCTGCTGGGCTTCATCCCCTTCGGCAACAAGCTCAAGGCCTACTTCCGCAAGTTCGAGAGCGCCGGCTCGCAGCTGCAGAAGAGCATGGCGCAGCTCTACGCGGCCCGCGACGACGTGCAGAAGGACATCGTCGACATCGAAGCCACCCGCACCAAGCTGTGGGAGGCGATGCAGAAGCTCGCCGCGGCTGCGCAGTTCGCCACTTCGCTCGATGCGCGCCTCGCCGAACGGGTGCAGTCCCTGAAAGCCACCGACCCGCAGCGCGCCAACGCGCTCGAACAGGAAGTGCTCTTCTACGCCCGCCAGAACCTCGCCGACATCCTGACGCAACAGGCGGTGTGCGTGAACGGCTACCTCGCGCTCGACGTGCTCAAGAAGACCGGCCGCGAGATGATGAACGGCTGCAGCCGCGTGGCGACCACCGGCATGAGCGCGCTCGCGGTCGCGCAGACCGTGGCGCGGGCCACCGGCAACCAGGTGCAGGTGATGGAGATGCTGCAAGGCGTCAACACCACCATCGGCAACCTCATCACCGAAACGGGCCGCCAGCTCAACAGCCACGTCGACAAGACGGCCGAGTTCGCGAGCAACCCCATGCTGGGCATCGACAAGATCAAGGAGATGTTCGAGCAGACCTACAAGGCCATGGATGCGATGGACAGCTTCCGCTCCAAGGCGATTGCGGCGATGGGCCAGAACAACACCATCATGGCCGAGCAGCTTCAGAAGAGCCAGCAGTACATCGACCGTGTGCGCCAGCAGCAGGCCCGCGAAGCCGGGCAGGCGCAGATCCAGGGGCCGGTGTCGCTCTGATCGGCGCCGCGTTCAGCGCCTGAGCTGGCCCACCATGCCGGCGAGCGCCAGTGTCGTGCGGTCTTCCTGCCACGGGCCGATGATCTGCACGCCGATCGGGAGGCCGTCTTTGGACTTGCTCGCCGGCGCGACGGTGGCCGGCAGGCCGGCGACGGTGGCGACGCCGGGCCAGGCGAGCTGGTCGCCATAGGGCGTGGGCTGGCCATCGACCGCCAGCTGCCGCCCCTGCCACGGCCCGTCGTCGAACTGGCGGAAAGCCGGTGTGCCGAACGCCGGTGCAAGCACGGCATCGAATTCGCGGAAGAAGGCGGCCCATTGGTTGCGCAGGCGCTGGCGTGCGTCGAGCAGGCCCAGCCACTGGTTGGCCGTGAGCGGCGGCTGCTGCTCGGGCGTGGCGCGGTTGACCTCGGTCATCAGCATCGGGATGTAGAGCTTGTGCGAGGCCTCCAGGTCCGGCAACAGCGGGCTGCTGCGCGAGACGGTGGCGCCGGCGCGCTCGAAGTCGGCGGCCAGGGCGGCCAGCACCTGGCGCGTGTCGGTGTCGGTAGCGCAGCGCGGGTGGGTGTCGACCACCAGCAGGCGCGCGCCCTTTGGCGACGTCGCGCGTGGCGGCGGCGGCGCGAAGCGCAGTCCCGGGTCCAGCGGGTCGGCCACGGCGAGCAGGTCGAAGGCCAGCGTGAGGTCGTCGATGTGGCGCGCCAGCGGGCCGATCACCGCGAGGCCCGAGCCGGCACCATCGGCCCGTGGCGGCTTGTGCCCGCGCGGCGGCAGCAGGCCGAAGCTCGGCTTGTGGCCGTAGAGCCCGCAGAAGTGCGCCGGCACGCGGACCGAGCCGCCGATGTCGGAGCCCAGCTCCAGCGGCACCATGTGCGACGCGAGCGCGGCAGCCGAGCCGCCCGACGACCCGCCCGGCGAGCGTTCGAGGTCCAGCGGGTTGTTGGTGCGGCCGTAGAGCGGGTGCACCGTCTGCCAGTCGCCCAGCGCCACCGGCACGTTGGTCTTGCCGAGGATGACCGCGCCGGCCTCCTTGAGTCGCGTGACGGCCAGCGCGTCCGCGTCGGGCCGGTAGTCGGCGAATTCGGCAAAGCCCCAGGTGGTGGGCAGGCCCGCCACGTCGAACGATTCCTTCACCGTCATCGGCACGCCCAGCAGGGGCCGGCGTTCGCCACGGGCCAGCGCCGTATCGGCCGCACGGGCGGCCTCTCGGGCCCGATCGAAGTCGCGCACCACCACGGCGTTGATCGTGGTGTCGCGCTGCTCGATGCGCGCGATGTGCAGGTCGCACAGCTCCAGCGCGCCGACCTTGCGTTCGGCCAGCAGGCGGGCCAGCTCAATCGCGCCGGCCTTTTCGATGGATGAGAACGACGACATGCGGTGCTCCTGATGAACGAGGTAGGCCTCGTTTCACCATAGCATCGCAGACAAGGCCTTACATCAGCAGATGCTCGCCCGCGTTGTCGCCGCCGAGGATCACGTAGTTGACCTTGCGGATGTCGGCGAGCCGGGTGCCGCCGGCGTAGCTGATGGAGCTCTGCACGTCTTCGCGCATCTCGCGCAGGGTGTCGGCGAGCTTGCCCTTCACCGGCTCAAGGATGCGCTTGCCTTCCACGTGCTTGTACTCGCCCTTGTTGAAGTCGCTCGCGGAGCCGTAGTACTCCTTGAAGAGCTTGCCGTCGACTTCCATCGTGCGGCCGGGAGATTCTTCGTGGCCGGCGAAGAGCGAGCCGATCATCACCATCGCCGCACCGAAGCGCACGCTCTTGGCGATGTCGCCATGGTCGCGGATGCCACCGTCGGCAATGATGGGCTTGGTCGCCACACGTGCACACCACTTGAGCGCGCTGAGCTGCCAGCCGCCGGTGCCGAAGCCCGTCTTGAGCTTGGTGATGCACACCTTGCCCGGGCCGATGCCGACCTTGGTCGCGTCCGCGCCCCAGTTCTCGAGGTCGATCACCGCCTCGGGCGTGCCCACGTTGCCGGCGATCACGAAGGTGCTCGGCAGCTTCTGCTTGATGTGCTCGATCATCTTGCGCACCGTCTCGGCGTGGCCGTGCGCGATGTCGATGGTGATGTAGTCGGCGCCCACGCCTTCGGCCGCCAGGCGGTCGATCATCTTGTAGTCGTCGGCCTTCACGCCGGCGCTGATCGACACGAACAGGCCCTTGTCGCGCATCTGCTTCGCATAGGCCACGTTGTCGAGGTCGAAGCGGTGCATCACGTAGAAGTAGCCGTTGGCGGCGAGCCATTCGGAGATGGGCTCGTCGACCACCGTCTTCATGTTGGCCGGCACCACCGGCAGCAGGAACTTGCGCCCGCCGAACTCGACCGAGCTGTCGCACTCGGAGCGGCTCTCCACGCGGCACTTGCGCGGCAGCAGAAGGATGTTGTCGTAGTCGAAGATTTCCATGGTCAGGCTCCTGAGGAAGGTCACAGATCGAAGGAGCGGCGCGTTATGTCCTGGAAGACGCAGTGCGCGGCCCAATGGCTGCGAGCGCTTGACTGGTGAGCCCGGTTGTCCGCGAAGGCCGCCAGCGAGGGCGGGGCAGACGAAAAAAACCGGGCGCCAAATTTGGGCCCGGTGGCGCATTCTACGCAGCCGCCGCCTGGGCGCGACGGTCAAAAACCACGGTTCAGGCGAGGTCGGCGGGGGTGACCGGCAGGCGGGTCGGCTGCTTGCCGCTGGCAGCCACCAGCGCGTTGTAGAGGGCGCCGGCGCCGGCCACGATGGCGGCCTCGCCGGCTCCGCTGGGCGGCTTGTCGCTCGGCACGAGGTCGATGTCGAGCGTGGGCATGTCGGTGATGCGTGGCAGCGGGTAGTCGGCCAGGCCTGTTTGCGCAGCGCGTGCGTCGGGCGCGCTGAGCCGTTCGAAAAGCACGAGGCTCAGGCTCCAGACGAGGTTGCCTTCGACCTGCGCGCGCACGCTGCGTGCATCGACCATTGCCCCGCAATCGTGGCTGCACCAGAGGCGCGTGACGCGGATGCGTTCGGCGGTGACGGCGACCTCGGCCACCGCGGCGACGACGCTCAGGCCCTTGTAGACACCGCAGGCCACGCCGCGTCCCACGCGCTCGCCGGCCGCGGCGGCGCGTGGCGCTTCGCGTTTGGCGCGCTCGGCCACCCGTTGCAGCACGGCGCCGAGGCGTGCGGGGTCCGCGAGATGCTCGCCCGCCGGTGCGTTCGCGAGGTGCCGCAGGCGAAACGCCACCGGGTCCTGCCGGCTGGCGCGTGCGGCCGCGTCCATCGCCGCTTCGATCGCCAGCACGTTGGGCCCGGCGCCCAGCCCGCGCCAGGGGCCGGTGGCCAGCGGCACGCGGGTGAGCTGCATCGAGCGGCGCTGGCGCGTGAAGGCATACGGCGCATGCTGGCCACGCGAGGTGCCGGCGTCGCCGACAAAATCGGTGAAGGTCTGCATCCACGGCGGCATGCCGGCCGAGGTGAAGATCACGTGCGAGCTCGAGAGTGCATGCCACCAGTCGGTGATGAGCCCGTCGGCACCCACGCGCACCTTCACGCGGTGCGACGAAGGCGGCCGGTGGAAGGCCCCGGTGAACTCGTCCTCACGCGTCCACTGCAGCTTGACGGGGGCCTTCATCGGCCGCGCCACGTACGCCGCTTCGCGTTCGACGAGCGCCAACGTGCGCCCGCCGAAGCCGCCGCCCAGGCGCTGGTTGTGCACCGTGATGCGCTCGACGGGCAGGCCGTGGTCACGCGCCATCACGTCGCGGATGAAGAACGGGTCTTGCGTGGCACACCAGAGGTCGAGTGTCAGCTTGCCGTCGGCGGTGGTGTCGAAGCGGGCGACCGCGCAGCGTGGCTCGATGGCGGCGTGGGCGGCCATCGGCACGTCGAGCCGCAGGTCGACCGTCCACGCCCCGTCCTCCACGCTGCCGCTGTCTTTGGTGAAGCGGCCTGTTGCCAGCACCGCGTCGATGTCGACCATGCGCTCGGCGTCGGGCATATGCGCCGGTTTCTTCCAGCGCACGGCCGCGGCCGTGCGCATCGCGAAGATTGATTGCGGATCGCGACCCACCAGCACCGGCCCGTCGATCCCGGGCAGCGTGAGCTGGGCGACGAAGCCCGGCACCGCCTGCACCGCCTCACGGTCCCAGCCTTCGAGCTCGACGCCGAGCTCGGGGCGCCACGGCGGGCGCAGCACGCTCGCGTGCAGCATGCCGGGCAGGCGCACGTCGGCGGCGAAGACGGGCGCGCCGGTCACGAGTGCGTGGTGCTGCGGCTGCGCGACGGGCGGCGACGTTGCCGCTTGGCGCAGTGCGCCGATGGCCCGCAAAGGCGGCGGCTCGACGCCCTGCGCCTTCATCTCGTCGCGCAGGCGGGCGCAAGCGGTGGCCAGCGGCACCAGCAGCTCGCGCACGGAGTCGCTGCCGACCGTGCCCTTCACGCGCCCGATGTCGCCGGTGCCGGGGATGCGCACGTCGATGGACTCTTCGCCCACGCCCAGCTCCAGCGCGGCGATGCGGCGCAGGCCGCCCAATACGTTCTGCCCCATCTCGACCCGCGGGCACCAGAGCACGAAACGGCCGTCGGCCGAACGGTGGATCCAGCCGACCGCGTCGTCGAGCGTCGGGGCGGGGCGCTTGGGGATGGGCGGGATCAGCGAGCAGCCGCCCAGCCCGAAGCTGACCGTGATGCCGCCGGCCGTGGCCAGCAGCGTGCGGCGTGACAGCGTGGCGCTCATCGTGCCCCTCCTTCACGCACGATCTGCGCCGCGCGGTGGATGGCGGCTCGGATGCGGTCGTAGGTGCCGCAGCGGCACAGGTGGCCTGCCATTGCAGCATTGATCTGCTCGTCGGTCGGGTTCGGCGTGGCGGCGAGCAGTGCCGCAGCGCCCATGACCTGGCCGCTCTGGCAGTAGCCGCACTGCGCGACGGCAAGCTCCAGCCACGCCTGCTGCACCGGGTGCAGCACGTCGCCCCGCGCCAGGCCCTCGATGGTGGTGAGCTCGCGCCCCTCGGCCGCGCTGCACGGCGTGATGCACGAGCGCACGGCCTGGCCGTCGAGGTGCACGGTGCAGGCACCGCACACACCCTGGCCGCAGCCGTAGCGTGTGCCGGTCAGGCCGCGCGCGTCGCGCAGCCACCAGAGGAGCGGCGTCTGCGCCTGGTCTTCGTCCAGTGGCTGGGTCTGTCGGTTGAGTTTCACTTGCATGGGCTGACCTTAGGACCTGGCCTGGGGTTTGTCGTTATCCATGGTTAAGAGGGCGCTGCGCTACCGTGCGGGGCATGCACACTCTCGCAGCCCAGCCCTTGCTCGAACACCTGGCCGGTGGCCCCTTGCCCGAATGGGCGGCCTTTGCCGGTGAGGTGCAGCCGCGCACGCTCGACCCCGGCGAGGCCCTCTTCGAGAGCGACGTGCCCTGGCCCTGGCTGTGCATCGTGCGAAGCGGCCTTTTCAAACTCGCCTACCTGCGCGAAGACGGCGGCGAGCGCATCAAGTCCTTCATTCCCGAAGGCGGCTTCTTCGCGAGCCTCGCGGCGCTCGCGCCGGGTGGGCGCACGAGCTTCACCGCGGTGGCGCTGGAGACCAGCGTGGTGGAGCCGCTCAGCTACCCGCGCATCCTCGCGCTCGGCGAGCAGCACCTTGCGTGGCAGAAGGCGCTGCGCGCCGGCATCGAGCACTACGGCGTGCGCAAGGAGAAGCGCGAACGCGAGCTGCTGATGCTGAGCCCCGAGCAGCGCTACCGTCTGTTCCTGCAGGAGTCGCCCTCGCTCGTGAAGCGCATCGCGCAGCAGGACATCGCGCTCTATCTCGGCATCACGCCCGTGGCGCTGTCGCGCATCCGCGGCCGCATGTCGCGAGGCGCCTCGCGGCCCAGTGACCCGGGGCTGGGTCAGACCGGCGCGTAGAGCGCGGCGAGGTCGATGCTGGAGCGCTGGCCGACGTCGCCGCCATGCGCGGTGAGCCAGCGCTCGGCACGCGCGCGGCCGAGGTCGCGCAGATTCTCCAGGAAGGGCAGGTGCGCGATCAGGCGCGTTTCGCCAGCCAGTTCTCCCAGCTCCTCATGGGCGTCGATCAGATGCAGGTGCAGCCGGCGCAAGCGCCGCTCCAGTGCGCCGATGAAGGGCCATGTCGACTTGCGCGCTTCGGCGCAGGCCTCGGCCAGCGTGCGGGCCTCGCGCAGGAAGGTGGCGTTGAACGCGAACTCGAGCGCACGCGCCTGGATCTCGTCGGCGCTCACCGGCGTGCGCGTGTAGTGCAGCGGGGTGAGCGACACGATCACGAGCTCGTCGATGCGGCTGCGCACCAGCGGAAACAGGGCCGGGTTGGCGCTGTAGCCGCCGTCCCAGTAGGGCTCGCCGTCGATCACCACCGCGTGGTGCAGGGTGGGCAGGCAGGCCGAGGCGAGGGCGGCGTCGACACTCAACTCGCGCTCGTCGAAGAGCCGCAGCCGGCCGGTGTTGGCATGCGTGGCGGCGATGTGCAGCGCGATCGGGCTGCCGGCGCGCAGGCCCTCGAAATCGATCTGCTCCTGCAGCACCTCGCGCAAGGGGTTGGTGCCCAGCGGGTTGAGCTGATAGGGCGAGAGCAGGCGCGTCCAGTGCATCAGCGCGCGGCCGGCGGCGTTCAGGCCCGGGCGTGTGGCGTCGCCCGAGGTCAGCAGGTCGAAGGGCACCCGGGTGCCGATGGCGGTCCAGAAGCGGCTCAGCGCATCGCGCGCGCCATCGGCGCCGCCGCGCCGCCAGCCGTCGGCCAGGGCAATGGCATTCATCGCGCCGGCGCTGGTGCCGCTGATCGCGGTGATGTGGAACGCGCCGGCTTCGAGCAGGCGGTCGAGCACGCCCCAGGTGAAGGCACCATGCGCGCCGCCGCCTTGCAGGGCGAGGCCGAGGGAGGGGCGTCTGAAACGGGGCATCGAAGGCATGGCTCACCAGGGTGATGGCAGGAAGCATGCCGGGGGTGTTTTCCTAGAATGTGTCGATGACAGCCTCCCTGCCTCTTTTTTCGCCCGACGCCCCTGAAGAAGGCGCGACCGGCGCGCCCTCCGGCCATGAACATCAAGGCCTGCTGCGCGGCCTGAACCCGGAGCAGCTCGCGGCCGTCACCCTGCCGGCGAAGCCGGCGCTCATCCTTGCCGGTGCAGGCTCGGGCAAGACGCGCGTGCTCACCACCCGCATCGCCTGGCTGATCCAGACCGGCCAGCTCACGCCCGGTGGCGTGATGGCGGTGACCTTCACCAACAAGGCCGCGAAGGAAATGCTGACCCGACTGGGCGCGATGCTCCCGGTGCCGGTGCGCGGCATGTGGGTCGGCACCTTCCACGGGCTGTGCAATCGTTTCCTGCGCGCGCACTGGAAACTGGCAAACCTGCCGCAAGGTTTCCAGATCCTCGACTCGAGCGACCAGCTCTCGGCCGTGAAGCGCGTCATCAAGGCGATGAACCTGGATGAAGAGCGCTTCGTGCCCAAGCAGGTGACCTGGTTCATCGCCGGCAGCAAGGAAGAAGGCCTGCGCCCGAAAGACGTGGACGTGCGCGACGAGATGAGCCGCGTGCTGGTGCAGGTCTACGAGGCCTACGAGGCGCAGTGCCAGCGCGAGGGCGTGGTCGACTTCGCCGAGCTGCTCTTGCGCACCTACGAGCTGATGCGCGACAACGCGCCGATGCGCGAGCACTACCGCGCGCGCTTCCGCCACATCCTCGTCGACGAGTTCCAGGACACCAACCGCCTGCAGTACGCCTGGCTCAAGATGTTCGCCGGGCCGCAGACGGCGGTGTTCGCGGTGGGCGACGACGACCAGAGCATCTACGCCTTCCGCGGCGCGCAGGTGGGCAACATGCGCGCCTTCGAGCACGAGTTCGGCGTCGAGCAGGTCATCAAGCTCGAGCGCAACTACCGCTCCTACGGCAACATCCTCGACGCGGCCAACGAGCTGATCTCGCACAACACCGACCGCCTGGGCAAGAACCTGAGCACCGAAGCCGGCCCTGGCGAGCCGGTGCGGGTGTTCGAGGCGACGAGCGATTTCTCCGAGGCGCAGTGGATGGTGGACGAAGCGCGCCAGCTCCACCGCGACGGCACCGACCGCAGCAACATCGCCGTGCTCTACCGCAGCAACGCGCAGAGCCGGGTGATCGAAAGCGCGCTCTTCAACGCGGGCATGCCCTACAAGGTGTATGGCGGCCTGCGCTTCTTCGAGCGCGCCGAGGTGAAGCATGCGTTGAGCTACCTGCGCCTGATCGAGAACGCGAACGACGACACCAGCTTCCTGCGCGTCGTCAACTTCCCCACCCGCGGCATCGGCGCACGCACGCTGGAGCAACTGCAGGACGTGGCCCGGCAGAGCGGCCGCAGCCTTGCGCAGAGCGTGACGGCGGTGCCCGGCAAGGGCGGCCACAACCTGCAGGGCTTCGTCGCGCTGATCGACGCCATGCGCGAGGCCACGCGCGACAAGAACCTGCGCGAGATCATCGAGCACGTGCTGCACAGCTCGGGCCTGATCGATTTCTACAAGACCGACAAGGAAGGCCAGGACCGCATCGAGAACCTGGAGGAACTGGTCAACGCGGCGGAAGCGTTCGTCACGCAGGAAGGCTTCGGCAAGGACGCGGTCGCGCTGCCGGTCGACGAGCAGCGCGAAGCCGCCGCCGTCGACATGGCGCCCGATGCCGAGACGGGCGAGATCATGTCGCCGCTCGCCGCCTTCCTCACCCACGCCTCGCTCGAAGCCGGTGACAACCAGGCGCAGGCGGGTCAGGACGCGATCCAGCTCATGACGGTGCACTCGGCCAAGGGCCTGGAGTTCGACGCCGTCTTCATCACCGGGCTGGAAGAGAGCCTCTTCCCGCACGAGAACAGCCTGTCGGACGTGAAGAGCCTGGAGGAAGAGCGCCGCCTGATGTATGTCGCGATCACGCGGGCCCGCAAGCGCCTGTACCTGAGCTTCAGCCAGACGCGCATGCTGCACGGCCAGACCCGCTACAACATCAAGAGCCGCTTCTTCGACGAGCTGCCCGAGAGCGCCCTGCGCTGGATCACGCCGCGCAACCAGGGCTTCGGCTCGGGCTTCGCGCGCGAGTACCAGTCGGCCTGGTCCAAGGGCTCGGGCCTGGGCTCGATCGTCGGCGCGGGCCACGTGCCGGCCCGCAACGCGCCGAGCGCCGGCCCCGTCACCAGGAGCAGCCACGGCCTGCGCACGGGGCAGAGCGTCTTCCACACCAAGTTCGGCGAGGGCGTGCTGGTCACACTCGAAGGCACCGGCGACGACGCGCGCGCGCAGGTCAACTTCGGCCGCCACGGCATGAAGTGGCTGGCGCTGTCCGTGGCCAAGCTCACGCCGATCGAGTGAACTCCGAGTAAGCACATGCGCCAACATTCGTTGGCGCCATGGCGCGGCCTCCCTATCGTCCACCCTGTTGTGTTTTCAACAGGAGACTGAGATGGTGGTGTGGAAGAAGTGGCTGGCCGCCGTGTCGGCGGCCTTGATCGGCGCGGCGGCGTGGGCGCAGACCCCGGCCGACGGCAGCGGGCCGCTGGTGTCGACCGAGTGGCTGGAGAAGAACCTGCGCAACCCGAAGCTGCGCATCGTCGAGGTGAGCGTGAACCCCGGCGTCTACGAGAAGGGCCACATCCCCGGCGCCCACAATTTCTCGTGGCACACCGACCTCAACGACCGCGTGCGACGCGACATCGTGAGCAAGGCCGACTTCGAGAAGCTGCTCTCCAAGGCCGGCGTGGCCAACGACAGCACCGTGGTGCTCTACGGCGACACCAACAACTGGTTCGCCGCGTGGGGCGCCTGGGTGTTCGACATCTACAACGTGAGCAACGTGAAGCTGCTCGACGGCGGCCGCAAGAAGTGGGAAGCCGAGAACCGCGTGCTCGACACCCGCGCGCCGGAAGTCGCCGCCACCTCCTACAAGGTGAGCAAGGTGAACGACAACCTGCGAGCCCGCCTGGCCGATGCCGTGGCGGCGGCCGAAGGCAAGAGCAAGGCGAAGCTCGTCGACATCCGCTCGGCCGACGAGTACAGCGGCAAGGTCTTCGCGCCGCCGGGCGTGCCCGAGCTGGCCGTGCGCGCCGGCCACATTCCCGGTGCGGCCAACGTGCCCTGGGGCCGTGCGGTCAACGAGGACGGCACCTTCAAGAGCGCCGCCGAGCTGAAGGCGCTGTATGCCGGCGCCGGCCTCGACGGCACCACGCCGATCATCACGTACTGCCGCATCGGCGAGCGTTCCAGCCACACCTGGTTCGCGCTGAAGAAGATCCTCGGCTACGAGGTGCGCAACTACGACGGCTCGTGGACGGAGTACGGCAACGCGGTCGGCGTGCCGGTGAACAACCCGTCGGGCACGGTCTGGGCGGCGAAGTAATTCGACGCCGCACCGACAAGGCCCGCCCTGAGCGGGCCTTGTCGTTTCAGGAGGAGATGGATCTTGACGTCATCGATGTGGTGGACGCTTGCGCTGGGCGTCACCTTGGGCGTGGTGCTGCAGCGCACGCGCTTCTGCTTCTTTTGCCACACGCGCGACTTTCTGGAGCGGGGGGATGCGCGCGGGGTGCTGGCCATCCTGCTCGCCCTCGCGGTGGGCTCGGTGGGCATGCACCTCATGCTGGGCAGCTGGCTGCCCACGCCGGCGCCCGGCCGCCTGCCGCCCGATGCGCACATCGGGCCGGTGAGCTGGGCGCTGGTGCTGGCGGGCCTGGCCTTCGGCGTCGGCATGGTGATCTCGGGCTCGTGCATCAGTGCGCACTGGTACCGGCTGGGCGAGGGCTCGCCCACGGCGCCGTTTGCGCTGCTCGGCAGTGCCGCCGGCTTCGTGCTGGGCTTCATCACCTGGAACCCGCTCTACAGCGCGACGATCGCCGAAGCGCGGCCGTGGTGGTTGCCGCATTGGCTGGGCTATGGCGGCTCGCTCGCGTTGACGCTCGTGGTAATCGGCGTCCTCGCGTGGTGGAGCTGGCGGCGCAACACGGCCACGCGGCCGGCACCGGCGCCCGCGGTGGTCGACGTGAAAGACCTGCTCTCGCGCCTCTTCAGCCCCACGCGCTGGCCCTACTGGGTGGGTGGCGTGGCGGTGGGGTGGTTGTCGACGCTCATCCTCGTGCGCACCCGGCCGCTGGGCGTGACGGCGGCGCTCGGCGCGGCCTCGCGTCAGGCGGGCGATGCGGCGGGCCTGTTGCCCGAGCGGCTGAATGGTCTCGATGAACTGGGTGGCTGCGCGACCGCGGTCGCGGGCCCGTGGTGGCAGGCGCCGAATGCGCTGCTGATCGCAGGCCTGGTCGGCGGCTCGCTGGTGGTGGCGCTGCTGTCGCGTCAGTTCCAGCCGCGTGTGCCGAGCGCTGCGCAGGTGTTGCGGGGGCTGGGGGGCGGCGTGCTGCTCGGCTGGGGCGCGATGACCGGGCTCGGCTGCACGGTGGGCAACCTGCTCTCGGGCACGATGGCCGGCGCGCTGTCGGGCTGGGTGTTCGGCGCGGCGGCCTTCGTGGCGGTGTGGGCCGGGGTGAGGTTGCGCTGGGCGCCGTGAGCGGCGCCCGCGCTGCCGCGTTCAGCGCAGCAGGCGGCCGCCGCTGCCGATGACGGTGACTTCGACGAAGCGCGAGCCCACGCGGTTGTCGCCGCCGAAGTTGACCTTGAAGCCGCCGGCGTCGTAGTCGCGCATGTCGGCGAGCTGCTGCAGCACACGCTCGCGGCTCGGGTCGGCCCGCGCGCGCTTCACCGCTTCGACCAGCACCTTGGCGGCGATGAAGCCTTCCATGCTGGCGTAGGAGATGGTCTTGGTCGGCTGGTGCTGCTTCATCGCGGCGTGGAACTCGCGCACGACGGGCACCGGCGACGCCATGTTGTAGGGGAAGGGCATCACCTGCGAGATGCCCACGCCGCGCGCCAGCTCGTCGCCGGTGTTCTTCAGCAGCTCCTTGAAGTTGACCACCGAGATGCTGAAGAGGCGCGCGCGGCTGCCGCTGTCGCGCAGCTTCTTGATGAGGGCCGACGAGGCACGGTTCACCGCGACCATGATCACCGCGTCGGGCTTGGCATCGCCGATGGCCTTGGCGGCGGCCTCGATGTCGTCGGGCTTGGTGCGGTCGTAGAAGCCGGTGGCCACGGCCTTGAGGTTGAGCTTCTCGAGCGCCCGCTCGGCGCCGATCAGGCCACCCTTGCCGAAGCCGTCGTTCTGGTAGAAGACCGCGAACTTGCGCAGGCCCAGCGTGTGGAGATGCTCCACCATCTTGGCCGTCTCGTCGGGGTAGCTGGCGCGGATGTGGAAGAGGTAGGGGTTCACCGGCACGCGCAGCTCCTCGGCGCCGGTGTAGGGCGCGAGCAGGGCGATCTTGTTGTCGGTGAGGATGTTGTTCTTGTTCAGCGCAGCGATGTTGGCCGTGCCCACGTAGCCGAAGAGCGCGACGGGGTTGTCCTTCTCGAGGATCTCCTTCGTGTGCGCGACGGTCGCCTCGGGCTTGTATGCGTCGTCCTTCTGCACCACGCGGATCTTGCGGCCGTAGATGCCGCCCTTGGCGTTGACGGTGGCGAAGTAGGCGGCGGCGCCGGCGGAATATTCATCGCCGGTGCCGGCGATCACGCCGGTGAGCGGCACCACCTGGCCGATCACCACTTCGGGCGCGGCGTGGGCGGCGAGGCTGCCGAAGGCCAGGGCGGCCGCGGCCAGCAGCGGGGTCAGGGAAGAAGAGACCAGTCGTCGAACGTCAAGCATGTGTCGTACTCCATCTGCGGGCGGGCGAAGTGCCGCCTCTCTGGTGCGCCGCAGTCTAGGCGCGGCGGTGCGGACATCGCACGCGGGACGGCCCTGCCGGGCGTGACGCTGTGCACACGAAGCCGCGTTTTAAAAGTGATTCCGCACTGCAGATCGCAACGTGACTTGGGTGCGCACCTTAGCGCGCACGCGTCTCGTTCGTCTGACACGGCGCTGTCACGGGCCGTTCCTAGCATCCGCGGTTTTCAACCCCGAGGAACCCACTTCATGTCGTACATCACCGACCGTCTGCGTGCCGAGGCCGCTGCAGCCAAGGGCCGCCAGGACCCCCAACCCGTGCCCGGCCAGATGTTCGAGGACGTGCTGCAGCACGCCACCGTCAAGCGCCGCTCGCTGCTCAAGGGCGGCTTCGGCGCCACCATCGCCGCCGCCTTCGGCAGCGCTTCTCTCGTGGCCTGCGGTGGCGGCGACGATGACGAACCGGGCACCAGCTACAGCGTCGGCTTCAAGCGAGTGGGCGCGACCACCGGCGACAACGTCATCGTGCCCGAGGGCTACACGGCCAGCGTGATGTTCAGCGCCGGCGATGCCGTGGTCGCGGGCTCGGTGCCCTTCACCGGCGCCTTCCTCGGCTCGGCCGACACCGAGCGCTTCGCCGGCGGCCAGCACGACGGCATGCACTTCTACGAGCTGCCTGGCGTCGACCCCAACCGCGGCGGCCTGCTCGCCATCAACCATGAAGCGCCGGATGCGCGCATCCTCTTCGCCGGTGGTGCCATCCCCGCGGCGCCGACGGCCGAAGACCGCCGCATCGCGCTGTCGTCGGTGGGCGTGTCGGTGGTCGAGGTCGAGCTCTTCAACGGCAACTGGCGCGTGAAGCCCAACTCCACCTACAACCGCCGCTACACCGGCAACACCGTGTTCAACGTCAACGGCCCGGCCGCCTCGGTCGTGGGCGCGACCGTGGTGGGCACGCTCAACAACTGCGCAAGCGGCACCACGCCGTGGGGCACCTACCTCACCTGCGAAGAGACGACCGACAACTACCTCGACCCCTCGCAGCCCGACGAAGGCTACGGCTGGGTGGTCGAGATCGACCCACGCGGCGAGCTCACCGGCCTGCCGACCAAGCGCACCGCGCTCGGCCGCTTCGACCACGAGAACACCGCCTACATGCTGAGCGCGGCCAACGACCTCGCCATCTACATGGGCGACGACAGCACGCCGGGCTGCATCTACAAGTTCGTCTGCAGTGGCAAGTACAACCCGGCCAACCGCGCCGCCAACGTCAACCTGCTGGACAGCGGCACGCTCTACGCCGCGCGCTTCAACGCCGACGGCACCGGCCAGTGGATCGCCCTGGTGCAAGGCCAGAACGGCCTGGTCGCCGGCGCCACCGACCCGGGCAACGTGACGCAAGGCCCGCAGACCCCGGCCACCATCGACTTCAACACCCAGGCCGACGTGCTCATCAACACCAAGGCCGCCGCGCGTGTGGCCGGTGCCACGCTGATGGACCGCCCGGAGTGGATCACCGTCGGCCCCGACAACAAGATCTATGTCACGCTGACCAACAACGGCGGCCGCCAGGTGACCGACGCCGCCAACCCGCGTGCGACCAACCCGCACGGCCACATCGTCAAGTGGACGGAAGACGGCAACTCGCCGCTGGCCACCACCTTCCGCTGGGAAGTCTTCATGCTCGGCGGCGACCAGCGCCTGACCGCGAACAACCAGAAGGGCAACATCGTCGGCGACACCTTCTCCAGCCCCGATGGCATCTGCGTCGACCCACAGGGCCGCCTGTGGGTGCAGACCGACGCCGGCACCGGGAGCAGCATCACCAACACCTTCGGCAACAACGCGATGTACTACGTGGACCAGACCACGAAGCAGTCGACACGTTTCCTGGTGGGCCCGGATGGCTGCGAGATCACCGGCCTCACCTACACGCCCGACCTGAAGACCTTCTTCATCAACATCCAGCACCCGGGCGGCACCTGGCCGTCGAACGTGCAGGGCAACACGCTGCCGGCGCGTTCGTCCACCATCGTCGTGCGCCGCACGGATGGGCGGCCGGTGGGCGCCTGAGCATCATCGGTCCCTGAAAGCAAAAAGCCCTGGCCGTCCTGCCAGGGCTTTTTTGTCTGGAGCGCCGGCGGCGTCAGACCTCGATCTCGTCGAGCTCGCGGTAGATGTCGCGCATCCACATCTTCAGGCGCTGGCGCTCCATCAGGCCGAGGCCGTTGGGGCCTTCGCTCTCCTGCGGCGTCTTGGCCTTCCAGAAACTGCTGCTGGTGGCATCGATCTTGTTGATGACGGTGTCGTGCAGCTTGCGCATGGTGACCACCTGGGCGCCGAGCGACATCGCGCGCGACTGCTCGCCCGACTGTTCGAGCACGCTGAAGTCGCTGCCGCGCACGTGGTTGCGCACCAGCACGTACTTGAGCGCGGGGCCGAAGCGGTCGAGCAGGCGCTTCAGGAGGTCCACCGAGTCCTTGCCGGTGTCCATCACGTGCCAGTAGTGGATGGAAGAGCCCATCTCGTCGATCAGGTTGAGCACGCCCGAGTCGTCCATCCACTTGACCAAGGGCTCGTGCGTCTGCGCGGCCAGGTCAACGAGGATGCGGCGCTGCGGCTGGTCGACGGTGGCTTCGACGATCGAGTCGAGCGCTTCGTAGCGGTCCACCACGACCGGCGAGGCGTAGCCCGCGTAGAAGCGCATCAGCGCACCGTGCGAGCGGTCGGTGTCAAAGCCGAGGAAGGGCAACTGCTTGTCGATCATGTACTGCGCCAGCGTGCGGGCCAGCAGCGATTTGCCGACACCGCCTTTTTCACCACCGATGAAGTGGATATTGCTCATCGAGTCGATCTCCTGTCCGTGGGGCGTGCACCGGCGCGAGTATCACCGCAATTGCAGAAGGTTCCGTCCGCAGCGCGTCACATGCAGGTCACGTGCCGGGCCTAGTCTGCCGAGCAGGGGAACCGAGCCCAGCTAGACAGAACTAAACGCATGAGAGCGTTCGGCCGCGGGGTTCCGCGGCCTTTTTTTGCCTGGGCCTGGGCCGCGGTAGATTCCCGGGATGGCCGAGCGCACCCCCACTGACGAACGCATCATGACCTCGGAGGTCTTCGCGCGCAGCAGTGCGCGCGAGCCCCGTGCCGACCTGGGCACGGTGGCCGAGCCGGCACGTGCGTTGCCCGTCTACCGCCGTTGCCAGGTGCTGGTGGTGGGCGGGGGACCGTCGGGCACCGCCGCGGCGGCGTGTGCGGCGCGGCAGGGCGCCGACGTGGTGCTTCTGGAGCGCTACAACCACCTGGGCGGGCTGTCGACCGGCGGTCTCGTGATCTGGATCGACCGCATGACCGACTGGGCGGGCGTGCCGGTGATCCGCGGCTTTGCCGAAGAGGTGTTCGCACGTTTGCCGGCCGACGCCGTGGCGGGCCCGGCGCGAGAGGAATGGGGCTCGGCGGATGCAACGCGTGCGGCGCACTGGGCGCCGCGCACGGCGGCGTTTCACGGCATCGTCACCTGGTCACCCACGCTCGACCCGGAGCGGCTCAAGGGCCTGTCGCAGGAGATGCTGATCGAGCGCGGCGTGAAGCTCGTCTACCACGCGTGGGCGGCCGATCCGCTCGTCGAGGCGAACCGCGTGCGCGGTGTCACGTTCGAGAGCAAGGAAGGCCGCATGGCCCTGCTCGCCGACGTGGTGGTCGATGCGACCGGCGACGGCGACCTCTTCGCTCGCGCCGGTGCTGCCTTCGACAACGACATCGATGCCGCCGACATCCACCATTGCATGAACACGGCCTGGCTCTTCGGCGGTGTCGACATGAAGCGCTGGATCGCGTTTCGCACCGGCGAGCCTGAGCGTTATGCCGCCTTCATGCAGAGCGGGCGCGAGGCCTGTGGCTTGTTCGACAAGCCTTTCGTGTCATGGCGCGACGACATCGCCCTCTTCCTGGGGCCGCGGCAGTCGGGCTACTCGGCGCTCGATGTCGACGACCTCACGGCGGTGGAAGTGCGCTCGCGGCGCGCGATGGAGCAGCACCTGCGCCACTACCGCGCGCATGCGCCCGGTTTCGAGAACGCCTATGCGCTGCAGAGCGCGCCGCAGATCGGGGTGCGGCATGCGCGCCGCCTGAAAGGCGTGGGCAGCGTGCTGCGCTCGCAGTGGCCGCAAGGCACGCCGCTGGCCGATGAGATCGGGCTGTCGCCGTCGGTGTCGCCCAAGTTCCCGAGCATCTCGATCCCCTACGGTGCGCTGGTGCCGCAAGCGCTCGAGGGCCTGCTCGCCTGCGGGCGCCATGTGTCGTGCGACCCGGCCTCGCATGGTTTCATGCGCGAGATCCCGCAGTGCTGGGTCACCGGCCAGGCCGCCGGGGTGGCGGCGGCGCTGGCGGTGCAGCAGGGCGTGCCGCCGCGGCAGGTGAAGGTGCCCGCCTTGCAGCGGGCACTTCTGGAGCAGGGCGTGGTGCTGCGGGCTCAGTGAGTCGCGAGAAGCGACTTGAAGCTGTCTTTCGACGCCGGGGTGAGGTCGGAGGTCTGCTCCGGCCCGGGGAACTGGCGTGCGCCCACGTCGGCCACGTAGCGGCGTGCGGCCGCGGCGATGTCTTGCGCCACGTGGAGGTAGCGGCGGGTGTGGCGCGGCTGGAAGTCGGTGTAGAGGCCGAACACGTCGTGGAAGACCTGGATCTCGCCGTCGCAGTGCGGCCCCGAGCCGATGCCGATGGTGGGGATGGTGAGGCGCTTCGACACTTCTTCCGCCACGGTGGCCGGCACCAGCTCCAGCACCACGGCGAAGGCACCGGCCTCCTGCAGCGCGAGGGCGTCGTCGAGCAATGACACGGCGGCCGTCGGCTCCTTGGCCTGCACCCGCGCGCCACCGAGCGAGTGCACCGATTGCGGCGTGAAGCCGAGATGCCCGCACACCGGGATGCCGCTCTTGACCATGCGTCGCACCAGTGGTGCGATCTCGGCACCACCCTCGACCTTGACCGCACCCACGCGACCCTCGGCCATCAGGCGGCCGGCGTTGCGCACGGCGTCGTCGGCCGAGGCCTGGTAGCTCATGAAGGGCATGTCGCCGATCACGAGCGCGCGCTGCGTGCCGCGCACCACCAGCCGCGCGTGGTAGATGATCTGGTCGAGCGTGACCGGCAGCGTGGTGTCTTCGCCTTGCACCACCATGCCGAGCGTGTCGCCCACGAGCAGCAGCGGCACGCCGGCGGCGTCGAGCGTCTGGGCGCCGGTGTAGTCGTAGCAGGTGAGGGCGGCCACGCGCTCGCCACGCGTCTTCATGGCCACGATGTCGCGGGTGCTGAGTCGGATCGTCTTCATGTCGAGGGCCTCTGACCTGAGGCGGAAGTGGAGACGGGGCGCACATTGCCACCCGCAAAGATGGCAGTCAACGCTAAGATTTGCCGCATTGTTCTTAGCTCGAACTAATGGCTTGCCATGACCCTGGAAGACCTGCGCATCCTCGTCGCGGCCTGCGAAGCGGGCAGCCTGAGCGCCCTGGCGCGCGATCTCAAGCGCACGCAGTCCGCGGTGAGCCAGCACATCGCACGGCTCGAGGTCGAGCTCGGCGTGAAACTTTTCGACCGCCATGCGCGTGGCGTGTCGCCCACCGCCGCGGGCCGTGTGCTGAAGGACTTTGCACTCGAAGGACTGGATGCGATCGAAGTCGGCCTGCAGCGCATCCGCGCGTTGCAGCACGGCGAGTCGGCCACGCTCAGCATCACCACGGGCGGCACCACGGTGCGGCATTTCATGATGCAGACGATCGTGAAGTTCCGGAAGAAGCACCCGGGCGTGAACCTGCGTTTCCTGCCGGCGGGATCGACCCGGCGCTGCTTCGAGATCCTGCGGCTCGCGCAGGCCGACCTCGGCTTCATCACCATCGGCGAGCCGGCGCGCGGCATCCGGGTGCGCACGGTGGCGCAGCAGCAGCTCTTCCTGCTGGCGGCGACAGACGACGCGCTGGCGTCGAAGCGCAGGCTGCGGGTGGCCGATCTCGCCGGCATCCGCTACCTCGGGCTCTCGGGCGGCACCACGCACCAGAGTGCGATCGAGCACGCAGCGCAGGAGCGCGGGCTCGACCTCAAGGCCGAGATCGTGTTCGACGACTTCGACACCGCGAAGGTCTTCGTCGAGCTGGGCCTGGGCCACGCGATCGTGCCGGCGGTGCATGCGCACAACTTCGCGAAGACGGGCACGGTGAAGGCAATCCCCATCGTGGACCTGCCCGCGGTGTCGATCGGCTGGGCCTTCCGCCACTGGCAGCACCTCTCGCCCGCGGCACGCGATTTCGCGGCGCTGATGGACCAGGAACTCGCGCGGATGGCGAAGACGGTCGCCGGCTTTTCCCTTGCCGCCTGACTACGCCGGCAGCTTGAAGCCCACCGGCCGCGGCGGCAGCGGCACGGGCTGGCCGTGCTCGATCCAGCGCTCCAACTGTTGCGCGACCTCGTCGGTGCTGGGCATTTGCGCGATCTCGTGTGCCAGCCGGCCCGCGGTCTCGCGGAAGCCGGGCTCGCTCAGCAGGCGCTGCACCGCGTGGCGGATGGCATAGAGGTTCTGCTCGGCGCCGAGCAGCACCATGCCGGCGTTGCTGTGCTCGAGTGCCGCGGTGGTGACGAACTGGTCGGCCATCTGCGGCAGGGCGAGCTGCGGCAGCCCGTGGGCGGCAGCGGCGTAGACCGTGCCGGCGCCGCCGTGCGAGATGACGAGCTGGCAGTGCGGCAGCAGCTCGGCCTGCGGCACGTGGCGCTGCGCGTGCATGAGCGGCGGCAGCGGGTGCAGCTGCGAGGGCTCGACGTCGGGCCCGGTGGCGACGACCACGCGCAGGGGCAGGCCCGAGAGCGCCGCGAGCGCGGTGCGCAGCAGCTCGGGGCGGTTGAGCATCGTGCCCAGGCTCAGGTAGACGAGGGGCAGGTCACGCTGGGTGTCGAGCGGGCTGGGGACCAGCGCGGACAACGCCACCGGGGCGGCGGCGGGCACGTCCACCGGTTGCAGGCCATGGGCCGGCAACGCGGCCGGCAAGGGCTCGGGTTGCAGGCTGGACGGGCAGATGTCGAGGTACAGGTGCCGGTACAGGCCGGCGTCGGGTGGCGGCGGCGAGCCGGTGAGCCGTGTCCATTGTGGTGCGAGGTAGGCCACCGCCTCCTGCACGCGGTGCGCCGGCAGCGGCATGCCGAAGCCGTGGGTCACGTGCGGGCAGCCGGCCACTTCGGCCGCGAGCGGCACGGCCAGGGCGGCGTTTTCGCCGATCACGAGGTCGGGCTTGAAGTCGTGGAGGGCCGCCTGCAGCGGCGCCAGCATCTCGGTGGCAATCACCGCACCATACAGGCGCGGGAAGATGCGCGCGGCCGCATCGGTGCCGCGGGCGGCCGCGAGCTCGGGCCAGCGACCGAAGAGGCGAAAGCGTGCCGACTGCCAGCTCGGGCCGACGCTGAAGCAGGGCACCGGCATGTGAGGCGGCACCAGCGCATGGGTCTCGGCAGCGCCCGCCCAGGCCACGCCGTGGCCGCGTGCATGCAGGGCCTGCAGCAGGGGCAGCAGGGCCCGCACATGGCCTTCACCGGGCGTGGCGCAGAAGAGGACGCGCATACGCTCACTTTAGGCGTCAGCCCGGCGGGTGGGAATAGTCAGTTCTGAGCACGGCGGGGGGCATGCCGTGCCGCTTCTCACGGCGGCGGCGTTTTCAGCCGCGCCCGACGTAGGGCATCTTGGTGGCCATGATCGTCATGAACTGCACGTTGGCCTCCAGCGGCAACGAGGCCATGTGCACCACGGCGTCGGCCACGAGCTGCACGTCCATGCGGGGCTCGACCATCATCTGCCCGTTGGGCTGCAGGATGCCGCGTGCCATGCGCTCGGTCATCTCGGTGGCGGCGTTGCCGATGTCGATCTGGCCGCAGGCGATGTCGTAGGCACGGCCGTCGAGCGAGGTCGACTTGGTGAGGCCGGTGATCGCGTGCTTGGTGGCGGTGTAGGGCGCGGTGAAAGGGCGTGGAGCGTGCGCCGAGATGGAGCCGTTGTTGATGATGCGGCCACCGCGCGGGCTCTGCGCCTTCATGACCCTGAACGCCTCTTGCGTGCACAGGAAGGCGCCGGTGAGGTTCACGTCGACGGTGTTCTTCCACTGCTCGTAGCTCAGGTCCTCGAGCGGCACGGGCGGGGTGCCGCTGCCAGCGTTGTTGAAGAGCACATCGAGCCGTCCGAAGCGCGCGACGGTCGCGGCGAAGAGGGCCTTCACCGAGGCGGGATCGGCGACATTGGCGGGCACGGCGAGCGCATCGGCGCCCAGCTCGCCGGCGTCGGCCACCGCTTTTTCCAGCAGCTCGGCGCGGCGCCCGGCCAGCACCACGCCATAGCCCGCGCGCAGCAGCGCGAGCGCAGTGGCCTTGCCGATGCCTGTGCCGGCGCCGGTGACGAGGGCGATCTTCTTCATGGGGCGGTCTCCTGTGGCGTGGCGGGGTCTGGCGTGGGCGCCTGCTCGAAGCAGCCGGCGTAGGTGAAGTACAGCGAGGCGTAGAACACGACGGTGAAGAAGAGCACCGCCGGCATCATCACCACCGCTGCGAGGTTGGGCGCGCCCAGCAGCGCAAACAGCAGCGAGCTCACGAGCGCGAAGGCCGTCACCGCGCCCACGCCGGTGAGGGCGTACAGGACGAAGGCCCCCTTGTTGCGCCAGCACGCCACGGTGCTGGAAAAGAGCGCCTTGGCGACGGTGTGGCCGCCCCAGTGCACCAGCGCCGGCGCGTGCCAGAACGGCACGCTCAAGAGGCTGGCCGCTGCGGCGAACCACAGCAGGCCGCCTTGCAGGCGCGGGTCGGCGACCAGCTGGCCGATGGCCTCGGGCGAGCTCTTGCCGCTGGTGGCGGCGACCTGCAGCGCGGCCATGCGGCCGTCGTCGATCCAGCCGTGCACCACGATGACGAGCAGCATCGCCAGCGCATACAGCGCCCCGAGCTGCCACATCGCACGCGTGCGGCCCCGGTCCACACGCAAGGGCGCGGCGAACACCTGGAAGCTCGGCGTGCTGCCTTGCACCACCTGGCGCGTGGCGATCATGAAGCCCAGCGTGATGAGGGGCAGGCAGGCCCACAGCAGCAGCGAGCCGATCCAGCCGAGGATCTGCACGACCAGCATGCCCAGCAGCACCACCCCGAAAAGGCCCATGAAGCTCAGCGGCTTGGCCATCACCATCCGCAGGCCCATGCGCGCCCATTGCACGCCCTCACGGGCCGGAACTTGTCGCAGTTTCATGTGAGGCTCAGATCACGCCGGGGTGCCAGGGTTCGGCCACGCGATGCGCCAGCACGCGCTCGAAATGCGTGGGGTCGTGCGGCTTGAGCATCGAGGCGTCGCGCGGCAGGTGGAAGTCCCACAGGCGCGAGACCCAGAAGCGCAGCGCGGCGGCGCGCAGCAGCGCGGGCATCAGTCGGCGCTCGCCCGAGCTCAAGTGGCGCACCGCGTCGTAGGCGCCGACGAAGGCCAGCGCGCGCTCCTCGACGAGGCGGCCGCTTTCGAGGTCGGTGCACCAGTCGTTGAGGCACACCGCGACGTCGAAGAGGAAGGTGTCGACACCGGCGAAGTAGAAGTCGAAGAAGCCGGTGAGCTGGTGGCCGACGAACATCACGTTGTCGCGGAAGAGGTCGGCGTGGATCGGGCCCTTGGGCAAGGCGGCGTAGGCGGCGCTGGCCGCCACCTGCTGCTGGAAGGCGAGCTCGCCCTCGATGAGCGTGCGCTGCTCGGGCGTGAGGTGCGGCACGACCACGGGGATGGTCTCCGCCCACCAGGGCAGGCCGCGCAGGTTGGGCTGGTGGCGCGGGTAGTCCTGCCCGGCCAGGTGCATGCGGGCGAGCATGGCGCCCACGCTCTCGCAGTGGCTGATGTCGGGGGCGAGTTGGTGGCTGCCCTCGAGCCGGTTGACCACGGCGGCGGGCTTGCCGCACAGCGTGTGCAGGATCTCGCCGGTCTCGTCGGACTGCGGGTCGGGCACCGGCACGCCGTGTTGCGCGAGGTGCTTCATCAGGTGCAGGTAGAAGGGCAGCTGCTCGTGCGACAGGCGCTCGAAGAGCGTGAGCACGAAGCGGCCCTTCGAGGTGTCGGCGAAGTAGTTGGTGTTCTCGATGCCCGAGGTGATGCCCTTGAGGGCGGTGAGTTCGCCGATGCCGAGGCGGGCGATCAGCGCGGCGGCATCCTGGGGGGAGACTTCGGTGAAGACGGCCATCGCTCGATCAGCCAGGGGTGCGGGAGGTCATGGCCGGATTGTAGGCAGGGGGTGCGGCATGGCCTTACGCTGCGGCAACCGTGGCTGGACGGCCCCGACCCCTTGCCCACAGAATCGCCCGCCCCCACTCCTTCCGACCGCTGACTGACCCAGGATGAAGCTCGACGCCCTGACACTTTTCGCCTCGATGTTCATCAACCTCACGCTCATCGTCGGCGCGTTGCTGCTGGGCGTGGGCTGGAAAACGCGCTCGGGCATGCGCTTGTGGAACATGGCGCTCGTGCTGCAGGCCATCGCCTGGGCCTGCCTGGTGGCGGCCTACCGGGGCTGGCCACGCGAGCTGGCGACGCTCGGGTCGGCGGCCATGGTCGCAGGCTTCAGCTTCATGTACATGGCGGCCAAGACCTATCTGCGCGAGCCGATCTCCCTGGCCTGGGTGATCGGTGTGCCGGTGGTGACGGCGGTGCTGCACTGGCTGATGTTCCACGACTTCGTGGCCCGCATCCTCATCGTCAACGCGGCCATCGGGCTGCAGATGCTGTGGCTGGCCTGGCTGCTGCTGCGCCCCGGCTCGCAAGGCAGCTGGCGCTGGCGCTGGCTGGCGGGCCTGGCGCTGCTGGCGTCGGGCGCGATGGTGGCGTGCCGCGCCGTGCTGGTGGTCGTGGCGCCTGAGAGCTACCCACGCTTCGAGTCGCCGCACTGGGTCAACATCGTCGGGCTCATCGTCAGCAATGCCTGCGTGATGGCGGGCACGCTGGCCTTCCTGCTCGCCTACCGCGACGAGGCCGAGCAGGAGCTCAAGCGCCTGGCCACCACCGACGGGCTCACCGGCGTGCTGAACCGGCGCCACTGGATGGAAAGCGCGGTGACGCACTTCAACCTCGCGCGCCGGCATGGCCGCGGCCTGGTGGTGCTGATGCTTGACATCGACTTCTTCAAGCGCATCAACGACAGCCGCGGGCACCAGGCCGGTGACCGCGCGCTGGTGCTGTTTGCCGAGGCGCTGCGCCATGTCGTGCGCCAGCCTGACCTGGTGGGGCGCTACGGCGGAGAAGAGTTCTGCGTGCTGCTGCCGATGTCGGACGTGGCGGCGGCACAGGCGGTCGACCAGCGCCTGCGCGCGGCCCTCGTGCGCGACATGAACCCGAAGCTCGGCTTCGATGTCACCTTCAGCGCCGGCGTGGCCTCGCTCGACGACGACCACACCACGCTCGACGAACTCATCGCCCGCGCCGACCAGGCGCTCTATGCGGCCAAGCAGGCGGGGCGCAACCGCCTCGTCGCCGCCGATCTGCCCGACATCAAGGAACGCTGAACGATGTGGAACCGCATCCTCGACACCATCGCCGCCGAGTTCTCCGACGCCGTCGACGCGGAGCAGATCACGCGCATCCTCGTGCGGCTGCTGCTGGCCGCCGTGCTGGGCGGCATCCTCGGCTACGAGCGTGAGCAGCAGGGCAAGGCCGCCGGCATCCGCACCCACATGCTCGTGGCCATGGGGGCGGCGCTCTTCGTGCTGGTGCCGCAGCAGGGCGGCATGGAGGTGGACGACATGAGCCGCGTGATCCAGGGCGTGATCGCCGGCATCGGTTTCCTGGGGGCCGGGGCGATCATCAAGAACAAGAGCGAGGAGAACGTGCTCGGCCTCACCACCGCGGCCGGGGTGTGGATGACGGCCGCGATCGGCATCGCCTGCGGCCTGGGGCGCGAGATGACGGCCGTGCTGAGCACGGTGCTGGCGCTTGGGGTGTTGTCGCTGGTGCCCAAGGTGTTCGACCCCAAGGACGGCCAGGCGAACAACAAGCCCTAGCCCTAGAACAGCGCGCGCACGCCGAGCAACACCGCGCGGACGTCGCCCTTGTCGCCGTTGAGCTCGGCGCGGCTCATGTCGAGTCCGAGCTCGATGCGGATGTTCTGCCACGGGGCAACGTAGAGGCCGACCCCCACATAGGGCGCGGTGTTGGTGTCGCTCTGGTGGAGGCCGAACGAGGTGACCTCCGTCTTCAGGCGGGCCAAGCCGACGCGGCTCGTGAGGCCGGCCCATCGGCCGAACGGTGCATCGCCCGCCACGCCCAGCGTGAAGGCCGCCACCGTGATGTCGGCGGTGGCGCTGCCGAAGGCCTGCTTGGCGGTACCGAAATCGCTGACACCGAACTCCACGGCAATGCCGGGAGCGAAACGGTAGCCCAAGAGGAATCGGGTGGCGTCGCCCTTCTTGTCGCAGGAGGTGAGGCCTGCGCAGTCCACCGGGATCGTGCCGCGCCCTCCGGCAGCGCCGAGATACGCCTGCGCCATGGCGGTGGATGAGAGGGTCGCGGCCGCTGCTGCGACGGCCAGGCCGGTGATGAATCGGGTCATGTGATGGGTGTTCTCTGTGTACCCCGCCCTCCGCGGGGGCGCCATTATCACGGGCACCTCATCGATGGCCGTCTTCGCGTTGATGGCGGACGGCGGGCGCACCCGCATGGGGAATGTCAGCAGTCCGGCAGGGCGAAGCGCTTCCCCGACAATCCGCGCCATGAACGACGCCCCCCTCCTGAACGACGGCCCGCTGCTGCTGGTCGATGGCTCCAGCTACCTCTACCGTGCCTACCACGCGCTGCCCGACCTGCGCGGGCCGAACGGCGTGCCCACCGGGGCCATCCACGGCATGGTGGCGATGATGAAGAAGGCGGTGCAGGACGTGAAACCCTCGCACGCCGTGTGCGTGTTCGACGCGCCGGGCAAGACGTTCCGCGACGACTGGTATCCCGAGTACAAGGCCCAGCGTTCGCCCATGCCCGAGCCGCTGGTGCAACAGATCGAGCCCATCCACGAGGTGGTGAAGCTGCTCGGCTGGCCCGTGATGATGGTCGAGGGCGTGGAGGCCGACGACGTGATCGGCACGCTCTCGTGCATCGCGGCGAAGGCCGGGCAGAAGGTGATCATCTCCACCGGCGACAAGGACCTGGCCCAGCTCGTCAACGAGCACGTGACGCTCATCAACACCATGAGCAACGAGAAGCTCGACGTGGCCGGCGTGACCGAGAAGTTCGGCGTGCCGCCCGAGCGCATCGTCGACTACCTGACGCTGATGGGCGATGCGGTCGACAACGTGCCGGGTGTCGAGAAGGTTGGCCCCAAGACTGCTGCGAAATGGATCACCGAGCACGGCTCGCTCGACGGCGTGATCGCCGCGGCCGACAAGGTGAAGGGCGTGGCCGGCGAAAACCTGCGCAAGGCGCTGGACTGGCTGCCGATGGGCCGCAAGCTCGTGACGGTGAAGACCGATTGCGACTTCGCCGAGCACGTGCCCGGCTGGCCGGCGCTCGAATCGCTGGCGCTGAAGCCGGTCAACCGCGAGGCGCTGCTCGAGTTCTACACGCGCTACGGCTTCAAGACCTGGAAGCGCGAGCTCGAAGAGGCGCTCGGCGGCGGCGCGGCCCCGGCGGCAGCGCCCGCCGTGCTCGACAACCCGACGCCCATGCTCGCGCGCGAGGCCATCAACAGAAGCTACACGACGGTGCTCACACCCGAGGACCTGGAGCTCTGGGCCGACAAGGTCGAGTCGGCACCGCTCGCGGCCATCGACACCGAGACCGACTCGCTCGACCCGATGGTGGCGCAGATCGTCGGCATCTCCATGAGCGTGAGCCCGGGCGAGGCCTGCTACATCCCGCTGCGCCACAGCTACGCTGGCGCGCCCGACCAGCTGCCCATCGAGACGGTGCTGGCCCGCCTGAAGCCCTGGCTGGAAAACGCCGATGCCCCCAAGATCGGCCAGAACCTCAAGTACGACAGCCACGTGTTTGCCAACGCCGGCATCACCGTGCAGGGCTACGTGCACGACACGATGCTGCAGAGCTACGTGCTCGAAGCCCACAAGCCTCACAGCCTCGACAGCCAGGCCCAGCGCCACCTGGGCCGCGCCGGCCTCTCCTATGAAGACGTGTGCGGCAAGGGCGCGCACCAGATCCCGTTCGCCCAGGTCGACATCGAGCGCGCCGCCGAGTACTCGTGCGAAGACAGCGAGATGACGCTGCAGGTGCACCAGACGCTGTGGCCCCAGGTCGAGGCGGACAAGGGCCTGCGTTTCGTCTACGAGAAGATCGAGATGCCGGTCACGCACATCCTGCAGCGCATCGAGCGCAACGGCGTGCTGATCGACCCGGCACGCCTGGCGCAGCAGAGCCAGCAGCTCGGCGAGCGCATGCTGCAGCTCGAACGCGAGGCCCACGAGATCGCCGGCCAGCCCTTCAACATGGGCAGCCCCAAGCAGATCGGCGAGATCCTCTTCGGCAAGCTCGGCCTGCCGGTCATCAAGAAGACCGCCAGCGGCTCGCCCAGCACCGACGAAGAAGTGCTCGACAAGCTGGCCGAGGACTACCCCCTGCCCGCCAAGCTGCTGGAGCACCGCTCGCTGTCGAAGCTCAAGGGCACCTACACCGACAAGCTGCCGCTGATGGTCAACCCCAAGACCGGCCGTGTGCACACCAACTACGCCCAGGCGGTGGCGGTGACGGGGCGGCTCTCGAGCAACGAGCCGAACCTGCAGAACATCCCCATCCGCACCGCGGAAGGCCGGCGTGTGCGCGAGGCCTTCATCGCGCCGCCGGGCAGCGTGATTGTCAGCGCCGATTACTCGCAGATCGAGCTGCGCATCATGGCCGACATCTCCGGCGACGAGAACCTGCTCAAGGCCTTTGCCGAAGGCATGGACGTGCACCGCGCCACCGCAAGCGAAGTCTTCGGCATCCAGCCCGAGGCGGTGACGAGCGAGCAGCGCCGCTACGCGAAGACCATCAACTTCGGCCTCATCTACGGCATGGGCGCCTTCGGCCTCGCCTCCAGCCTGGGCATCGAGCGCAGCGCGGCCACGCAGTACATCGACCGCTACTTCACCCGCTACCCCGGCGTGAAGCGCTACATGGACGAGACCAAGGAATCCGCTAGGGAAAAAGGTTATGTCGAGACGCTCTTCGGCCGTCGCATCTACCTGCCCGAGATCAACGGCGGCAGCGGCCCGCGCAAGGCCGGCGCCGAGCGGCAGGCGATCAACGCGCCGATGCAGGGCACCGCGGCCGACCTCGTGAAGCTCGCGATGATCGCGGTGCAGGCCGCGCTCGACGAGCAGCAGAAGAAGACGCTGATGGTCATGCAGGTGCACGACGAACTGGTGTTCGAAGTGCCCGAGGCCGAGATCGACTGGGTGCGCGCCGAAGTGCCACGCCTCATGGCCGGCGTCGCTCAGCTCAAGGTGCCCTTGCTCGCCGAGGTGGGGGTCGGCCCGAACTGGGACGAAGCCCACTGAGCGCCGCGGCACACGCCCGCATGTAAGAACTTGCAGTATCCGGCCGCGCCCCGCGGCCCACAATCGCTCGCTCCAAGAGCTTTAACAAGACAAGGGAGCGGTGTGATGACACTCGTGAGATTCGAAGGACAGCCCGCCAGGCGCCTGGCGGGCCGGGGGCTGGGCGTGATGGTGGTGGCCGTCGCGATCGGGCAGGCCGGCTGCTCGCACCCACCGGCCGTACCGGCCGAGGCGGCGGCCGAGACGCCAAGGCTCGTCGCCATCCATGGCTTCAACTACACCGACGCCTACATCGACCAGTTCTGGGTCAGCGTCGACGGCGCCACGAAGGTGCGGGTCACGGCGCCGCGCGCGGCGAGCGGCCGCACCGTCTGCTGCCTGGCGTTGCGCCGCAATGGGCCGCTGCCCGAGCAGCTGCAGGTCGCCTGGGCGCGGGTGGTCGACGGGCGCGAGCACTGGTGCAGCCGCACCGTGCGGATCGAGCGCCATGCCGTGGAGCAGCCCGACGCGTTGGCCGTGCACTTCCTGCCCGACGACCGGGTGGAGGTCACGACGGCGCAGGGCTATCCGCGCCTGACGCGCTCGGTGGCGACTGTCTCTCCGGTCGAGGGCGACAAGGCCGAGTGCCGCACGGGCGGGACCGACAACTGAGCGCGGCTGCGCAACAACGGCGCACCTCGATGGTCATGCAGGTGCACGATGAACTCGTGTTCCGGGCACGCGTTTCGATTCCACGTCGCGGAACTACGGCCTAGGAAAACAACTCCCTGGGCCGCCCCTTACGGGAAACACCCCTCTGCCCCCGCCAAGAACTCCACACTAAATTGCGCACGCCTTCGCTCTGAAGGACGGAACGCGAAGAACGTTGTTTTGCTTTGCGGAACAGCGATTCATTGGGGAGAGTTCGAATCGACGCGAGCACCACACCACCGCTTCTGGACGTCAGCGACGTCACGGTTCGCTTCGGTGGCATCACGGCCTTGGACAAGGTCTCGTTCCGGGTCGAGGCCGGCAAGATCGTCGGCCTGATCGGCCCCAACGGCGCGGGCAAGACGACGCTGTTCAACTGCCTGTCGCGGCTCTACGAGTTCAGCGAAGGGCGCATCGCCTTCGAAGGGCGCTCGCTGACCGACGTGCCCTCGCACGGCATTGCCGCGATGGGCATCGGCCGCACCTTCCAGAACCTTGCGCTCTTCCGCACGATGACCGTGCACCAGAACGTGATGCTCGGCGGCCACAGCCGCACGAGCACCGGCTACCTCTCCAATGCCTTCCGCCTGCCCAGCGTGCGCCGCGAGGAGCAGCGCCTGCGCGAGCACGTGGAGCAGGTGATCGCACTGCTGGAGCTCGGCCCGTTCGCCCAGACCGTGGTGGCCGACCTGCCCTTCGGCACGCAGAAGCGCGTCGAGTTCGCTCGCGCGCTCGTCACCCAGCCCAAGCTGCTGCTGCTCGACGAGCCGGCCGGTGGCCTCAACCACGAGGAGGTGGGCGCGCTGATGGACCTGCTGCGCCGCATCCGCGACGAACTCAAGCTGACCATCCTGCTGGTGGAGCACCACATGAACCTGGTGATGCGTGTGTCCGACCAGGTCGTCGCGCTCAATTTCGGCCGCAAGATCGCCGACGGCACGCCGGCTGAAGTGCAGGCGAACGCCGAGGTCATCAAGGCCTACCTCGGGGCGGAGGCCGCATGAGCCCGAGCGCACGGCCGCCCGAAGCCGGGCTCATCCCCTCGGGGGATCGACTGGCGTACTCGACAGGCGAGGGGTCAACATGAGCGACATCCTGCTCCAAGTGCGCGGTCTGCGCGCGCAGTACGGCCAGACGAAAGTGCTGCACGGTCTCGACTTCGACGTGAAGGCCGGCGGCATCACCACCATCCTCGGTGCCAACGGCGCCGGCAAGACCACCACGCTGCGCGCGGTGTGCGGCATGGTGCAGACGCAGGGCGAGATCACCCTCGGAGGCGAGCGCATCGATGGCAAGGCCACCGAAAGCATCGTGCGCCTCGGCGTGGCCCACGTGCCCGATGGCCGCGGCACCTTCCTCAACTTCAGCGTGGAAGAGAACCTGCGCGTCGGTGCCTACACGCGGAAAGACAAGGCCGAAGTCGCGCTCGACTTCGAGCGCATGTACACCTACTTCCCGCGCCTGAAGGAGCGCCGCCGGCAGCAGGCCGGCACGCTCTCGGGCGGCGAGCAGCAGATGCTGGCGGTGTCGCGCGCGCTGATGCTGCGCCCGCGCCTCTTGCTGCTCGACGAACCCTCCTTCGGCCTCGCGCCGCTGGTGGTGCAGGAGCTCTTCGAGATCTTCAAGGCCATCAACCAGAGCGACAGGATCAGCATGCTGCTGGTCGAGCAGAACGCCGCGCTCGCGCTCAAGCTCGCCGACCACGCCTACCTGCTCGAGACCGGCAAGGTCGTGATCTCGGGCACCTCGGAATCCATCCGCAACGACGAGTCGGTGCGCCGCTCCTACCTCGGGTACTAGAACAACATGGACCTGCTGATCCATCAAGTGCTGTCGGGCCTGGCCACCGGGGGCATCTACGCCAGCATGGCGCTCGCGCTGGTCATGATCTACCAGGCCACCCACGAGATCAATTTCGCGCAGGGGGAGATGGCGATGTTCGCCACCTACCTCGCGTGGGCGCTCATGCAGGCCGGCCTGCCGTACTGGGTGACCTTCTTCCTCACCACGCTCATCGCCTTCGTCGCGGGCATCGCGATCGAGCGCATCATCATCCGCCCGGTGGAAAACGCGCCGGTGCTGTCGGTGGTCACGGTCTTCATCGGCCTGCTCGTCATCTTCAACAGCGTGGCCGGCTGGACCTTCGGCCACACGATCAAGCCGTTCGCGAGCCCTTTCCCGGAGCAGCCGTTCTTCGGCAACCGCTACATGTCGTCGCACGAGATCGGCTCGATGGGCATCACGCTCGTGCTGCTGGCGCTGCTCTTCGTCTTCTTCCGCTTCACGCCGCTGGGCCTGGCCATGCGCTCGGCGGCGCAGAACCCGGTGTCGGCCCGGCTCGTCGGCGTGCGCGTGGGCTGGATGCTGGCGCTGGGCTGGGGCCTGGCGGCCGCCATCGGTGCCATCGCCGGGATGATGGTGGCGCCGGTCGTCTTCCTCGAGCCCAACATGATGGGCGGCGTACTGCTCTACGCCTTTGCTGGCGCGCTGCTCGGCGGCATCGAGAACCCGTGGGGCGCGGTGATCGGCGGCTTCATCGTGGGCGTGCTGGAAAACGTGGTCGGCCTGTACCTGGGCACCGAGCTCAAGCACACCGTCGCCCTGGTGCTGATCGTGGCGGTGCTGGTGCTCAAGCCTTCGGGCCTGTTCGGCAAGGTCCACGTTTCGCGCGTCTGAGGGGATAAGAAGATGACCACCACCCAGAAGCCTGCGCTCAGCCGCAACCAGTGGATCGGCCTCGGCGTGCTGCTCGCCATCGCGATCGTCGTGCCGCTCTTCATCCCCAACTACCGCGTGTTCCAGCTCGCGCTCGCGCTCTGCTACGCCATCGCGATCCTCGGGCTCAACATGCTGATGGGTTTCAACGGGCAGATCTCGCTCGGCCACGGCGCCTTCTATGCGATCGGCGCCTACGTGGCGGCGGTGCTGATGGACAAGGCCGGCATGCCCTACTGGGCCACCATCCCGATCGCCGGGCTGGTGTGCCTGATCGCGGGCTTCCTGTTCGGCCTGCCGGCGCTGCGGCTCGAAGGTTTGTACCTCGCCATCGCCACGCTGGCGCTCGGCATCGCGATGCCGCAGCTCTTGAAACACAAGGCCTTCGAGCAGTGGACGGGCGGCTCGCAAGGCCTCGTCATCATGAAGCCCGATGCGCCGGAATGGACCGGCCTCTCGCAGGACCGCTGGCTGTACTTCTTCATCCTCGCCTGGACGGTGCTGCTCTTCTTCGTCGCGTGGAACCTGCTGCGAGGCCGCATCGGCCGCGCGATGGTGGCCCTGCGCGACCAGCCGATCGCCGCGCGGGCGATGGGGGTGAACGCTGCGATGTACAAGTCGCTCACCTTCGGCGTGTCGGCCATGTACACCGGCATCGCGGGCGCCTTGGGCGCGATCGCGGTGCAGTTCGTCGCGCCTGATTCCTTCGGCCCCTTCCTGTCATTCAGCCTCTTCATCGGCGTGGTGATCGGCGGACTGGCGTCGATCCCCGGCGCGATCTTCGGCGCGCTCTTCATCCAGTTCATCCCGAACGTGGCCGACGAGATCAGCAAGTCTGCGCCCTGGGCCATCTACGGCGTGTTCCTCATCGTCTTCATGTACGTGATGCCCACAGGCGTGGCCGGCCTGATCCGGATCCTGAGGGCTCGGTTTCTACGAGGGCGGGTTACTCAGTAGACCCTCTTCCAGGCCCGCGCGTTGATGGGAAGCGCCCCGGGTCGCGCCATGTGTGTTCGTTGAACGTTCGAAAGGAAGCGACATGACATCGAGAACCTTGAACCTTGCGCAGTGGGTGGCGGCGTCCGCGTCGCTGGTTTTCAGCGTGGGCGTGATGGCCGCGGGCAAGTACGGCCCCGGCGCCAGCGACACCGAGATCAAGATCGGCCAGTCGCAGCCCTACAGCGGGCCCGCATCGGCCTACGGCACGATCGGCAAGCTGCACCAGGCCTACTTCAGGATGATCAACGAGCAGGGTGGCATCAACGGCCGCAAGATCAACCTGATCAGCCTGGACGACGGCTACAGCCCGCCCAAGACCGTGGAGCAGATCCGAAAGCTGGTCGAGCAGGACGAGGTGCTCGCCACCTTCAACACGCTCGGCACGGCGCCGAACAGCGCCATCCACAAGTACATGAACGCGAAGAAGGTGCCGCACCTCTTCCTCGCCACGGGCGCCACCAAATGGGCCGACCCGAAGAACCACCCCTGGACCATCGGCTGGAACATCAGCTACCAGTCGGAGGGCATGATCTACGCGAAGTGGCTGCTGAAGAACAAGCCCAACGCCAAGATCGCGATCCTCTACCAGAACGACGACTTCGGCAAAGACGTGCTGAAGGGTGTGAAGGACGGCCTGGGTGCCAAGGCCGCGACCATGGTGGTGAAGGAGGCCACCTACGAGGTCTCCGACCCGACGGTCGATTCGCAGATCCTCACGTTGCAGGCCTCGGGCGCCGACACCTTCATCAACATCACCACGCCGAAGTTCGCGGCCCAGGCCATCCGCAAGGCCTTCGATTCGGGCTGGAAGCCGCTGCACATCCTCAACAACGTGGGTGCCTCGATCGGCTCGGTGCTCACACCGGCGGGGCTCGACAAGTCGAAGGACCTCATCACGCTGCAGTACTACAAGGACCAGAACGACCCGCAGTGGAAGGACGACCCGGCCATGCTGGAGTGGCGCGCCTTCATGGGCCGCTACTACAAGGAGGGCGACCCCAAGGACGCCAGCAACCTCTATGCGTACCTGACTGCGCAGACCCTGGTTCAGGTGCTCAAGCAGTGCGGCAACGACCTCACCCGCGAGAACGTGATGAAGCAGGCCGCCAACCTGAAGAACTTTCGGCTGCCGCTGCTGCTGCCGGGCATGACGATCAACACCTCGCCGACCGACTACAACCTGATGGAACAGGGCCAGCTGGCCAAGTTCAACGGCACCCAGTGGGAGCTGTTCGGCGAACTGATCGGCGCGAACGACTGATCGTTGGGTCGTCGACGTGAAACAGCCGCCCGTGGGCGGCTCTTGTCATCTGGAGGCGGTCGATGGCGCCTGGGGCTCCTGCCGCATGAACGCGCTCACGTCGTCGAGCACGCTCGACATCCAGCGCAGCGACCACGCCATCGACGCGACCAGCGTCACGTGGTCCACGCCGTCGTAGAGCTTGAGCTGCACCGGGATGCCGGCGGCCTTCATGCGCTCGGCCATCTGCTCGGTGTTGCGCACCGGGTTGACCAGGTGGTCGTTGTGTGCCGCGCCGAGGAAGGCGCGTGGCGTGCCACGCCGCACGTAGTCGATGGGCTGCGTGCCGGGCGGGTAGTCAGGGTGATGGAACACGACCTGCGCCTGCGGGTTGGAGATCGGCAGGAACTCGTACGGCCCGGCCAGGCCGATCCAGCCGGCGAGCGAGGCGGGTGACTGGCCCTGGGCCTTGAGCCAGCGTTCGTCGAGAGCCACCATCGCGGCGTTGTAGGCGCCGGCGCTGTGGCCCATCACGTACACCCGCTTCGGGTCGCCGCCGAGCCGCGCGGCTTCGCGCAGTGCATAAGCGGTGGCCATGGCGCTGTCGTCCAGGAAATCGGGGAAGCGCACCTCCGGGTACAGCCGGTAGTCGGCGATCAGCGTCAGCACGCCGCGCGAGGCCAGCGCTTCGCCGGCAAAGGTGTATTCGGCCCGGTTGCCCCAGTGCCAGGAGCCGCCGTAGAAGAAGACCACCACCGGCCAGCCACCGGCCGGGGCCGGGGTGGCGGGGCGGTAGATGTCGACCTTCTGGCGCGGGTTGGGGCCGTAGCTCACGCCTTCGGTGAAGGCGAAGGTGGACGAGGGCTTGAGCTTGTTGAGGCCCGAGGCGCAGCCGGCCAGCGCGAGGCTCATCACGAAGAGGCTGGCCCGTCGGCCGGTGCTTGCGAGTGTGTGCATGGTCGGAGGTCTACGCAGCAAACGCCGCGCCGGATGCGGTGGCCCTCAGCCCAGGCGCTGGCGATGCCGCGCGATCTGGGCGCGCACCTGGGCCGGCGCCGTGCCGCCCAGCACCTGGCGGGCGTTGAGCGAGCCGGCAAGGCTCAGCACGCCGAACACGTCGTCGGTGATGCTGGCGTTGAAGCCTTGCAGCGTGGCGAGGGGCAGTTCGGAGAGGTCCTTGCCTTGCGCAATCGCCGTCTTCACCGCATGCGCCACCACTTCGTGCGCGTCGCGGAAGGGCAGGCCCTTCTTCACCAGGTAGTCGGCGAGGTCGGTGGCGGTGGCGTAGCCGCGCAGGGCGGCACGTTCCATCGCCTCCTTCTTCACCGTGATGCCGCCCACCATCTCGGCCATGATGCGCAGCGTGTCGCGCAGCGTGTCGACGGTGTCGAACAAGGGCTCCTTGTCTTCCTGGTTGTCCTTGTTGTAGGTGAGCGGCTGGCCTTTCATCAGCGTGATGAGGCCCATCAGGTGGCCGACCACGCGGCCACTCTTGCCGCGCGCCAGCTCGGCCACGTCGGGGTTGCGCTTCTGCGGCATGATCGACGAGCCGGTGCAGTAGCGGTCGGCGAGGTCGATGAAGCCGAAGTTCTGGCTCATCCAGAGCACGATCTCTTCGGCCAGGCGCGAGATGTGCACCATCGTGATCGAGGCAAACGAGGTGAACTCGAGCGCGAAGTCTCGGTCGCTCACCGCATCCAGGCTGTTCTGGCACACGCCCTCGAAGCCCAGCGTCTTCGCCACACGCTCGCGGTCGAGCGGGTAGCTGGTGCCGGCCAGGGCGGCGGCACCGAGGGGCAGCTGGTTCACACGCTTGCGCACGTCGACCAGGCGCTCGGCGTCGCGCTTGAACATCTCCACATAGGCCAGCAGGTGGTGCGCAAAGCTCACCGGCTGGGCGACCTGCATGTGCGTGAAGCCCGGCAGGATGGTGTCGACGTTCTTCTCGGCCACGTCGACCAGCGACTTCTGCATGTCGGCCAGCAGCGGCGCGAGCGCATCGATCTCGCCTCGCAGCCACAGGCGCACGTCGGTCGCCACCTGGTCGTTGCGCGAGCGGCCGGTGTGCAGGCGCTTGCCGGCGTCGCCCACGAGCGTGGTGAGGCGGGCCTCGATGTTGAGGTGCACGTCTTCGAGGTCGAGCTTCCACTCGAAGCTGCCGGCTTCGATCTCGCCCTTGATCTGCGCCATGCCACGCTGGATGTCGGCGAGGTCTTTCGCGCCGATCACGCCTTGTGCCGCCAGCATGTCCGCATGGGCGAGGCTGCCTTCGATGTCGGCCTTCCACAGGCGCTTGTCGAAGTCGACGCTGGCGGTGTAGCGCTTGACCAGCTCGCTCATGGGCTCGGAGAAGAGCGCAGACCAGGCTTGGGATTTCTTGTCGAGTTGGTTCGATGACATGGGGGGAGACGGGGCGTGTAACGCTTGGTGTGTGCGGTTGCCGTGGGGGCTGTCTTGGCGACAATCGCCGGATGGCGCGGCCTCCGCGCAGCGACGAGATTCGAGAGCGCCTGATTCTATTCGGCCACCCCGCCCGACATGCCCGAGCACGACCCTCACGACACCCTGCATGCACCGAGCCGCCCGGCCCGCAGCGGGGCCGAGGGTTCGGCGTCGCCAGACCCGGCGAGCACCAGCAGCAGCAGCCTCTTCGGCCCCACCGGCTTCGGGCCGTACGACACCGCCGCGACGGCACCGCGCGGTGCCGGCTCGGCGTTCGACGTGTGCCACGTGGGCGTGGTGCTGCGGGCGTTGCTCTTCGTGCACGTCACGCTCGCGGTGGCGGTGAGCTTCGGCGCCACCGATTTCGCATCCTGGCTCACGCTCCTCGCGGCGGTGGCGGGCGTGGCACTGCCGGCCTTGCTGCTGTGGCTGGTGCTGGCCTGTCTGCTCAAGCGCATGCTGGTCCGGCTGCCGGCGGTCGGGCAGTGGGCCGCGGCCCTGCTGCTCGGGGCGGCCAGCGGGGTCTTCGGATGGGGCTTGCAGGGGGCGGTCGGTTTCGGCCCGGCTGGCAGCCGCCTTCCGTGGGTGCCTCCGGCGCTGGCCGGGGCGCTGCTGGCGGCGGCGATGTTCTATTGGCTCACCCTGCGCGCCCGTGCCCGCCTGCCGGCGGATGCCGCGGCACGCCTGATCGAGCTGCAGTCGCGCATCCGCCCGCACTTCCTCTTCAACACGCTCAACACCGCCATCACGCTCGCCCGGCTCGACCCGGCGCGCACCGAAGGCCTGCTCGAAGACCTGGCCGAGCTCTTCCGCGTGGCGCTGAACGACACCGGCGCGTCGGTCACCCTGGCCGAGGAGGTATCGCTCGCGCAGCGCTACCTCGCGATCGAGCAGGTGCGCTTCGGTGAGCGCCTGCAGGTGAGCTGGGAGCTCGACGACGACGCCGGCAGCGCACGCGTGCCGCCCCTGCTGCTGCAGCCGCTGGTCGAAAACGCGGTGCGCCACGGCGTGGAGCCGGCGCCCGACGGCGGCGTGGTGCGCATCCGCACGCGGGTGAAGCGCGCGCACGCGGTGGTCACCATCGTCAACACGCTGCCCCAGCAGCCTTCGCGGCCGGGCAATGGCATCGCGCTGCGCAATGTGCGCGAGCGCCTGCGCCTCATGCACGACGTGGCGGCGCAGTTCGAGACGCGGCTCGACAAGGACTTCTTCCGCGTGCAGATCGTGGTGCCGCTATGAGTGACCCCCTCCAGGTTCTGATCGTCGACGATGAAGAGCTGGCCCGCCTGCGCCTGCGCGGCCTGGTGCAGGACTGCCCGTCGCCCAAGGCGCAGGTGGCGGGCGAGGCGGCCAATGCAAGCCAGGCACTGGTCTGGCTGGCCGAACACCGCTGCGACCTGGTGCTGCTCGACATCCACATGCCCGGCCTCGACGGCACGCAGTTGGCCGCGCGCGTGAAGCAGCTGCCGCAGGCGCCGGCGATCGTCTTCGTTACGGCGCACGCCGAGCATGCGCTGCAGGCCTTCGACCTCGAGGCGGTCGACTACCTCACCAAGCCCGTGCGCCGCGAGCGCCTGCATGCGGCCCTGCAGCGCGTGGTGCAGCGTGCGGGTGCCGCACGGCCCGCGGCCGATGCAGGCGAAGAGCCGGTGATCGTGGTCAGCGAACTCGGCCGCAAGGTGCGGGTGCCGGTCTCGGAAGTGCTCTACCTCAAGGCCGAGCTGAAGTACGTGACGCTGCGCACCGCCACGCACACCCATGTGCTCGACGACGCCCTCACCGACCTGGAGCAGCGCCTGGGCGACCGCTTCCTGCGCATCCACCGCAACGCCCTGGTGGCGCGCAAGGCGCTGCGGGCCCTGGAACGGCGAGTGCTTCCCGCCGAGGGTGAAGAAGAGGCCGCCGAAGGCTGGGTGGTGCGGGTCGCGCCGGTCGACGAGTGGTTGGTGGTGTCGCGCCGGCAGGTGGCGGCAGTCAAGGAAGCCATTGCGGAGGGGGGCTTGTGAACAACAACGACGACGCACAAGACGACGACAGCACGGCAGGCAGGCGCTTGCGCTGGGTCGGTGCAGGGCTGGTGCTGGTGGCGCTCGGCGTCCTGGTCTGGCAGGCGGTGGAGGCCGGCCGCGTCGCCGATGCGCCCGAGCCGCACGCCATGGTCGAAGCCCTGGCGCCCGTGGCCAAGGTCGAGAGGCTTGCGCGGGCGGACGAGGCGCAGCTGTTGCATCAGGGTGTGTCGTCGGGCGCAGCCGCCCTGCTGGCACCCGCCGGTCCGGGAGTGACCGCGGCCGACGAAACCGAGGTCTGCGGCCTCGGGCGCGTCAAGGCCGACGAGCACGGCCGCCCGCGCGACATGGCGCCGATCCAGAGCGCGGCACAGCGCCTGCGCGAGCAGGTGTTGCCGTCGCTGCTCGCCAGCCAGGACGACAACCTGCGGGCGGCCGGCCTGGTGATGGTGGCGCTCGACAAGCGCGGCGCAGCGGTTGACGGCGTGGAAGGCGGCGCCGCGCGGGCGCGCGATGAGCTGGCCTCGATGGCCGCCTTCAAGGGCACGCCCCAGGTCTATGCCTGGGCGATGCGGGTGTGCCAGCCGCAGCGTGGCGAAGGGGTGTGCCGCATGCTGTCGGCCGACCAATGGGCGCGGCTGGAGCCCGGCAATGCCATGGCGTGGCTGCAGGTCGCCGCCGACGCCAAGGTGCGGCGCGACGAGCCTGCCGTGGCCGAGGCGATGTACCGCGTGTCGCACGCCGCCAGGTCAGACGCCCGCCAGGGCGCGCTGGCAGGCACGGTGCTCGCCAAGCTCCCGCCCGAAGCCGACATGCTGTCGCGCATCGGCCTGGCCCATGAGCTTGACGGGCTGGACAGGCGGGCCGAGCTGCCGCTGGTCGCGGCCAGCCAGTACTGCGGCGTGAACGAGGTGCGCGATGCGAACCGCCAGCAGGTGTGTGCCGCGGTGGCCGAGGTGCTCACCAGGCGTGGCAGCACGCACGCCGAAGCCTCCCTCGGCATCAGCATCGGTGAACGTGCAGGCTGGCCGGCCGAGCGTGTGGCGGCCGCCGGCGAAGAGCGTGATGCGCTCGCGCAGCTGGCCGTCGCAGGCCAGGCCGATGCCTGGAGCTGCAACGCGCTGGCCCAGACCCTGTCGCGCGTCTTGCAGACCGCGCGCCAGGGCGAGCTGGCCACGATGCGCAGCGCGCTCAGGCAGTCGCAGGAGAGCGTAGCCGTGCTGGCCCAGCGCTACCGCGAAGCCAAGGCCACGCGGGTGGCCTCTGCGGCGAGTGCCGCCTCAGCCTCCGCGCAGTAGCGGGCACTCAAGGAACGTGCCTCAGGGCACGAGCACAGCCGCCAGCTCGGTCACATAGCGCTGGCGGTAAGTCGCCGGTGCCGGGCCTTCGAAGGTGTTGGCGATGTCGCATTTGACGATGCGCTGGCCGTCCACATCCCACCAGCAGGTGCCGTCGTTGCGGTAGGTCGCCTGGCCGGCCGGGCCGTTCTGCAGCTGGAAGTCGTTGCTGTTGGTCAGCACGGTCTGGAAGCTCACGCGCAGTGCGTTGAAGGTGCCGGCGGCCGTCGTCACCGGCTCCAGCGCTTCGACGCGGGCGGTGTGGGCCGCGTCTTCGCGGTAGCCGAGCGCGCAGCTGTAGTTCCAGCCCGACGTCCAGGTCTTGCCCACGTAGAGCGGGAAGCTCAGGTAGTCGCGGCGTGGGGCCCAGGTGCAGGGGTTGTTGGTCTGCACGATGAAGCGGTTGAGGCGGTTGCCTCCGCGGTCGTTGAGGATGCGCTCGCTGATGAAGCCGTTGGCCTCGGCGCGGTCGACGTTGTAGCTGCCATCGGGGTTCACGGCGGTGATCGTCTGCGTGTAGTGGCGGTTGATCACGTTGCCGCCGAGCTGGGTGTCGGTCTCGGTCCAACGGCTGCTCTGGCCGACCTGGCGCGAGGCATCGGGAAAGTACACCTTGCCGATGTAGCTCGCTTCAAGTGCGTAGTCCGCGAGGTAGCCTGCGGGCGGCGTGGTGCCGAAGTAGGTGTTCTTGTAGGTGCACTTGACGATGCGCTTGACCGAGGTGGCCCACCAGCAGGTGCTTTCCACGAGGTAGGCGGCTTCGCCGTTGGCGCCGTTCTGCAGGTTCACGTCGTTGCTCTTGGTGTAGAGCGTGACGTAGCCGATGCGCAGCGCATCGAAGGTGCCCGCCTGGATGGTGATGCTTTCGCGGCCGGTCACGGCGGAGAGCTGCGTGGCGCGTTCCTTGTAGCCGAGCGAGCAGTTGTAGTTCCACTGCGACGCCCAGACCTTGCCGACGTACAGCGGGTAGCTGACGAAGTTGCGGTTCGGATCGTAGGTGCAGTGGTTGCCGTTGTTGACGTACTCGCGGCTCAGGCGGTTGCCGTCGGCATTGGCGCGATAACGCTCGAAGGTCACGCCCCCGGGGGTGCCGCGGTTGAAGCTGAAGCTGCCATCGGCCTCGACGGCGGTGATGCGGTCGCCGTAGCTGCGCTGCTGCGTGGTGCCGCCAACCGTGGTCTCCTGCTGCTGCCAGACGATCGTGTCGTTGACCTCACGCGGGCCGGCCGTGAACTGCTCGGGGCGCGGCCGTGCCTGGGCTTGCGCCTCGCGACGCAGATCGGCCTGGGCCGAATCGGAACGGGTGTCGGCCGCTTGCGCCACCGAGGTGTCGGTGTCGCTGCCGCCACCACACGCGGCGAGCAGGCACGACAAGGTGAAACCGGCCGCAGCCAGCGAGATGCGTTTCATGAATTTCCTCCCTCAACCCTGGACGCCCGCTGTGTGTGCGGGGCCGGCCTTTTCTGAGGACCGGCGCGCAATTTTAGTGCGGGCGTGCAATTCAGGAGGGTGTCAGCGCACCACCCAAGAGAGGGGCCTCGGGGCCGAAGGCATAGGCGTCCATGCCGAGGCAACCATAGGTCACCGCATCGTGCAGGCGCAGCGGCGCGGCCGCCCGCCCGCCGGCACCGGCCGCCACGAACCAGGGCAGCAGGTGCTCGTCGGTCGGGTGCATGTCGGCGGCATGCGGTGCCTGGCGCCGGTAGTCGGTGAGCGCTCCCCAGTCGCGCGCCTCGCTGCGCGCGCGCATCCACTCGCGGAAGTCGCGGCTTTCGGGGATCTCGGCGGCGTCGACCGGCGGCCGGCCGCCGGCGAACACCCGCCGCAGGTTGTGCGTGATGCTGCCGGTGCCCATCACCAGCACGCCGGTCGGGCGCAAGGAGGCCAGCGCCTCGCCGAGCGCCAACTGCTGCGCCGGCGGCAAGGTCGGCACCCACGCCAGCGGCAGCACCGGGATGTCGGCCGCCGGGAACATGAAGCGCAGCATGGCCCAGATGCCATGGTCGAGCCCGCCTTCGTCGACGCGGTGCGCGGGCAGCCCGGCCGCGTCGAGCAACTGCTCCACTTCGGTGGCCAGCGCCGGGGCGCCCGCCACGTCGTAGCGCAACTGGTAGAGCGCGTCGGGGAAACCGCCGAAGTCGTGCACCGCGTGCTGCCGTGCACCGGCGAGCAGCACCGGCTCGCGCGCGACGCTGTGCGCCGAGACGGCGAGGATGGCCCGCGGCGTGCCGAAGGTCGACGTGATCGCCGGCCCGAGCCGCTCCAGGAACGGACCGGTCTCACCCGGCTCGAGCGCCATCATGGGCGAGCCGTGCGAGAGGAAGAGGGCGGGGAGGGGGCGTGTGTCCATGCGGTCATTGAAGCACCCGGCCGCGCGCCATCGGTTCTGCGGATTTGCATGCATCGTTCAGCCCTGCAAGCGGCCCCGGTTCCCGGCCGGGCGCCCCGGGTGACGCAACGCATCAGGTAAGGTGCGGGCCTCGACGGAGAAGACCATGTCCTTGCAGTCCCAGGCTTTGAGGCCCCAGGCCTCTCTTTGGCAACTCGCCTGGCGCCAGCTGGCGCGCGATTTCCGCGCTGGCGAGCTGCGCCTGCTGCTGGTGGCGGTGACGCTGGCGGTCGCCGCACTCACTGCGGTGGGTTTCTTCGCCGACCGCCTCAACCAGGGCCTCGCGCGAGATGCGCGCCAGCTGATGGGTGGCGACGCCATCATCGCGAGCGACCAGCCGCTGCCGCCAGTGTTCACCCAGAAGGCGCAGGCGCTCGGGCTCAAGGTGGCGGCCACCGCGGCCTTCCCGAGCATGGGCCGTGCGCCCGACGACAAGGGCGGCAACTCGCGCCTGGTCTCGGTCAAGAGCGTGAGCGATGCCTACCCGCTGCGCGGCCAGCTGCGCGTGGTGCAGAGCCAGGGCGGCGCCGAGCAGGCGGTGACGAACGGCCCGGCGCGCGGCACGGTGTGGGTCGACGCGCCCCTGCTCGACAGCCTGCAGCTCCAGCTCGGCGACGACCTGCTGCTGGGCGACGCCACGCTGAAGATCGCCGCCATCATCGTGATCGAGCCCGACCGCGGCGCCGGTTTCATGGCCTTTGCGCCGCGGGTGATGCTGCACGAGGCCGACCTAGGGGCCACGGCGCTGGTGCAGCCGGCGAGCCGCGTCACCTACCGCATGGCAGTCGCCGTGCCCGGTGCCAACGAAGCGCCGCTGCGCGAATTCGTGCGCTGGGCCGACGAGCAGGTGAAGGGCCGCACCGTGCGCGGCGTGCGCGTCGAGTCGCTCGAGACCGGCCGCCCCGAAATGCGCCAGACGCTCGACCGCGCCGAGAAATTCCTCAACCTCGTGGCGCTGCTCGCGGCGCTGCTGGCGGCGGTGGCCGTGGGCATCGCCGCGCGCGACTTCGCCGAGCGCCACCTCGACGACTGCGCCATGCTGCGCGTGCTCGGCCAGGCGCAGCGCACGATCGCGCTGCAGTACCTGATCGAGTTCACGCTCGTCGGGCTGGCGGCAAGTGTTGCCGGCGTGGCGATCGGCTTCGCGGTGCACTACGTCTTCGTGTGGTTGCTGTCGGGGCTGGTGTCGGCGACCTTGCCACTGCCCACCGTCTGGCCGGCGCTCTTCGGCGTGGGCGTGGGCTTCACGCTCTTGATGGGCTTCGGCCTGCCGCCGGTGCTGCAGCTCTCGCAGGTGCCTCCGCTGCGGGTGATCCGCCGCGACGTCGGCGCGCTCAAGCCGGCATCACTCGCGGTGCTGGGCGCGGGTGCGGCGGGCTTCGTCGCCTTGCTGCTCGCGGTGTCGTCCGACCTGCAGCTGGGGCTGATCGCGGTGGGCGGCTTCGCCGGCGCCGTGGCGGTGTTCGCGCTGCTGTCGTGGCTCGCCGTGCAGGTGCTGCGCCGCGCGGTGCCCGAGGCGCGCGCGCCGCGCTGGCTGGTGCTGGCCACGCGCCAGATCGCCGCGCGGCCGGCGTTTGCGGTGCTGCAGGTGTCGGCGCTCAGCGTGGGGCTGCTGGCGCTCGTGCTGCTGGTGCTCCTGCGCACAGACCTCATCTCCAGCTGGCGCCAGGCCACGCCGCCCGATGCGCCCAACCGTTTCGTGATCAACATCCAGCCCGACCAGGCCGACGCCTTCCAGGCCCGGCTGCGCGAGGGCGGGGTGGGCAGGTTCGACTGGTTCCCGATGATCCGAGGCCGGCTGGTCGCGATCAACGGCAAGCCTGCCAACCTCGACGACTACACCGAAGAGCGCGCCAAGCGCCTGCTCGACCGCGAGTTCAACCTGAGCCACAGCGCCACGCTGCCGATGCACAACAGCGTGACCGCCGGCCGCTGGGTGAGCGAAGAGAAGGGCGGCCTGAGCGTCGAGCAGGGCCTGGCCGAGACCTTGCGGCTCAAGCTCGGCGACTCGCTGCGCTTCGACATGGGCGGGCTCATCCTCGAAGGCCGCATCACCAGCCTGCGCAAGGTCGACTGGGGCTCGATGCGGGCCAACTTCTTCGTGATGTTCCCGAGCGCGCAGATGATCGACGTGCCGGCGACCTACATCGCCGCGTTCCGGGCGCCGGCCAAGGCCGGCTTCGACAACGCGCTGAGCCGCGAATTCCCCAACATCACCAACGTCGACGTGTCGGCCTCGATCGGCCAGATCCAGGCGGTGCTCGACCAGGTGGTGCGCGCGGTCGAGTTCCTCTTCACCTTCACGCTGGCGGCGGGGCTCGTGGTGCTGTTCGCGGCTGTCACCGCCACGCGAGAGGCGCGGGCACGCGAGTTCGCGGTGATGCGCGCGCTGGGCGCAAGCGGCAAGCTGCTCGCGCAGGTGCAGCGCGCCGAGCTGCTCGGCGTGGGTGCGCTCGCGGGCGTGCTGGCCTCGATTGCCGCCATGGTGGTCGGCTGGGCGCTTGCGAAATATGCCTTCCAGTTCACCTGGAGCGGCTCGCCCTGGGTGCCGCTCGCGGGCGGCGTGGCGGGGGCGGTGCTCGCGCTCGGTGCCGGCTGGTGGGGCCTGCGCGAGGTGCTGCGCCGGCCGGTGGTCGAGACCTTGCGCCGCGCTGCGGCCGAGTAGCTTTCCCTCACCCAAGCAAAAGCGGCCCGTGGGCCGCTTTTGTCGTTCAGGGCATGCGTGTGTCGATCAGACGCGCGCCACCTTGAACACCGCCACCACTTCGGCCAGGCGGTGCGCCTGCTCGCGCAGCGACTCGGCCGCGGCGGCCGACTCTTCCACCAGCGCGGCGTTCTGCTGCGTCATCTGGTCGAGCTGCGTCACGGCGCTGTTGATCTGGCCGATGCCATCGCTCTGCTCGGTCGATGCGGCGGTGATCTCGCCGATGATGTCGGTCACGCGCTGCACCGAGCCCACGATCTCGTTCATCGTGGCGCCCGCGTCGGCGACGAGGCGCGAACCGGCCTCCACCTTGTCGACCGAGCTGCCGATCAGGCCCTTGATCTCGCGGGCCGCTTCGGCGCTGCGTTGGGCCAGCGAGCGCACTTCACCGGCCACCACCGCGAAGCCACGGCCCTGCTCGCCGGCACGCGCGGCTTCCACCGCGGCGTTTAGCGCGAGGATGTTGGTCTGGAAGGCGATGCCATCGATCACGCCGATGATGTCGCTGATCTTCTTCGACGACGCATTGATCTCGTCCATGGTCGACACGACCTGGGCGACGACGCTGCCGCCGCGCTGCGCCACTTCGGCTGCCGACGAGGCGAGCTGGTTGGCCTGGCGGGCCGAATCGGCGCTCTGGCGCACGGTGCCGGTCAGCTGCTCCATCGAGCTGGCGGCCTGCTGCAGGTTGCTGGCGGTCTGCTCGGTGCGCGACGAGAGGTCGGTGTTGCCTGTTGCGATCTCGGCCGAGGCGGTGCTGATGCTGTCGGTCGACGAGCGCACATTGCCGACCACGCGGCCCAGCGATTCGTTCATGTGCTGCAGGGCGCGCATCAGCGAGCCGAACTCGTCCTTGCGCGTCGTGGAGATGGTCTGCGTCAGGTCGCCTTCGGCGATGGCGCCGGCGACGCGGATCGACTCTTCCAGCGGCTGGCGGATGCTGCGCACGAGCGTCGCGGCGACGAGCATGCCGAGTGCGATCACGAGCACTGCGCCGCCGAAGCCGGCCAGCAGGATGCGTTGGCGCGCCTGCGCGCCGGCAGCCAAGGCCTGCTCGCCCTTCTGGCGCTGAAGGGCCACGAAGGCGTCGATTGCGCCGAGGTAGGCGGCGGCCGTCTGCGCGTACTCGCCCTTCACGTGCGCCGTCACCGCGGCGCGGTCGCCAGCGGCCACGAGCTCGGTGGCCTTCTTGCTGGCGGCCACCAGCACGGCACCTTTCTCGGCCACGTTCTTCATGGCCGCCTTGTCTTCGTCCGAGGTCGCGACCTTGGAGATCTCGACGCGGATGGCGGTGATCTTCTTGGTGTCGTTTTCCAGGTTTTCCTTGAAGAGTTCGCCAACAGCCGGGTCGCTGCTGATGACGTTGGCCATGCCGCGCGTGACGGCGGTGTCGGTCAAGCCCTTCCACACGGCCGAGCGTTCGACGAGGTCGTGCACCTGGGCGATCTGACGGGCCGATTCGGCCTGCACCGAAGCGGCCTGGGAGGCTGCCAGCATGGCGATGGTCAGCATGGCGGCGAGCAGCAGCAGGATGGCACCCCACAGCTTGCGTGTGACGGAAATGTTGTTCAGGCTCATGGTCTGGGAATGAGAGAGCGGGTCGTGAAATGAAATCGGGCGGTGAGGTCGTCACCGCCCGTGGCACAGCTGGGGCGGGTGCGCCTCAGTGCGATTCGTCCATCAGGCCCATGTCGGGGCTGGCCATCAGGGATTCGATGTCCATCATGATCAGCATGCGGTCGTTGACGCTGCTGATGCCGGTGATGAAGCTGGTGTCGACGGCCGAGGCCATCTCGGGGGCCGGTTTGATCGACTCGGCGGAGAGTTCGAGCACGTCGGAGACCGAGTCGACGACGGCGCCGACCACGCGGCCCTTGACGTTCAGCACGATCACGACGGTGAAGCTGTTGTACTCGGCGGTGTCGCAACCGAGCTTCAGGCGCAGGTCGACGATCGGCACGATCACGCCGCGCAGGTTGACCACGCCTTTCACGAACTGCGGAGCGTTCGCGATGCGAGTGGGCACTTCATAGGAGCGGATCTCCTGCACCTTCAGGATGTCGATGCCGTATTCCTCGGCGCCGAGGCGGAAGGTCAGGTACTCGCTGCCCGACTGTGCCGCCAGGGCGGCGCGTGCCGCTTCGTGGCGGGCGACGTGGGCTGCTTCGTGAATCATGTCCATGGTGTGTCCTCTCGAGATGGAAGCCGGGTTCAGGCTGTTCTGCTGTAACTATCGGCTTGCCGGGCTGAAACTGAAGGTTCGATGTGTGTGGAATGCGCCCGCCTTTTCGGGGCGCGTCCGCGGATCAGAAGGTTTCCCAGTCGTCGTGGCTGGCGGCGCTGGCCGCGGCGGCCGCCATCGGGGCCGGGGCCGGCGTCGCCACGGGCGCCGAAGCCGCCACGGGCGCGGGCGCCGGGCGGGGCGTCGCCACCGGCTTGGGCGGGCTGGCCTTGGCGACCGGCGCGGGCGCGGCGATCGGCGCAGAGGGGGCCGGCGCCGGCTTCGCGGCCGGTGCAGGCTTGGCCGATGCAACCGGCTTCACCACGGCCGGCGTGGCGGCGGCGACCGCAGGGCCGTCGAGCTTGAAGTTGCTCACCACTTGCGCCAGGCGTTGCGCCTGTTCCTTCAGGGCCTCGGCGGCGGCGGCGCTTTCTTCCACCAGCGCGGCGTTCTGCTGCGTCATCTGGTCGAGCTGCGTCACGGCGACGTTGACCTGGCCGATGCCATCGCTCTGCTCGCTGGAGGCGGCGCTGATCTCGCCGATGATGTCGCTCACCCGCTGCACCGAGCCCACGATCTCGCCCATGGTCGTGCCGGCATCGGCCACCAGGCGCGTGCCGGTCTCGACCTTCTCGACGCTCGCGCCGATGAGGCTCTTGATTTCCTTGGCCGCCTCGGCGGAGCGGCCGGCGAGGCTGCGCACCTCGCTCGCGACCACCGCGAAGCCGCGGCCCTGTTCGCCGGCACGGGCGGCTTCCACCGCGGCGTTCAGCGCGAGGATGTTGGTCTGGAAGGCGATGCCGTCGATCACGCCGATGATGTCGCTGATCTTCTTCGAGCTCGCATTGATCTCTTCCATCGTGGTCACGACCTGCGCGACCACGCTGCCGCCGCGGCGCGCCACCTCGGCGGCCGAGGCTGCCAGCTGGTTGGCCTGCTGCGCCGAATCGGCGCTCTGCTTGACGGTGCCGTTGAGCTGCTCCATGGAGCTCGCGGCCTGCTGCAGGTTGCTCGCCGTCTGCTCGGTGCGGGCGCTCAGGTCCTGGTTGCCGGAGGCGATCTCGGTGCTGGCGGTGGAGATGCTGTCGGTCGACTGGCGGACCTGCGTCACCGTCTGGCGCAGCGACTGCACCATGCGTTGCAGGCCGTCCATCACGCTGCCCGGCACGGCCGCCTTGACCTGCACCTGGAGGTTGCCCTGGGCCACCTCGGCCATCGCGGCCAGCGCCTCTTCAGGCTCGCCGCCGATGGTGCGCAGCACGCTGCGTGCCACGGCGTAGCCCACGCCGCCGATGATCAGCAGCAGCACGAGGCTGAAGGCCACGTTGGCCAGCAGCACCGAGCGCACCACCACGTTGGCATCTTCCATGTAGAGGCCGGAGCCGACGAGCCAGTTCCAGCCGTCGATCTTGATCACGTATTGGAGCTTCTCGACCGGCTCGGTCTGGCCCGGGCGCGGGAACATCGTGGGCACGAAGGCGATGCCGGTCTTGCTGGCGTTCACGCCATCGATCAGCGCCTTGACGACGTCGTTGCCGGCGCCGTCTTTCACCTTGCCGAGCATCGGCTGGCCGGCCCACTCGGGCTTGATGGGGTGCATGACGCCGGTGCCGTCGAGCGCCCAGAGGTAGAAGTAGTCGGCCTTGCCGTCAGCACCGCCATAGCGGGCGAGGCGCAGCGCCTCCTTGGCGGCCTTCTGCGCCTCTTCGACCGGCATCTTGCCGCTCGCGGCCAGCGCCTGGTACGACGCCGCGATCTGGTAGGCGGTCTGCACCGCCGAGACGAGCTGCGCGCGCCGGCCCTCCTGGACGTGGTGGCGCAGCATGGTCATCGACAGGGCGGCGAGCGCCGCGATGCCGAGCACGGCCACGCCAACGAGAAGGCCGATCTTGCGTTTGAAACTGAAATGTGCGAGCACGGTGAGGCTCCGGGTTAGCGATGAAGTTGAAACGTCGAGACCACCGACGCGAGCTGTTGCGCCTGCTGCTTGAGGCTCTCGGCCGCAGCGGCCGATTGCTCCACCAGCGAGGCGTTCGCTTGCGTCATCTGGTCCAGTTGGGTGACGGCACGGGTGACCTGGCCGATGCCGTCGCTTTGTTCACTGGTGGCGGTGGTGATCTCGCCGATGATGTCGCTCACCCGCTGCACCGAGCTGACGATCTCGGTCATGGTGGCGCCAGCGTCGGCCACCAGGCGGGAACCGGCTTCGACCTTCTCGACGCTCGCGCCGATCAGGCTCTTGATTTCCTTGGCCGCTTCGGCGGAGCGCTGCGCAAGGCTGCGCACTTCGCTGGCGACGACCGCGAAGCCGCGGCCTTGTTCGCCGGCGCGCGCCGCTTCCACCGCGGCGTTCAGCGCGAGGATGTTGGTCTGGAAGGCGATGCCATCGATCACGCCGATGATGTCGCTGATCTTCTTCGACGACGCATTGATCTCGTCCATGGTCGAGACGACCTGCGAGACCACGCTGCCGCCGCGCGACGCCACCTCGGCGGCAGACGCTGCCAGCTGGTTCGCCTGGCGCGCGGAGTCGGCGCTTTGCTTCACGGTGCCGCTGAGCTGCTCCATCGAGCTGGCCGCCTGCTGCAGGTTGCCGGCGGTCTGCTCGGTGCGGTGCGAGAGGTCGAGGTTGCCCGAGGCGATCTCGGCACTGGCCGACTGGATGGCGCCTGAGGACTGCATCACGGTGTGCAGCGAGCGGCTGAGCTGGGCCGTCATCGCGCCCAGCGAGCGCATGAGGTCGCCCACTTCGTCGCGGCGGGTGCTGGCGGCTTCGGCCTGCAGGTTGCCGTTGGCGACTTCGGCGGCCACGCCGACGGCGCGGCGCAGGTCGCGCACCACGCGGCGCTGCATCCACCACGCGGCGCCCACGGTGCCCAGGCACGCCAGCGACGCCAGCAGTCCGAGCAGCACGCTGATGCGCGTGGCACGGGCGGCGGCGGCGTCCATGTGGGCGCTGCTGGCGGCTTCCATCTTCGCCACCAGCGCGCCCACGGCCTTGGCCATCGCGGCGAAGGCCATGTCGGCGTTCTGCATCGCGGCGATGCCGGTGTTGGGGTCGACGGTCGCGAGGTCGATGGCCGAGTCGGCGAGCTTGCCGTACTTGTCGATCTGCGCCGAGAGGGCGGCCACGTCGTCCTTCAGCGTGGCTCCGCCGTCGGCATCGGTCATGGCCGACAGCGTGCGCTTCATGCCGCCGAGCTGGTTGGCAAGCCCCGAGCGGAAGGCCTTGACCTTCGCGTCGTCGAGGGAGCTCATCAGCGCCACGGTCTTGTAGACGCTCGCGTGCGACTGGGCCAGCTGGTCCTGCACGCTCGTCACGGTGCGGAAGCTTTCCATGTCGCCCTTGAACGACGCCTGGCTGTCGGCCGCCGCGCGGCTTTGCAGGACGGTGCTCAGTGCTCCGACCGACAACACCACGGCGACGGTCAACAACGGCGCTGCGAGCAGCTTCTTACCGAGATTCATGGGCCCACCAAGGGAGAAAGGGAGCCGGGTGAAAGGCCCGGCCCGGTTGTCGATTTACTTGTAGATGCCGCCGCAGACCACGGCGTCATTCAGCTTCTCGCAGTACATGCTCTTGGGCTCGATCTTCTTGGTGACCGGGTTGGTGAACTTGTAGTCCTGCCAGAAGGTGCCCTTGCTCTGGGCCAGCTCCACGCGCTCCTTGACGAAGGCCTTGCCGTCCACGTCCTTCAGCTCGATCAGGTTCTTGCCGACCATCTTCTCGTTGGCGCCGTGCGCATGCACCACGCCGTCGAGGCCGTAGACCACGAGGTAGAGGTCGCGGTCGTTGAACTGGCCGGCCTTGTTGGTGATTTCGGCAAAGCCCTTGTCCTTGCCGTTGGCCTTGATGAAGGCGACGCCCTTCTTGACCATCGCGGTCGCTTCGGCGGCGGTGGCATTGCCTTCCTTGGCGATGGCGAGGGGGGCCAAGGCCAGGCTGGACACGGCGAGGAGGGCGGTGAGGTGTGCGCGCATGAGGGTGCTCCTAGAGACGCATGAAGGGGCGGGAATGCCGAGGTTCACGGGAGATATCGGCAGGCACGCAGCGGCTTGTAGGCATTCTGTGGGTCGCCCCAGGCGTTCAATTCGTGCAAAAGCTGGCCCCTGACGGCGCTTTTCAACCGCCCTGGAAGCACCACGGCCCGTGAGGTCGTCACGGGCCGTGGTGTGGGGGAGGGCGCAGGAGCCTCAGAAGGTTTCCCAGTCGTCGTCGGCCGCGGCCTTGGCGGTGGCGGCCACCGGCGCCGGGGCGGCCGGTGCGAGCGCCACGGGCGCCGGTGCCGGGCGCGGGCTCGGTGTAGCGGCCATTGGGGCGGCCACCGGGGCGGCAGGCTTCGCGTCGATCGACTTGGCGTCGACCTTCGGCGCGGCCTTGGCGTCGGCCGGCTTGGGCATCGCCATCGCGGTGCTCGCCACCGGCTTGTGCACCACCGGCACCAGCGCTGCGGGCGCTGCGCTGCGGGCCGCGGGGGCGTCTGCGTCGAGCTTGAAGACCGCCACTTCGTCGACGAGCTTCTTGGCCCGGCCCTTGAGGCTCTCGGCGGCGGCGGCGCTCTGCTCCACCAGGGCGGCGTTCTGCTGCGTCGCCTGGTCCATCTGCGTGATCGCTTCGCCGACCTGCGCGACGCCGGCCGACTGTTCGGTGCTGGCCGCGCTGATCTCGCCCATGATGTCGGTCACGCGCTTGATCGAGGCCACCACCTCCTGCATCGTGGTGCCGGCCTGGTCGACGAGGCTCGAGCCCTGCTCCACGCGCTCGACGCTGGTGGAGATGAGGCTCTTGATTTCCTTGGCCGCTTCGGCCGATCGCTGCGCGAGGCTGCGCACTTCGCTGGCGACGACCGCGAAGCCGCGGCCCTGTTCGCCCGCGCGCGCCGCTTCCACCGCGGCGTTCAGCGCGAGGATGTTGGTCTGGAAGGCGATGCCGTCGATGGTGCCGATGATGTCGGCGATGCGGCGCGAGGACTCGTTGATGCCCTTCATCGTCTCGACCACGCGGTCGACCACTTCGCCGCCGGAGACGGCGACCGTCGAGGCGCTCATCGCGAGCTGGTTGGCCTGGCGCGCGTTGTCGGCGTTCTGCCTGACCGTGCTGCCCAGCTCCTCCATCGAGGCGGCGGTCTCTTCGAGCGCGCTGGCCTGTTGCTCGGTGCGGCCCGAGAGGTCGTGGTTGCCCGCCGAGATCTCGGCGCTGGCCGCGGCCACGCCTTCGGCGTTCTGGCGCACGCCCGTCACGATCTGGCGCAGGTTGGCCTGCATCTTCGACAGCGCCTTGAACAGCTGGCCGATCTCGTCGCCGCGTTCGGTGGCGATGGTGCGGCTCAGGTCTCCTGCGGCGATGCGGTCGGCGCCGGTCACGGCTTGCGAGGTGGCGGTGACGATGTCGCGCGAGACCAGCCAGCCGACGCCAAGCCCCAGCACGACCATGGCGCACAGGGCTGCGAGCACGATGATGCGGGCCCGGGCATAGGCCGCCTCTGCGGCCTTCGCGGCGGCGTCGCTGCCCTGGGCGTTCAGCTCGACCAGCTTGGTGAGCGTGGCGTTGGCCGCGCCGAAGCTTCTCGCGCCCTCGCCATTCAGGATCACCTTGGCCTCCACCGCCCGCAGGTCACGCATGCGGGTGACCATGGCCGCGTTCATGCCGACGTAGATCTTGAGCTCGGCTTCAGCCGCGTCGAAGAGCGCCTTCTCCTCCGGAGAGCCGATGAGCTTGCTGTACTCGGCCAGGTGCGTCGCCAGCTGCTTCTCGAGCTCGGCGAGCTTGGCCTCGACGGCGGCCACCCGGCTCGATTCCTCGAGCATGGTGAGCTGCATGCGCTGCACCCGCATCTGGGCCAGGTCGTCCTTGAGGGCGTCTGCCCCCTTCACGCCCGGCAGCCAGTGGCGGGCCAGTTCGTTGGCGGTCGTGTCGACCTGGCGCAGCTGCTCCATCGAGAGCAGGCTCTGCACGAGGGCGATGACGAGGACAAGCGCGAAGCCGCCCATCAGTTTGGTACGGATGCCGAGGTTCTTGAAATTCATGGCGGCCGTGCTCCTTCCAGCGGGCGGGGCGGGTTGGCGAATCAGCCGGTGGCGCCGAGCCTGAAGGTGGCCACCACCTGGCTCAGGCTGCCGGCCTGCTGCCTGAGGCTTTCGGCCGCGGCAGCGCTTTCTTCCACCAGCGCCGCGTTCTGCTGCGTCATCTGGTCGAGTTGGGTGACGGCATCGCTCACCTGGCCGATGCCGCTGGTCTGTTCGGTCGTCGCCGAGCTGATCTCGCCGATCAGGTCGGACACGCGCTTCACCTGGCTCACGATGTCGTTCATCGTCGAGCCGGCCTCGCCCACCAGGCGGGAACCGGCTTCCACGCGCTCCACGCTGGCGCCGATCAGCGACTTGATCTCGCGCGCCGCTTCGGCGCTGCGCTGGGCCAGTGAGCGCACCTCACCGGCCACCACCGCGAAGCCGCGGCCCTGTTCGCCGGCTCGCGCGGCTTCCACCGCGGCATTGAGCGCCAGGATGTTGGTCTGGAAGGCGATGCCGTCGATCACGCCGATGATGTCGGCGATCTTCTTGGAGCTGTTGGAGATCTCGTGCATGGTCGAGACCACCTGGCCCACCACCTCGCCGCCGCGCTCGGCGGCCGTGCTGGCGGAGCTGGCCAGCTGGTTGGCCTGGCGTGCGGTGTCGGCGTTGTTCTTGACCGTGGCGTTCATCTCTTCCATCGAGGCCGCGGTCTGCTGCAGGTTGGACGCCTGCGCTTCCGTGCGCTGCGACAGGTCGGCGTTGCCTGTTGCGATCTGCGCCGAGCCGGTGGCGATGGAGTCGGAGGCGTTGCGCACCTGGCTCACCACCTTGGCGAGGTTGGCCTGCATCTCGCCGAGCGAGGCCATCACGCTGCCCACCGGTGCGGCGTGCGCGGTGTGGGCCAGGTCGCCCACGGCCACGCGGCGGGCCACTTCGCCCAGCTCCGAGGGCTCGGCTCCCAGCGCACGGCGCAGGTTGCGGGTGATCATGAGCGCCATCGCCACGGCCAGGGCCACGGCGATGCCGCAGGCCACCAGCAGCAGGTTGCGGTTGGAGGCGTAGTTGCTCTTCATGACCTCGACTTCGCCTTCGCCGAGCTTGCGCAGGTGGTCGCTGTAGGCGCCGATGGTCTTCGACAGCTCGGCCAGCAGCGGGCGGCAGTCGTTGTTCATCATCGCGATGGATTCTTCGCGCTTGTTGTCGAGCGCGAGCTGCACGATCTGCTCGGAGACCTTGGCGTAGCGCGCCTCGATGGCCTCGATCTGCGCGACCTGCTTGCGCTCGTCTTCATGGACATCCGGGTCGGCCACCATCGCCTTGAGCTTGGCGATGCGCTTGCCCACGTTCTCGTGCGCGGCGGCCACGGCCTTCTTCTCGGCCTCGTGGATGGCGGGGCTGGACGACAGCACCAGGTTGCGCGAGGCGATGGTGCGCTCGAACATCGCGCGGCGCACCGACGCGGCCACCGAGATGCGGGCACCGGTGTCGCCCACATAGGCACCGAAGTTGTCGTTTGCGCGGCTCAGGGCGTGCAGCGCGATGCCCGAGACCAGCAACATGATCGCCACGAGGATCCCGAATGCGGCCATCAATCTGGCTGTGATCGTCATCTTGCTCAAGTTCATGTTGCCTTCCTGTTGTCGATTGATGTTTTGATGGGGTCAGTGAGCGGCCAGGCGGAAGGCGCTCACCATCCCGGCCAGGCGCTTCGCCTGGTCCTTGAGGCTTTCTGCGGCGGCGGCGCTCTCTTCGACGAGTGCCGCGTTCTGCTGGGTCATCTGGTCCAGCTGCATCACCGCGGTGTTGACCTGACCGATGCCATCGCTCTGCTCGGAGGTGGCGGTGGTGATCTCGCCGATGATGTCGCTCACACGCTGCACCGAGCTCACGATCTCGGTCATGGTGGTGCCGGCATCGGCCACCAGGCGCGAGCCGGTCTCGACCTTCTCGACGCTCGCGCCGATCAGGCCCTTGATCTCCTTGGCGGCCTCGGCCGAGCGGCCGGCCAGCGAGCGCACTTCGCTCGCCACGACCGCGAAGCCGCGGCCCTGCTCGCCGGCACGCGCGGCTTCCACCGCGGCGTTGAGCGCGAGGATGTTGGTCTGGAAGGCGATGCCGTCGATCACGCCGATGATGTCGGCGATCTTCTTGGAGCTCGCGTTGATCTCGTCCATGGTCGCGACCACCTGCGAGACCACGCTGCCGCCACGCTGCGCCACCTCGGTGGCCGAGGCGGCGAGCTGGTTGGCCTGCGCGGCCGAGTCGGCGCTGTGCTTGACGGTGGCGGTGAGCTCCTCCATCGAGGAGGCGGTCTGCTGCAGGTTGCTCGCGGTCTGCTCGGTGCGGGCCGAGAGGTCCTGGTTGCCGTGGGCGATCTCGGTCGACGCGGTGCTGATGCTGTCGGTCGAGCTGCGCACCTGGCCGATCACCTGGCGCAGCGAGGCCTGCATGTCGCCGAGCGCACGCAGCAGCTCGCCGAGTTCGTCGCGGCGGTTGGATTCGAGGGTCTGCGACAGGTCGTTGGCGGCGATCACGCGGGCCGTCTGCACGGCCTCCTGGAGCGGCGTCACCACCGACCGGGTGATCACCCAGGCCATGGCACCGCCGACGCACAGGCTGGCCAGCGCCAGCCCGAGCAGCACCACGCGCGCCATCGACAGCGTGCGCTGGAGCGAGGCATCCTGCGCCTCGGCATTGGCGCGGCCCCACTTCTGCAGCGCGCCGATGGCGGCGAGGTAGGCATCCGAGGCCGGCAGCAGCTTTTCCTTCATCAGCGCTTCGGCGGCGAACGGGTCGGCGTTCTTCAGGTGCTCGTAGAGCTGGGTGCGCAGGGCGACGTAGGCCTCGCGCCCTTGCGAGATCTTGGCCATCAGCGCGCGGCTCTCGGCATCCTGCAGGCTGGCGTCGAGCTCCTTCTGGATCTTGGAGATCTCCTGCGAGGTCTCCTTCATCAGGGGTTCGAAATATGCCGCCACGTCGGTCTGGCCCGCGGCCTTGGCGATGGCGATGGTGCGCGTGAGGTTGAGCTGCGTCTTGCGATGCCATTCGTCGACGACGTCGGCCCGCTGCTGTTCCTGCGAGGTGGCCTTCATGGCGGCCTCGGTGCGCTGCATCTGCAGGTAGGCGACGCCCACCGACAACAGAAGCAGCGCGAGCACTGCGCCGAAACCGAGGCCGAGGCGTGTGCCGATCTTGAAATTGTTGAGTTGCTGCATGAGAGGAGAGGGGCCGTGTTCAGGCTGCTTCGAGGCGGAAGGTGCCGACGACCTGGCTCAGGTTGCCGGCCTGCTGCAGCAGGCTGTCGGCCGCGGCAGCGCTCTGCTCCACCAGCGCGGCGTTCTGCTGCGTCATCTGGTCGAGCTGGGTGACGGAGATGTTGACCTGGCCGATGCCATCGCTCTGCTCGCTGGAGGCGGCGGTGATCTCGCCGATGATGTCGCTCACGCGCTGCACCGAGCCCACGATCTCGTTCATGGTCGACCCCGCGTCTGCCACCAGGCGCGAGCCGGCCTCCACCTTGTCGACCGAGTTGCCGATCAGGCCCTTGATCTCACGGGCGGCTTCGGCGCTGCGCTGGGCGAGGCTGCGCACTTCGCTGGCCACCACCGCGAAGCCGCGGCCCTGTTCGCCGGCGCGCGCCGCTTCCACCGCGGCGTTCAGCGCGAGGATGTTGGTCTGGAAGGCGATGCCATCGATCACGCCGATGATGTCGCTGATCTTCTTGGAGCTCGCATTGATCTCGTTCATGGTCGAGACGACCTGGGCGACCACGTTGCCGCCGCGCTGCGCCACTTCGGCGGCCGAGGCGGCGAGCTGGTTGGCTTGCGCGGCCGAGTCGGCGCTCTGGCGCACGGTGCCGGTGAGCTGCTCCATGGAGCTCGCGGTCTGCTGCAGGTTGCTTGCGGCCTGCTCGGTGCGCGACGAAAGGTCGCTGTTGCCCGAGGCGATCTCGCTCGACGCGGTGCGGATGCTGTCGCTCGAGTTGCGCACCTTGCGGATGATGTCGCGCAGCGATTGCTGCATGCCGACCAGCGCCTGCAGCAGGCGGGCGGCTTCATCCTTGCCATGCGTGTCGACATGGCGCTCGGCCAGGTCGCCCTGGGCGATGGCCTTGGCCAGGGCTTCGGCCTCGTCGAGCGGCTTGCAGATCGAGCGCATGTTGACCAGCGTGAGCGGCAGGATCACGACCAGCAGCACGCCGATCGAACCCAGCAGCAGGAAGGTGACCATGCGGCCCGACTTCTGCAGGCGCTCCTGGCCGGCGGCGGCCGAGGCGTTGATCTCCTGCGCCAGGTTTTCCACCGTGGCCAGCGCCGCGGCGTAGTCGGCCTGCGTGCGGCTCACCACCACCAGGGCCGCGCGCCCGGTGTCGAACGACTGGGCTTCGAGCTGCTTGAGGGTGGGCATGAAGCGGGTCTTGAAGGCCGCGAGCTGCGCCATGGCCTTCTTCGCCTGCTCGGCCTGGGCCGGCTCGGGCAGGGCTTCGACCAGCGTCTCGCCCAGCGCGTTGACCTCTTCGAAGGCCTTCATCCAGGCATCGCGCGCCTTGGCGAACTTGTCGGGCGACTCGTACTGGATCAGCATGTCTTTCTCGTGCAGGCGCAGCTCGTGCATCGAGGTGCGCAGGGCCGCGATGCGCTGCATCGCCGAGAACTCGACGCTGAAGAACGACATGCTGACCGAGTTGCTGTAGCTCTGGCCGGCGAAGCCGACGGCGCCGACCACCAGCAAGGAGGCGGCGACCACGAAGACGGCGCCGAGCATCCGCGTGCGGATGGTGAAGCTTCGGATGAGGGTGTTGAGGTTCATCGAAGTCTCCTTCTCGATGGCAATGAGGGGCGGCTGGGCGTGAGCCCGGTCGGTCTTGTCTTGTCTTGTCAGTGACGGCTGCGGCGCACCAGACTGCCGGTGTCCAGGATCAGCGCCACGCGGCCGTCACCCATGATGGTGGCGCCCGACACGTCGTTGACCTTGCGGTAGTTGGCTTCGAGGTTCTTCACCACGACCTGCTGCTGGCCGAGCAACTCGTCCACCAGCAGGGCGATGCGGCCGCCTTCGGCCTCCACCACCACCATGATTCCGCTCACGTGCTCGAAGTCGAAACGCGGCACGCTGAACACGTGCTCGAGTTCCAGCACCGGCATGTATTCGTCGCGCACGCTCACCACGCGGCCGCTGCCGCCGATGGTCTTGACCATGTCGGGCTGCACCTGGAACGACTCGACGACCGAGCTGAGCGGGAGGATGTAGACCTCTTCGCCCACGCCGACCGACATGCCGTCCATGATGGCCAGCGTGAGGGGCAGGCGCACCGAGACGCGCATGCCGTAGCCTTCGGCCGAGTCGATCTCGACCGAGCCGCCGAGGGCGGTGATGTTCTTCTTGACCACGTCCATGCCCACGCCGCGGCCCGACACGTCGGTCACCACTTCGGCGGTGGAGAAGCCCGGCGCGAAGATCAGGCCCCACACTTCCTGGTCGGTCATGCTGTCGGGCGCGTGGATGCCGCGCTCGCGGGCCTTCTTGAGCAGCTTCTCGCGCGACAGGCCGCGGCCGTCGTCACGCACTTCGATGACGATCGAGCCACCCTGATGCGACGCGGACAGCGTGATGGTGCCGGTCTCGGGCTTGCCCTTGGCCAGGCGGTCGGCGGGCGACTCGATGCCGTGGTCGCAGGAGTTGCGCACCAGATGGGTCAGCGGGTCGGTGATCTTTTCCACCAGGCCCTTGTCGAGCTCGGTGGCTTCGCCGAGCGTCACGAAGTCGACCTTCTTGCCGAGCTTGGCGGCCAGGTCGCGCAGCATGCGCGGGAAGCGGCTGAACACCACCGACATCGGAATCATGCGGATCGACATCACCGACTCTTGCAGGTCGCGGGTGTTGCGATCGAGGTCGGCAAGGCCGGCGGCCAGCTGCTGGTAGACGGCGGGGTCGAGGCCCTGCGTGTTCTGCGCCAGCATGGCCTGGGTGATGACGAGTTCGCCGACCAGGTTGATCAGCTGGTCGACCTTTTCCACCGACACGCGCAGCGTCGACGCTTCGACGGCGGCGGCCGGCTTGTCGGACCTGGTCGGCGCCTTGGCGGGTGCCTTCGCGGCCGGGGCCGAGTCGGTGCCCGCCGCGGTCGCCGCGGCGTTGGAGGAGGACGCGGCCTGCGTCGGCGCGCCGGGCGCGTCGTCGAAGAAGCCATAACCCTCTTCGGCCTTCTCTTCGGGCGGGGCCCCCGGTGCGCCGGCATGGAAGCCGAAGCCCGGGCCGAGCGGCAGGATCTGCACCTGCTCGCGCGCCACATGGAAGGTGAAGAGGTCCAGCAGGTCGGAGTCGCTGCTGGTGGTGCAGACCTTGAAACGGCGCACGCCGTCGGCGGCCATGCCGTTGTCGAGCGGCTCGATGGTGCCGAGGTCGGTGATTTCCTTGAACAGGTCGAGGATGTTGTTGGCCTGGTCAGGGTTGTCCATCGGGCCGACGCGCAGCTCGAGCACGCGGGCGGTGTTCTTGCCGGCGGCGGCCGGTGCGGCGCCTTCGGACACCGGGGCCGGCGCGGGCGCAGGGGCTGGTGCGGCAGCGGGGGCGGCGACCATGGGCGCTTCGCCGGACGACATCGCGCGGATGTTGAACAGCAGCTCGGTGGTGTCGAGTTCGGCGCCTTCGCCGCCGTTCTGGTGGCGGGCGAGCTGGGCGCGCAGTGCGTCGCCCGACTGCAGCAGCACGTCGACCATCGCGGCGGTGGGCGCGAGCTCCTGGCGGCGCAGCTTGTCGAGCAGCGTCTCCATCTGGTGGGTCAGCTCGGCGACGTCCTTGAAGCCGAAGGTGGCGGCGCCACCCTTGATCGAGTGCGCGCAACGGAAGATGGCGTTCATCTCCTCGTCGTCGGCGGCTTCGACGTCGAAGTCGAGCAGCAGCTTCTCCATGCGGTCGAGGTTCTCGCCCGCTTCTTCGAAGAAGACTTGATAGAACTGGCTCAGGTCGATGCCGGCGCTGAGGTTTGCGCCTTCTTGAGACATCTCGCCCATGTCGTGCTCCTGGTGTCGTGTCGTGTTGTGCTGGGGCCGAGGTCGTTTACTTCACGACCTTCTTGATCACTTCGATCAGCTTGGCCGGATCGAAGGGCTTGACCAGCCAGCCGGTGGCACCGGCAGCGCGGCCCGCCTGCTTCATCTGGTCGCTCGACTCGGTGGTGAGGATCAGGATCGGCGTGGCCTTGAACTTCGGGTTGTCGCGAAGCTTCTTGGTCAGGCTGATGCCATCCATGCGGGGCATGTTCTGGTCGGTCAGCACGAGGTCGAAGTCACGGGCGTTGGACTTCTCGAAAGCGTCCTGGCCATCCACCGCCTCGACGACGTTGTAGCCGGCGCTCTTGAGCGTGAACGAGACCATCTGGCGCATGGACGCGGAATCGTCGACGGCGAGGATTGATTGCATGGCTTTCTCCGGGGGAACTCGTGGGATTTCGGTTGAACGGGGGATGTCTTTAGAACAGCTCTATGGACCCGACGTCCATCTCGGCCTGTGTCACGGGGTTGGGGCGCAGCGGCACTTCCTCGGCTGCGGCCACGCCGTCTTCATCGTCGGCAAAGGCCTCGCGGGCCAGGCGGTCCACGCAGCTGCGCAGGCGCTTGTGCGTGTGGTTGATCAGCTGCGAGGCCATGTCCTGGAACTGCAGGGCCGTGACGGCGCCGCCCAGGTTCTGCATCACGTCGTCGAAGACGGCTTCGCTCTCTTCCATGCCGTGCGGGTGCGAGCGCAGCGTGCGGATGTGCTCCGACGCACCGTGGAAGCGTTGCATCAGCGTGTCGCAGGCATCCGCCAGCAGCGTCTGCAGCCGGTCGAGGTCATTGCTCGCGGTCATCAAGTGGTCCTGCAGGTCAGCGGCTGCCTCCAAGGGCATGCCGCCTCCGCCTTCGGGCAGGGCTTGAGCGTCGTTCGCGTCTTCCATCAGGTCTCCGCTCGTAATTCGTAAAGGTGCGCGGCCGGAGGCTGGCGCACGGGCGAGGGTCATCTGGAAGCATTCTTCGGCAGCTACGGGGCAGACATAAGGGTGATCACGGCCAGGAAGTGCCGCCAATTCAGGACTTCGGGCACGCTTTGCAGCCTTGTTGAGACCTTGTTGGCATACTGGCTGCATGCCTTCGTTCGCCCCGTCACAGAAGCGGCTGCGGCTGCTGCACCTGGAAGACTCCGAACTGGATCACCAGCTCATGGTGGCCCACCTGCGCCGCGATGGCCTGCTGGCCGACACGATGCGGGTGGACTCCGAAGCCGCCTTCCTGCAGGCGCTGGAGGCCGATCCGCCATGGGACGTGGTGGTCTCCGACTACAACCTGCCGGGCTTCTCGGGCCTGGTGGCGCTCGACCTGGTCAAGGCGAGCGGGAAGATGATCCCGTTCATCCTCGTCTCCGGCGAGATCGGCGAAGACACGGCGGTCGAGGCCATGCGCAACGGCGCCTCCGACTACCTGCTCAAGAACAACCTGACCCGCCTCGCGCCGGCACTTTTGCACGCGGTGGAGACCCACGAGCTGCTGCTGGCCCGCCAGCGCGCCGACCGGGAGCTGGGCGAGTCGAAGCAGCGCGTGCACGAGCTCGCGCAGCACCTGCAGGTGAGCGTGGAGCAGGAGCGCGCCGCGATCGCCCGTGAAATCCATGACGACGTGGGGGGCTCCCTCACCGCGCTCAAGTTCGACCTCGCCTGGATCGCCCGCCACAGCGACTCGCCCGAGGTGCTGGCGCGCGTGAACTCGGCGCTCGAGACGGTGAGCCACGCCATCGAGGCCAGCCAGCGGGTGATGCACAACCTGCGCCCCGCCATCCTGGAGCAGGGCCTGATCGCCGCGTTGCAATGGATGGCCAGCCGCTTCGAGAAGCGCACCGGCATCACCTGCGAGTTCCGCAGCCGGCATGAGCACTTGAGCCTGCCGCCGGGCGTGCCGCTGGTGGCCTACCGCACCGCACAGGAGGCATTGACCAACGTGTCGAAGCATGCCCAGGCGAGCCAGGTGCACATCGACCTCTCGCTCGCCGGCGGCGTGCTGTCGCTGGAGGTCAGCGACAACGGCCGCGGCTTGAACCAGGAAGACCTGGCCAAGGCGCGCTCGTTCGGCATCCGCGGGCTGCACGAGCGGGCGGGCACGGTGGGTGGCTGGGTCGACCTCTCCAGCGGGCCGGGTGGCACCACGCTGATCCTGTCGGTGCCATTGGAGCCCGACACCGACAACATGGACCTCGAGATCACCGAGCCCGGCGAGCTGAAAGACCCTTCCGGCCCCTACGACCCCACGGTGTGGGGCGCTCTATGATCGTCTGACCCATCGATTGTTGTTGTCTGACACGGCAGCCACCCCATGATCAAAGTCCTGCTCTGCGACGACCATGCGCTGATCCGGCGCGGCATCCGCGACACGCTCTCCGACGCCCCGGACATCCAGGTGATCGGCGAGGCCGGCGACTACGGCGAGCTGCGCAGCCTGATGCGCACCGTGGGCGAGGCCGACGTGCTGGTGCTCGACATCAACCTGCCGGGGCGCAGCGGGCTCGACGTGCTGCATGTCCTCAAGGATGAAGGGACGACGATGCGGGTGCTGGTGGTGTCGATGTACCCGGAGGACCAGTACGCGATCCGTGCGCTGCGGGCCGGGGCGTACGGGTACGTGAACAAGGGCGGTGACCCGGCCATCATCGTGCAGGCGGTGCGCACGGTGGGGCAGGGGCGCAAGTACGTGACGCCCGAGATTGCGCAGATGCTGGTGGAGTCGTTGACCACGCCTGGGGCCGAGGCGGCGCATGAGAAGCTGTCGGATCGGGAGTTGCAGACGCTGGTGATGATCGCGTCCGGGAAGCGCTTGTCCGACATTGCCGAAGAGCTGACCTTGTCGCCCAAGACGGTGTCGGTGTACCGGGCTCGGGTGCTGGAGAAGCTCGGGCTTTCCAACAACTCGGAGATGACGGTCTACGCGATCCGCAACGGGCTGGTGGGCGGCGAGTAGCACTGCCTGGCGCTGAAGCGAAAAAAGCGGCCCTCGGGCCGCTTTTGCTTTTCGTGGAGTCGTTCAGAACCCGAGGCTTGCCAGCAGGTCGTCCACTTCGCCCTGGTTCGTGACCACGTCGGTCCGGCCTTCGGGGTTGACCACCGGGCCGTTGAGCTTTTCCGTCGTGTGCTCGATGACCTTCTGGGCTTCCGGCGGTGCAGCTTGCACCAGCAGCTTCACCAGGCTGTCTTCCAGGTCGGCCGCAAGCGACACCACCTTGGCGACGACCTGGCCGGTCAGGTCATGAAAGTCCTGCGCCATCATGATGTCGGTCAGGTGCTGGTCGATGCGCGCGGTGGCAGCCTCGACGTCGCCCACGAAATTCATCACCGAGCCGGAGGCCACGGCCTTGACCGGGTCGGCCACGATGGCGGCGGCGATGCGGCGGGTTTCGGCCGCGATCGAGTTGTGCTCCACCTTCGCCTGGTCGACCGAGTTCAGCACCTTGTTGGCGGCGTTGCCGGTCTTCTCGGCGATGTAGTTCAGGCGGCTGCGCGCGTCGGGCAGGTTGTTGGCCGCGTCCTGCAGCTTGGGCATCACGCCCAGCTGGTGCAGGGTGTCGTGCAGCTGGCGCGTGATCATGCCCAGCTGTTGAAACACTTCAGGCGAAGCACCGCCTGCCGTGGGGGCGTGGGCCGGCTCGAGCACGGCCATGTCGTCCATCTTCATGGGTTCCCCCCTCCTCAGGCCGCTGTGGCCAGTTTTTGCATGATCTTTTGAACCTTTTCCTCCAAGGTGGCCTTGGTGAAAGGTTTGACGATGTAGCCGGCGGCGCCGTCTTGGGCGGCGCGCACGATGTCTTCCTTGCGGGCTTCGGCGGTGACCATCAGCACGGGAATGTGCTTCAGGCTGGCTTCGGCCTTGATGGCGGCGAGCAGCTCGAAGCCGTTCATGTTGGGCATGTTGATGTCGCTGACGACGAAGTCGAACTTCGCGTTCTTCAGCAGGTTCAGGGCCGCCACGCCGTCTTCGGCTTCTTCGGCGTTGTTGTAGCCGAGCTCCTTCAGCAACCCGCGCACGATGCGGCGCATGGTCGAGAAGTCGTCGACGATCAGGAACTTCATGTCAGGGTTGCTCATGGCGGGACCTCTCAAGTGCTACTGCCGCAGTTATCGGGCGTTCGGATTGGTTATTGAGGGGGCGACGGCAGCTTCAGTTGCGACTTTGGGCACAGCTGGAGCACTCGTCGGTGTTTCTTCGGCCGGGGGCACCTTGTTGAAGAAGCGGTCCTCGGCGTCGCGGTTCATCACGATGATGCTGATGCGGCGGTTGCTCGGCGCGAGGGGGTCTTCCTTGTCGAAGGGCACGCTGGAGGCGAGGCCCTGCACGCGCAGCATGCGGTCGGTCGGCAGGCCACCAGCGGTGAGCTCGCGGCGCGAGGCGTTGGCGCGGTCGGCCGAGAGCTCCCAGTTGCCGTAGCCCAGGCCGTTGCGGTCGGCGGCGAAGGGCTGGGCGTCGGTATGGCCCTCGAGCGTGAGCCGGTTGGGCACCTCGGCGAGCACGGAGCCGATGTCGCGCAGCAGCTCGCGCATGTAGGGCTTCACGACGGCGCTGCCGCTGTCGAACATCGGCCGGTTGCCCTCGTCGATGATCTGGATGCGCAGGCCGTCGGCGGTCATGTCGAGCTTGACCTGGTTTTTCATGTTGCCGAAGCGCTCGGCCTCGGCGGTGAGCATCTTCTCGATGTGCGCCTTGACCTGCTCGAGCTTGCCCGTCTCGCCGGCACGCTGCTCGGCGCGCATGGCGGCGAGGTTGATGGTGGCGCGGGTGGTGTCGATGTCGCCGCGCTTGACCTGGCCCCCCGAGCGGGTGAGGTCGGTGCCGCCGCCCTTGACCACGTGCGACGAGTCGCCCGAGCCGCTGCCACCGGAGAGCAGCGCCACCCGGAGCGGCGAGTTGAAATAGTCGGCGATGCCCTTCTTGTCGCCCTCGGTGGTGGAGCCGAGCAGCCACATGAGCAGGAAGAACGCCATCATCGCGGTCACGAAGTCGGCATACGCGATCTTCCACGCGCCGCCATGGGCCGCATGGCCGCCCTTCTTGACGCGCTTGATGATGATCGGTTGGAGCTTCTTGCTATCGCCGGCCATGATTACTTCTTGCCTTTGACGTGGCCTTCGAGCTCAGCAAAGGTCGGGCGCTCGGTGGAGTAGAGAACCTTGCGGCCGAATTCGACGGCGACCTGCGGGGCGTAGCCCTGCATGCTGGCCAGGAGCGTCGTCTTGATGCACTGGAGCTCCTTCGTGCCTTCGTCGTTCTTCTGCTCCATCAGGCCGGCGAGCGGCTCGGCGACGGCGTAGGCGAGAAGAATGCCGAGGAAGGTGCCGACGAGTGCGGAGCCGATCATGCCGCCGAGGATGGCGGGCGGCTGGCCCACCGAGCCCATGGTGTTCACCACGCCCAGCACCGCGGCCACGATGCCGAAGGCGGGCAGGGCGCCGGCAAGGCGCGCGATCGCCGCCGCGGGCGCGTGCGCCTCGTGGTGGTGGGTGTCGATCTCGCTGTCCATCAGGCTCTCGATCTCGTGGGCGTTCAGGTTGCCCGAGACCATCATGCGCAGGTAGTCGGTGACGAACTCGACCACGTGGTGGTCGCTGCCCACCGTCGCGTATTTCTTGAAGAGGGCCGAGTTCTGCGGCTCCTCCACGTCCTTTTCAATCGACATCAGGCCTTCCTTGCGGGCCTTCTGCAGGATGTCGTAGAGCAGCGCGAGCAGCTCCATGTACCGCGCCTTGGTGTACTTGCTGCCCTTGAGCAGCGTGGGCAGCGCGGACATCGTGGCCTTCAGCACCTTGGGCTGGTTGTTCACCACGAAGGCGCCCAGGGCTCCGCCCAGGATGGCCATCAATTCCGTCGGCAACGCCTTCAGGATCACGGACATGTTGCCGCCGTGAATGATGTAGGCCCCGAAGATGCACCCCAGGGCGACGCCGTAGCCGATGAGAACAATCATGGTCGGTTGAGTGGTTCGCCGTGTCCGCTGGCTCATCGTTGGCTGGCGGACTCAGGCCTTTATCGGCCTGCACAGAGCGGGTCTTGAGTGAGTGTGCGCAACACAAGTGGCGTTTGATCGCGGCAACAGGCCGGCATTTGGGGGTCAAACGGTGCGCGAGTCGTCCACCCAAAAAAAACGGACCTCGAGAGGTCCGTCGGAAAGCACTTTCTAGGTGCCAGGAGGAGACAAAGCAAAAACTGGTTGCTGAAGTACGCCTGGTTTATCGGTCGGTGCCAGGGAAACTTGAGCGGGGAAGGAATTCAGTGCATCTGGATGCCGCCCGATGCCTTGCCCTTGCCGGCACGCGCCGGAGGGTTGCACAGGCCGCACACGTAATGCTTGGGGATCTCGTGCGGGTGGGTCACGAAGTGGCCGCCGCACTTGGAGCACTTGGTCAGGGTCAGCATGCCGTTGTCGACGAACTTCACCAGGCGCCAGGCGCGGGTGACGGACAACAGGGCTTCGAGGTTTTGCGCCTGGGTCTGCTCCAGATAGAGCTGGTAGGCCTTGATCACGGTGTCGATCTCGTCCATCTCGGCGACCTTGTTCAGGTACTCGTGGATGTTGAGGAACAGCGACGCGTGGATGTTGGGCTGCCAGGTCATGAACCAGTCGGTGGAGAAGGGCAGCTGGCCCTTGCTCGGCGACTTGCCGGAGACTTCCTTGTAGAGGCGCAGCAGGCGCTCGTAGGACAGGTCGGTTTCAGATTCCAGCACTTGCAAGCGGGCGCCGAGGTTGATGAGCGTGACGGCACGCTCGATCTGCTTGGCTTCGGTGAGGATGCTCTTGCTGCGCATGGGAATCTGCTCCTGGTCTGTCTATATAGGTATGTCGGTGGCTGTCGATCCGGCTCAGGCGGCTTCTTGGTGGCGGCCGGCCATGAGGATCGAAGCGTGCAGGCGGCTGGTCGTGTCGTTCGAGGCAGCCTTGCCATGGTTGGTCAAGAGACCCCACACCATGTCGTCGTCCATGCGGAAGCGGCACAGCAGCGTGTTGCCGGAGGCGACCTTCATCATCTGAGCCGGGGTGAGCAGCGCAATCATCGAAGCGCTCTCTTCGCTGATGCCCAGGCGGAACAGGGCTTGTTCGCGGTCGGAGCGGATGAGGCTCTGGGCGAGCATCAGGTACGACAGGTTGGCTTCGCGGATTTCGGTCAGGATTTGGTCGGCGTTCATGCTGTTGTTCCTTGGGTTGTCTGGAGCGGTTGTCTGTTGGCGTTGATATGTGTTCAACGTGGGATGAACTGTAGAACTCAGAAATGGGGCCAAACATCAGGCCGGTTCTGTGGCTTGAGTCCAGCTTCTTCTGTGGCCCTTGTCAGGCAACTTCCTACAAACGTAACCACATGCACGCCCTCTGTGACGCAGTGCACGGCCCCGGCTCGGTGTTACCACTGATGCCGGGTGTAGGCGCCAGACAAGACGGCCTCTTTCGTGTTGCCGTGTCATCCAACCGTTGCACAGCGCACGCGCTTGTGAGACTCGGGTTGTCCTGCCCTCAAGACCGGCCACGGCGTGCCGAAAACATTCAGTGGCCTTCGGTGCCGTGAACAACGTCTGAAACGCCACCTTCATCTCGCTTGACAAATTTCTAAAGTTCCGAAATTGCCAAGCCGATAAGCAAACCAACGGGGACGGGAAACCAGAACCGGGGTCCGGAGTAAGCGGCCAAGGTGTTTCGAGAAGAGCGAAGGAAACAAGCTCTTCCTGGGATCTGAGGATGACGCACGCCGGGCGCAGCAGGCAGAGGCCAGAAGCCCCTGCCAGTTCGAAGCAGAAGCAAGGCCGAACAGATTCAAGGCCGAGCAACTGCGGAGGCAATGCCGGCGCTTGCCGGAAGTCACTTCAACCGTTATTGGAGATTTTCAAATGGCAATGACCATCAACACCAACATCTTCTCGCTGAACGCTCAGCGCAACACCTCGTCCACGCAGAACACCATGGCGACGGCCATGCAGCGCCTGTCTTCTGGCCTGCGTGTGAACAGCGCGAAGGACGACGCCGCCGGCCTCGCCATCGCCGAGCGCATGAACTCGCAAGTGCGCGGCATGAACGTCGCCATGCGCAACGCCAACGACGGCATCTCGCTGGCGCAGACCGCTGAAGGCGCACTCGCCAAGGTCGGCGACGCCCTGCAGCGCATGCGTGAACTGGCCGTGCAATCGGCCAACGGCACCAACAACACGCAAGACCGTGACAACCTCGACGCCGAATACCAGGAACTGAGCGCCGAAGTCGAGCGCATCATCACGGGCGCGGAGTTCAACGACACCGCCCTGCTGAGCGCCGCCTCGACCTTCACCTTCCAGGTGGGTGCTGGCACCGATGCCACCGACACCATCGACGTGGACTCGGTCGACCTGAGCGCGCTGGCTGCCACGCTGGGCGACATCACCGGTGCGGATGCCACCAACGCCAACACCGCGATCGGCGCACTCGACACCGCGATCATCGACGTGACCACCGGCCGCGCTTCGATGGGTGCCGTGCAGAACCGCTTCGACTCCGTGATTGCCAACCTGGCGACCTCGGCCGAGAACCTCTCTGCCGCCCGTGGCCGCATCATGGACGCCGACTTCGCGGCCGAAACGATGAACCTGTCGCGTGCCCAGATCCTGCAGCAGGCCGGCACCGCGATGATCTCGCAAGCCAACCAGCTGCCGCAGCAAGTTCTCTCGCTGCTGCGTTAACCCCTCGTCCGGCGGGTACGCCGGCCGGTCCCCCGAGGGGACGCGGGCCGGCTTGGGGCGGCCCGGCGCTCGGCCCGCCCGCCGCCTCGAAGGCTTCGACCACGCCTCATCGCTTGCGATGGGGCGTTTCTTTTGATGGTGTTCGAGAAACGGCCGGTTTTCGGCCTTCATTTCGGCCTTATGGCCCGAACGGGCTCGTCAAACAATGCACTCCACAGGTCCTCGAAGGTGGCCTGGTACCACCGATAGGAGTGCAACATGCCCCAGACCATCAACACGAATCTGAACTCGCTGAATGCGCAGAGAAACCTGAGCTCGTCTCAAGGCTCCTTGTCGATCGCCATGCAGCGCCTTTCCTCCGGCTTGCGCGTCAACAGCGCGAAGGACGATGCCGCCGGCCTGGCCATCGCCGAACGCATGAACGCCCAGGTGCGCGGCATGAACGTCGCCGCACGCAATGCCAACGACGGCATCTCGCTGGCGCAGACCGCTGAAGGCGCGCTCGGCAAGATCGGCGACGCCATGCAGCGCATGCGTGAACTGGCCGTGCAGTCGGCCAACGGCACCAACAACTCGCAAGACCGCGACAACCTGCAGGCCGAGTTCCAGCAGCTGAACGACGAAGTCGCGCGCATCGTCTCGGGCACCCGCTTCAACGGCACCGTGCTCTTTGACGGCACCAGCACCACCTTCAACTTCCAGGTGGGCGCCGGCACCGACGCGACCGACACGCTGACGATCAATACCGTGGACCTGACGGCCACCGTCGCTTCGCTCGGCGCGCTGAACATCTCGGGCACCGACAACACCGGCGCCTTGGCCGCGATGACCGCGCTCGACACCGGCATCATGGACGTGACCACCGCCCGCGCCACCTTCGGTGCCGCCCAGAACCGCTTCGACTCGGTGATCGGCAGCCTGACCGTGTTCGCCGAAAACCTCGCCGCCGCCCGCGGCCGGATCATGGACGCCGACTTCGCCGCTGAAACCGCGGCGCTGTCCCGTGCGCAGATCCTCCAGCAGGCCGGCAACGCGATGGTTGCCCAGGCCAACCAGCTGCCCCAGCAGGTTCTCACGCTGCTGCAACGGTAAAAAAATGCACTTCCGGGCTCAAGTTCCGGAAGTTCACGCCGATGACGGGATATCCGAGGAAGCTTGGATATTCCGTATTTGCGTTTGTGGGTCCTGACTTTGTTGGCAAACGTGCCCAGTCCACGGACCGGTTTGTAGGAGGTGTGAAATGGCCAGCGTCAGTTCAGCCGGCATCGGCAGCGGATTGGACGTCGAGTCGATCGTCACCAAGTTGATGTCGATCGAGGAGCGTCCCGTCACGCAACTCAAAACTCAGGCTTCAACCATCCAGACGAAGATCTCGGCCTTCGGCCAGCTTCAGTCTGCACTTTCCACTTTCCGTGACGCGGCCAACAGCCTCACCCGCGCCAACACCTGGGGCGCCACCACGGCCGTTTCGTCGGATGCCGGCGTGCGCGTCGGCACCTCGGACGGTGCTCCCGTCGGCAACTACGCCATCGAAGTGAGGTCGCTCGCAGCCGCGCAATCGGCGGCCACCGCGGGCTATGAATCCGCCGACGCCCTGGTGGGCGCAGGCACGCTGCGCGTGGAGATCGGCAGCTTCGGCCAGGCCGGCTTTGCACCGCAGCCCAACCTCGACGCCATCAACATCGACATCAGCGCCACCGACACCCTGACCACGGTGCGCAACAAGATCAACGCTGCCGGTGCGGGCGTCTCCGCCATCATCGTCAACGACGCGACCGGCGCGCGCATCATCATCAGCTCCACCAACCCGGGCAGCAACAGCGTGTTCCGCACGAGTGGCGATGGCGGTGCGGCCGCATTTGCCTTCGAGCCCGGCCTCGACCCGTCGCTCAACGCGATGAGCCAGACGCAGGCCGCGGCCGATGCCCAGCTCAGGATCAACGGCCTCGACGTCATCTCGCCCACCAACACCCTGACCGACGTGGTGCAGGGCCTGACCATCAACCTGCTGCAGCCCACCACCGGCACGGCGCAGGTGACGGTCTCCCAGGACAACGATGCGCTGAAGAAGTCGGTCGACACCTTCGTCGAGTCGTACAACGCGCTGGCCAAGATGCTGCGTACGCAGACCAAGTACGACGAGTCCACCAAGACTGCCGGCTCGCTGCAGGGTGACAGCACCGCCGTCGGCCTGCAGCGCCAGTTGCGCAACCTGCTCACCAGCGAAACACCGGCCAGCTCGGTCTACCCGACGATCAATGCGCTCGGCATGACGCTGCAAACCGACGGCTCGCTCAAGGTCGACGCGACCCGCCTGACCGCCGCCCTGAACACCAACCCGGCCGAGGTGCGGCGGCTCTTCAGCGCCTACACCCCGCGGGTCAACGAGAACGATCCCGACGTGAACGGCATCGCGAAGCGGCTCAGCCTCTTCGCCGACAAGGTGCTCGGCGTCGACGGCTCGCTCACGAGCAAGACCGAAGGCCTGAACACCAGCCTCAAGCTCAACCAGAAGCGGCAGGACGAGCTGACCGACCGCCTGGCCCTGACCGAGGCCCGCCTGCGCGCGCAGTACACCTCGCTCGACACCAACATGGCCAAGATGTCGGCGTTGAACAGCTACATCACCAACCAGGTCGCGGCCTGGAACAAGAGTTCGTGATCCCGGCGAACTGAAGGGGGCCGGTGCCGCCGTCAAGCGCCGAAAACCCGGCCAGTTCTGAAGCGGGGTAGGGCTCAAGCAAGGCAGAAGTCGAACCGATAACCAAGCATCAGTTGTTCAACGCAAGTTCAACGCCAACGACGCACCGACAACCATGTTTGCTTCAGCCTTCTCCTCCCCCGGAAAGCGCCAGCTCGGCGCCTACCAGCAAGTCCACGTGACCACCGGTGTCGACGGCGCTTCGCCGCACCGCCTGGTGCAGATGCTGTTCGAAGGCCTGCTCGACTCGCTGGCCCGTGCCCGCGGCGCCATCGCCCACGGCAACGTGGCGGTCAAGTGTGAAGAGATCGGCCGCGCGGTGCGCATCGTCGAAGAAGGCCTGAAGGCCGGCCTGAACGTGCAGGAAGGCGGCCAGCTCGCGAAGGACCTGCACGACCTCTACGCCTACGTGACCGTGCGCCTGACCTACGCCAACCTGCACAGCGACGAGGCAGCGATTGTCGAGTGCGTGAAGCTCATCGAACCCATCGCCACGGCATGGGACGAGATTGCCCAGAAGGACGCTGCATGAAACGCGGTCTCCGCCACGCTGCCCTCGCCAGTCACCACCACGCCGACGCCATGAACTCCGCCCTGCTCCAGTACTACGAAGCGATCGAACAGGCCAGCTCCGACATGCTGCTGGCCGCCCGCGCCGGCAACTGGGACGCGGTGGTCAAGCTCGAAGGCGCCTGCGCCCTGCTCATCTCGCAGCTCAAGCATGCCGCCACCAAGCAGCAGCTCGACACCGAGGAGGCGCAGCTCAAGTCGCGCATCATGCAGCGCATCCTGATCAACGATGCCGAGATCCGCCAGCTGGCCGAGCCCTGGCTGGAAGACCTCGACGGCATCCTCGCCGGCAAGCCCAAGTCGGTTCACTGACCGGGAGGCAACGAGCCCATGGACTCCCTGCCCATGCAGCTCGATGCACTGGCCGCCGCGCATGGCGGCCTTGCTGATTTCCGCATCGATGCGCCGGCCGAGATCCTCGCGGTGCTCAAGAGCCTGGTCGACGGCAACGTGCTCGTCAACCTCAACGGCAGCGACGGCGCGGCCTACACCACCACGCTCTGGTCCGTCGACGCCGACCGCGGCATCCTGAGCTTCAGTGCCGACCAGCACAGCAACCAGGTGCAGCAGCTGGTCGAAGCCGAAGAGGCCGTGGCGGTGGCCTACCTCGACAGCATCAAGCTCCAGTTCGACGTGAGCGGGCTCCTGCTCGTGCACGGCGGCAAGACCTGCGCCCTCAGCTGCTCGCTGCCGCGCCTGATCTACCGCTTCCAGCGGCGTTCGGGCTTCCGTGTGCGCCCGATCCTGCGCAACACGCCGGTGGCCAGGGTGCGCCACCCGATGATCCCCGACATGAGCCTCGCCTTGCGCGTGCTCGACCTGAGCATCGGCGGCTGTGCGCTCTTTCTCCCCGACGACGTGCCGCCGCTGCAACCCGGCGTGGTGCTCAACGGCGTGCAGATCGAGCTGGGCCTGGACACGCGGCTCACCACCTCGCTGCGCCTGCAGCACGTGACCTCGCTCAACCAGGACGCCAAGGGCGTGCGCCTGGGCTGCGAGATCGTCGACCCGACGGCCGACACGCTGCGCTCGCTCCAGCGCTACATCAACCAGACCCAGCGGCGCGCACGCGCGCTCGGCGGCTGACGCTTCCTACTTCTTGTCGGACGAGGCGGCCGGCTTGGCCGCAGAGGGGGCCGCAGCCGATGACGGCTTGCCGCTCGCCATGTTGACCGGCCGGTCGGCGCGCTGCAGCTCGCTCCAGGTGGCGCTGCACTGCTTGTTCAGCTTGTCCTCGAGCGCGGGGCTCGGCTTGGCCATCGCCTTCTGCGCCTTGCTGCGCTCCTCGCGGTAGCGCGGGGTGCTGCGCTGCTTGGCCAGCTCGGCACGCTGCTGGTCGTCGGCCTTGATCTTCCACAGCGCGAGGTAGGCGTCGTCGGCACGGCCCTTCATGTGCTCGAAGCGGGCTTCGCACTTGGCGTAGCCGAGGTCGAACTGCGCCAGTGTTTTCACGCTGGGCCCGGCATGCACGGCAGTGGCCGCGAGCGTGAGGACGGTGCAGGCGAGGAGGGTTCTCATGGGGCGCGATTGTGGTGGCGATCGGCCCGCCCGGCTGAAACCGAGTGTGAAGGTGTCACTTGTTGGGCTTCGACTCGCTCGCGGCGCCCGAGGCCGGCAAGCCAATGCGTGCTGCGGTGCGCTCCACCGCGCTCCCGGCCTTGCGTGCGCCGCGCTCGGCGGCACTGGCACCCCGTTTCACCCCGCTGGCCGCGGCGCCCACGCCTTTCTCGATGCCACGCTCGGCAGCGCTCGCGCCGCGCTTGACGGCACTTTCCACGCGCTGGATCACGGTGGGCTCTGAGGCCTGTGCGGCGGCGCCACACGCAAAGAAAGCCGTGGTGACGGCCGTGAGGAGGGCGCGCATCGGGACTTGCATGGTGAGCTCCAGGGTCGTTGGAGCTTTCGATGATAGCGAGCGCTCATGCGAGCGCCGATGCAAGCTTGTCGGACAACGCAGCAATGCGTCGTCAGACTTGCATGTTCATGATTTCGGAATACGCCTGAACGAGCTTGTTGCGCACCTGCAAGGTCGCCTGGAAGCCGATCTGCGCTTTCTGCATCGCCACCATCGTCTCTTCGAGGCTCACGGTGGGGTTGCCCAGTTGCACCTGGCGCTGCATTTCAGACGCCTGGTTCTGGCTGTCGCTCACCGAGCGCAGCGCATTCGTGAGCTGCTGCTGGAAGCCGGTGCCCCCGACGGACTTGGCGCCGCGGGTGCCCAGCGGCTGGCCGTCCACGCCCAGGCCCGCGCGGGCCACGGCCTGCTCGAAGTTGAAGGGCTTGAGGGTCACGTTCATGAGGATGAACTTTATGTTTCTTCCTCCAACAGGATGTTCGGAAGTGGGGCACCTTTAGCGGGCTGTTCAAGCCATGCCCCTCCCTCAAGTTCTCGAACAATCGATGTCAGACGGGTGCATTTGCGCCCAGCGAGCACACCCAGAGCAACATGGACAACGCGGTCGCCATCGCCAACCCGAACGTTCTTCCCGCCAACGCCGGCTTCGGCGCCCGGCTGGCAGCCCTTCCCGTCAAGAGCCGCATTGGCCTCGGGCTGGGTGTTGCCGCGCTCATCGCCGTACTGGCCGCGCTCACGCTATGGAGCAGCCAGGGTGACTACAAGGTGCTGTACGCCAACCTGTCCGACAAGGACGGCGGCGCCATCATTGCCCAGCTCTCGCAGATGAACGTGCCCTATCGCTACACCGAAGGCGGCGGCGCGATCCTCGTGCCGGCGGCACAAGTTCACGATCTGCGCCTGAAGCTCGCCTCGGCCGGCCTGCCCAAGGGCTCGGTCGTCGGCTTCGAGCTGATGGATGGTGCGAAATTCGGCCAGACCCAATTCCAGGAGCGCCTCACCTTCCAGCGCGGCCTGGAAGGTGAGCTGACCCGCTCCATCACCGCCATGCCTTCCGTGCAAAACGCACGCGTGCATCTGGCGCTGCCCAATCAAAATGGGTTCTTCCGGGAACAGCAGAAACCCAGCGCCTCCGTGATGCTCACGCTCTACCCCGGCCGCACGCTGGACCGCGCCCAGGTGGCCGGCATCGTGCACCTGGTCTCGAGCTCCGTGCCCGAGATGAACCCCAAGGCCGTGAGCGTGCTCGACCAGACCGGCACGCTGCTCTCCGGTGCGCAGGAAAACGCCTCCGGCGCCGGCCTCGACGCGCAGCAGCTGCAATACGTCAACCAGATCGAGGCCAGCTACACCAAGCGCATCCTCGACATCCTCGAGCCCGTGGTCGGCCGCGACAACCTGCGCGCGCAGGTCACCGCCGACCTCGACTTCTCGCAGACCGAGTCGACCTCCGAAGAGTTCAAGCCCAACCAGGGCGCCGATGCCCAGGCCACCGTGCGCAGCATGCAGACCAGCGAGCAGAGCGGCAGCCAGGGCGGCGGCGCGACCGGCATCCCCGGCGCGGCCTCCAACCAGCCGCCGGTGGCCGCCACCGCACCGGTGACGGGCGCCTCGTCGGCGCTGCAGGCCGCACAGGCTGGCGGCGGCCAGAACAGCAGCAGCCGCAGCGCCGTCACCAACTACGAAGTCGACAAGACCGTGAAGGTCACGCGCAATGCCACCGGCACGGTGAAGCGCCTGAATGCGGCCGTCGTCGTCAACCACATCACCAAGACCGACGCCAAGGGCAAGACCACGACGGTCCCCCTCACCACCGCCGAGTTGGAGAACCTGAACACGCTGGTGCGCGAGAGCATCGGCTTCAAGCAGGAGCGCGGCGACTCGGTGAAGGTCATCAACGCGCCCTTCAAGATCGAAGCCGCGCCGAAGGACGACACCCCGATCTGGAAGCAACCCGCGACCGTCGACCTGCTGCGTGCCGGCGTGGTGCCTGCCGCGCTCGCCCTGGTGGCGCTCGTGATCATCTTCACGCTGATCCGCCCGGCCCTGAAGGCCGCGTTGCAGCCGCTGCCGGCCGCCGAGCCGCGCGAGGCGCTCGCCGTCGTCGACGACAAGGAAAGCCTGCCTGAAGAGCAGCCCGAACTGCTGCGCATCGAGTCGCCCAAGGTCAGCGCCCACCTGGCCAGCGCGCGCACCTTCGCCAAGGAAAACCCGTCCGCCGTCGCCAACATCGTGCGCGGCTGGGTCAACGGCGACACGCTCAAGGCATAACGAAATCGAATCATGGACGCACAGGGTCTGGAAGACGCCGCGATATTGCTGATGTCCCTCGGAGAGGAAGAAGCCTCCGAGGTCTTCAAGCACCTCACGCCGAAGGAAGTGCAAGGCCTGGGCGAGACCATCGCCAAGATGAAGAGCATTCCGCGCGACAAGCTCGACGACGTGCTGACCAAGTTCGCCTCGGTGGCCTCGGAGCAGAGCATGCTCGTGACCGACACCGACGAGTACGTGAAGTCGGTGCTGCGCAAGGCGCTCGGCGAAGACAAGGCCAACCTGCTGATCGACCGCATCCTGCAGGGCGGCGACGTCTCGGGCATCGAGAGCCTGAAGTGGATGGACGCCAACTCGGTGGCCGAGCTGCTGCGCAACGAACACCCGCAGATCGTGGCCGCCATCCTGGTGCACCTCGACTTCGACCAGGCCTCGGGCGTGCTCAAGTGCTTCACCGAGCGCCAGCGCAACGAAGTGCTGGTGCGCGTGGCCACGCTCGACGGCATCCAGCCCTCGGCGCTCAAGGACCTGAACGAAGTGATGAGCAAGGTGCTGGCCGGCGGCGACAAGCTGCGCAAGGCCACGCTGGGCGGCGTGAAGACGGCCGCCGAGATGATCAACCTCCTGGGCGGCAGCGTCGAGACCGCGGTGCTCGACTACATCCGCGAAGCCGACAACGAGCTGGCCCAGAAGATCATGGACAACATGTTCACCTTCGACGATCTGGAGAAGATCGACGACAAGGGCATCCAGCTGCTGCTGAAGGAAGTGCAGAGCGAGTCGCTCGTCATCGCGCTCAAGGGCGCCACGCCCGAGATGCGCGAGAAGGTGTTCAAGAACATGTCGACCCGCGCGGCCGAGACGCTGCGCGAAGACCTCGAATCGCGTGGCCCCGTGCGCGTGAGCGAAGTCGAAGCCGAGCAGAAGGAAATGCTCAAGATCGTGAGACGCCTGGCCGACGAAGGCCAGATCGTGCTGGGCGGTGGCGGCGACGATGAGTTCCTCTAAAAACGGAGGGGCGCCCAAGCCCGCCTCCCCCTACGCCCGCTTCATTCCGCGCGAGGAGCTCAACTCCTTCGCCGCGTGGAAGCCCGGTGCGCTCTCCGGCAACGAAGGCGCACCGCAGGCGCCGGTGCAGCGCGCCGAGCCACCGGCCCCGCCCGCGCCGCCGGCGCCGTCTCCCGAAGAACAGCTCGCGGCGCACGTCAAGGCGGCCCGCAGCTCCGGCTACCAGGATGGCTACCGCGACGGCCTGGTCGCGCTCGACGGCTTCAAGCAGAGCTATGCCGCGCAGATCACCGCGCAGCTCGGCGCGATCGCCGATTCCTACAGCCGCCAGCTCGATGCCCTGCAGCAGGAGATGGCCCGTGCCCTGGCCGTCTCGGCCACGCACCTCGCGCGCCAGATCGTGCGCAGCGAGCTGACCCAGCGCCCCGAACTCGTGGCCGCCGTGGCGCAGGAAGCCATCGACACCCTGCTGCGCAGCGCCCAGCACATCACCCTGCGCGTGCACCCCGACGACCATGCCCTGGTGGCACAAGGTGCCGCCGACGTGCTCGAAGCGCGGGGAGGGCGTGTGATCTCCGATGCCGACGTCACCCGCGGCGGCTGCGTGGTCGAGTCCGACATCGGCGTGATCGACGCGAGCGTTGAGACCCGCTGGCGCCGTGTGGCGGCCTCGCTGGGCTGCGACGAGCGCTGGAACGGCACGCCGCCGCGCGACGAGGAAGACGATGCCGATGACGAGCGAGGTGCCGCGTGATCACCTCACCCGTCGAAGCCCATGCCGTGGAGCAAAGCGAAAAGTGGCACCGCTACCTCGCCGACCTGCAGAGTTTTGCCGCCGACCCGGTGCCGCTGGAAACCCAGGGCACGCTGGTGCGCGTGGCCGGCCTCGTGCTCGAAGCCGCGGGCATCCGCGTGCCGGTGGGCTCGGTGTGCCAGATCCACATGGATGACCACCACAACGCGCCGCCCGTGCTGGCCGAAGTGGTGGGCTTCTCGGGCGACCGCGCCTACCTCATGCCCACCAGCAGCGACGTGCAGGGCCTGGCGAGCGGGGCCCGCGTGGTGCCGCGTCCGTCGCCCATCGTGCCGCTGCAGCTCAACACCCCCAACCATCCGTGGCGCCGCGGCGAAGACCGCACGCAGCACCTGCCGGTGGGTGACGGCCTGCTCGGCCGCGTGATCGACTCGCACGGCCACCCCATCGACCGCAAGGGCCCGCTGCAGCACGTGCAGAAGGAGCCGCTGGTGCGCCGCCCCATCAACGCGATGGACCGCGACCCCATCCGCCAGCCGCTGGACACCGGCGTGCGTGCCATCAACAGCATGCTCACCGTGGGCCGCGGCCAGCGCATCGGCCTCTTCGCCGGCACCGGCGTCGGCAAGTCGGTGCTGCTGGGCATGATGGCCCGCTACACCGCCGCCGACGTGATCGTCGTCGGCCTGATCGGCGAGCGTGGCCGTGAAGTGAAAGAGTTCATCGAGGACATCCTGGGCGAAGACGGCATCCGCCGCTCCGTCGTGGTGGCCGCACCGGCCGATGCGCCGCCGCTCACCCGCATGCAGGGCGCCAACTACGCCACCGCCATTGCCGAGCACTTCCGCGACCGCGGCCAGCATGTGCTGCTGCTGATGGATTCGCTCACCCGCTACGCGATGGCGCAGCGCGAGATCGCACTGGCCATCGGCGAGCCGCCGGCCACCAAGGGCTACCCGCCCAGCTGCTTCGCCAAGCTGCCGCAGCTGGTGGAGCGCAGCGGCAACGGCATCCACGGCGTGGGCTCGATCACCGCCTTCTACACCGTGCTCAGCGAAGGCGACGACCAGCAGGATCCGATCGCCGACGCAGCGCGAGGCATCCTCGACGGCCACATCGTGCTGAGCCGCGAGCTCGCCGAAGCCGGCCACTACCCGGCCATCGACATCGAGCGCTCGATCTCGCGCGTGATGAACAACGTGAGCGAAGGCACGCACATCGAGGCGGCCCGCCGCTTCCGCCAGCTGCATGCGAAATACAACAAGGCGCGCGACCTGATCCAGCTCGGCGCCTACACCCCCGGGCATGACCACGAGCTCGACACCGCGGTGCGCCTGCACCCGCAGATGGTGTCGCTGCTGCAGCAGGACATGCACCGCCCGGCGTCCCTCACCCAGAGCCTGCGCGAGCTGCGCGAGCTCACCACCCAATGAATGACTGAGGCTGCACCATGAGCAACCCTTCGATCGATCCCTTGATGGCCCTCTTGTCGCAAGCCGAGCGCGAGCGCGACGCTGCCATCTCGCTGGTGCAGCAGGCGAGCGATGCCCTCGCCGTCGCGCAGAACCAGGCCGAGCAGCTGGTGCAGTACCGCAAGGAATACGAAGGGCGCTTCCGCGAGCAGTTCAGCAAGAACAGCTCGGTGAGCATCCTGCAGTGCTACCAGGGCTTCAGCAGCCGGCTCTCGCAGGCCATCGACCAGCAGCAGCAGATCGCCGCGCATGCCGAGCGCAAGGTCGAGCTGGCGCGCGACGAGCTGCGCGAGCAGGAGATGCGCGTCGCCTCGGTGCGCAAGCTGCTGGAGCGCCGCTTGACCGAGCAGCGCCTCGCCGCCGACCGCCGCGACCAGAAGCAGACCGATGAATTCGCCGCCCGCGCCGCCTGGGCGCAAGCGCAGCAGCGCCCGATGGTGGCCTGAGACCCACAGAACCCATGAACCCCGCCATCTCGTCTTTCGTTCCGCCGGTGGCCCCGCAGATGCCCGCGCCGCAGGCGCCGTCGTCGTCGGCTGGCTCGCCGCAAGGTTTTGCCAAGGCGCTGAGCCAGGCCCAGTCGCGCGAGACCGAAGCGCCTGCGGCCGAGGCCACGCCCGAAGCGGCGCCCGCCAAGCCCGGCGCGTCGGCCGAGCGCACCGACCGCAGCAAGGCCGGCAAGGCCGACAAGGCCACACACGCCGACAACGCCAAGCGCACCGACAAGCCCGAGGGCGAGAAGACGGACGCCGTCGACCCCGCCGAAGCCCACACCGACACCCAGCCGCCCTGCGCCGACCCGGCACTGGCCGACTGGGCCGCGGCCCTGCAGCGCCCCGCGGCGCCGCCGGAGGCCGAGCTCGCGAAGGGCCAGGCCCTGGCCGGTGAAGAGGCCCCGGCCGATGGCACCCAGCCCCAGAAGGGCGGCCCGCGTGGCGCCGCGGCGGGCGCCCTGGGTGCCGCCAAGGACACCCGGCCCGATGCCGCGGAGCTGGCGCGCGACGTCAAGACCCGCGCCGGCAAGCCCGACGCCGTGCAGGCCGACGCGACGGCGCCCTCGACGTTCCAGGCCGCGCTGGCCCAGGCCGAAGAGGGCCGCCGTGATGCGAAGCCGGTGCAGGACAGCCAGCCTGCGTTCAACGCAGCGGCTGCCGGCCTGCAGCCTGCAGGCGCCACCACGCGCGGCAGCGAGGCCGCCGCGCCGGCGAGCGTGCAGGTGCCCACCCCGGCCACCTCGCCCGAGTTTCCGAAAGAGCTGGGCGTGCAGGTCAGCGTGCTCGCCAAGGACGGCATCCAGCAGGCCGAGCTGCACCTCAACCCGGCCGAGATGGGCCCGATCTCCGTGCAGATCGCGATCGACGGCACCCAGGCGCAGGTCAACTTCGGCGCCGATTCGGCCACCACGCGGCAGATCATCGAAAGCGGCTTGCCGGAGCTTGCCGCCTCGCTGCGCGAGGCAGGGTTCACGCTTTCAGGGGGCGGCGTGCACAGCCAGGCCCGTGGACGCGAGCAGGGTGGTGACGGTGAACGTGGCGGTGACCGCTCGGGCACCCGCGCCATCGGCGGCTCGAATGAGACGGATGTCACACCCCGCCGCACGGTGGGCCGCGTGTCGGCCGGCGGCGTCGACCTCTACGCCTGACGGCGCCGTGGCGCCCGGGTCAGGACGCCGCTCCGCGGAAGCCGGGCTTTCTGCCCGCTTATCGAGCCTTCGAAAACCGCCCCGGTTTTCATAATTTCCTTCAAGCAGAGCCCCGTGCGGGCTCTCCATTGAAGGAGCGTTCATGTCCAAAGCCGCTGCCGCCACGGCCGATGCCGTCGCCGGCGATGCCCCTGCCCCGAAGGGCAAGAAGAAGCTGATCATCATCCTCGCCGCCGTGCTCGTGCTCGCGCTGGGTGGCGGTGGTGCGGCCATGGTCATGATGAAGAAGAAGGCCGCCGCCGAAGCCGAAGAGGGCGAGGGCGACGGCCAGGCCGCCGCCGAGGCCAAGCGCAAGGACGCCGCGAAGAACCCGCCGGTGTTCGTGCCGCTCGAGCCCTTCGTCGTCAACCTCGCCGACAAGGAAAGCGACCGCTACGCCCAAATCGGCGTGACGCTGGAAGTCGAAGACGCCAAGTTCGCCGAAGAGATGAAGGCCTACATGCCGGCCATCCGCAACGGCATCCTGATGGTGCTGTCGCACAAGACCTCCGGCCAGCTGCTGTCTCGCGAGGGCAAGCTCGCCCTGGCGAAAGACATCATGCGCGAGGCGGCCCTGCCGCTCGGCATCGAGGTGAAGGACGAGCCCGTCGCCAAGGCCGAGGCCAGCGACGAAGAGGAAGAAGACGAAGAGAAGCCGAAGAAAAAGAAGAAGGCTGGGCCGGTGTCCTCCGGCAACCCCATCAAGCGCGTCCATTTCTCGAACTTCATCGTTCAGTAAGAACATGAACCAACAGATCCTGTCGCAAGACGAAGTCGATGCGCTGCTGCAGGGCATCACCGGCGAGAGCCAGAAGCTCGAGCAGGAAGATGCCCCCACCGGCGGCATACGCGACTACGACATCGCCAGCCAGGAACGCATCGTTCGTGGGCGCATGCCCACGATGGAAATCATCAACGAGCGCTTCGCGCGGAACATCCGCATCGGGCTGTTCAACTTCATCCGCCGCAGCCCGGAGATCTCGATCGGCGGCATCAAGGTGCAGAAGTACAGCGCCTTCCTGCGCGAGATCGTGGTGCCGACCAACTTCAACATCATGAGCGTGCGGCCGCTGCGCGGCTCGGGCCTGATCGTGTGCGACCCGACGCTCGTGTTCGCCGTGATCGATGCGCTCTTCGGCGGCGCCGGCAAGTTCCACACCCGCATCGAAGGCCGCGACTTCTCGCCCACCGAGCAGCGCATCATCACGCGCCTGGTCGAGGTGATCACCGCCGAATACAAGAAGGCCTGGCACGGCATCTACCCGCTGGAGCTCGACTACCAGCGCTCGGAAATGCAGCCCCAGTTCGCCAACATCGCCACGCCGAGCGAGATCGTCGTCGCCACGAGCTTCACGCTTGAGATCGGCGACACGACGGGCACCATCCACTTCTGCATTCCCTACGCCACGCTGGAGCCCATCCGCGACGTGCTGTATTCGACCATCCAGGGCGACAGCAACGAGCCGGACCGCCGCTGGGTCAACCTGATGAAGCAGCAGATCCAGGCCGCCGAGGTCGAGGTCGTGGCGGAACTCGCCAAGGCCGATGCCACGGTCGAGCAGCTGCTCGCCTTCAAGCCGGGCGACTTCATCGAGCTCGACCTCGAAGCCGGCATCCAGGGCAAGGTGGTGGGGGTGCCCATCTTCGACTGCCACTACGGCACGTCCAACGGCAAGTACGCCCTCAAGATCGATCGCATGTTGTCCAGTTCAAACATGACCTGGCTTGGAGAGAACAATGTCAGCTGAAGAGAACACCCCCCAGTCTGCCGAAGACGCGATGGCCGCCGAGTGGGCCGCCGCACTCGCCGAAGCCAAGCCCGAGGTCGCCAACGAAGTGCAGGCCGAGCAGGCCGCACCCGTGGCCTTCCAGAACTTCAACCAGGCCAACCCGGCGGCGGCGGGCAACGACATCAACATGATCCTGGACATCCCGGTGCAGCTCACCGTGGAACTGGGTCGCACGCGCATCCCCATCAAGCACATCCTGCAGCTCGCACAGGGCTCGGTGGTCGAGCTCGACGCGCTGGCCGGCGAACCGATGGACGTGCTGGTCAACGGCTACCTCATTGCCCAGGGCGAGGTGGTGGTGGTGAACGACAAGTTCGGTATCCGCCTGACCGACATCGTGACGCCGAGCGAGCGCATGCGCCGTCTTTCGAAGGGCGGCTGATGTCGACTGGACTGACTTCCGTGCTCTGGTTCATCGCGATCATCGCGATGATCCCGGCCGCGCTGTGGCTGCTCAAGCGCACCCCGATGGGCGGCGCCGGCGGCCAGGGCGTGATGCGCAGCGTCGCGATGCTGCCGCTGTCGCCCAGCCAGCGCATCGTCACCGTCGAAGTGGGGCAGGGCGCCGATCGCCAGTGGCTCGTGCTCGGCGTGACCGCACAGACCATCACCACGCTGCACACCATGGCGCCGCAGGCCGACGCGCTGCCGTCCACCGGTGCTGCGCCCGTTCCGCCTTTTGCCCAGCTGCTCGCCAAGCTGCGCCGCGACCCTCAAGGACCCAGTGGTGAACACTGAACTCGCTTTTTTTTCGCCCCGCGTGAAACGCGTGGCCCGCATCGCAGGCTTGTCGTTGTTATCGGCAATCCCCTGCATGGCTTTAGCCCAGCAAGCCGGCGGCCCGAGCCTGCCGCTGGTGGTGGGCCAGGGCGCGGGCGGCACCAGCTACTCGGTGCCGATCCAGACGCTGCTGTTCTTCACCGCCCTCAGCTTCCTGCCGGCCGTGCTGCTGCTGATGACCGGTTTCACCCGCATCGTGATCGTGCTGAGCCTCCTGCGCCAGGCGCTCGGCACGCAGTCGGCGCCGCCCAACCAGGTGATCGTGGGCCTCAGCCTCTTCCTCACCTTCTTCGTGATGAGCCCGACGCTCGACAAGGTCTACGCGCAGGCCTACCAGCCCTACAGCGAAAACAAGATCGCCTTCGACGAAGCGCTCAAGCGCGGCGAGGTGCCGATGCGCGAGTTCATGCTCAAGCAGACGCGCCAGTCCGACGTGGCCCTTTTCGCCAAGCTCGCCAAGCTCGACCCGAGCGTGAAGGCGGCCGACGTGCCCTTCAAGGTGCTGGTGCCGGCCTTCGTGACCAGCGAGCTGAAAAGCGCCTTCCAGATCGGCTTTCTCATCTTCATCCCGTTCCTGGTGATCGACATGATCGTGGCCAGCGTGCTGATGAGCCTGGGCATGATGATGCTGAGCCCGGTGCTGGTGGCGCTGCCCTTCAAGCTGATGCTCTTCGTGCTGGCCGATGGCTGGAACCTGCTCTTGGGTTCGCTCGCGGCGAGCTTCGCCCAATAGAGACGCGACCATGGATTCCCAACAAGTCTTCACCGTCGGCCAGCAAGGCCTGTATCTCCTGCTGATGGTGGCCGCGCCCGTGCTGCTGGTCATCCTCGGCGTGGGCCTGCTCGTGAGCATCTTCCAGGCGGCCACGCAGATCCATGAGTCGACGCTGTCGTTCGTGCCCAAGCTCGTCGCCGCGGTGGCGGTGATGGCGATTGCCGGGCCGTGGATGCTGACGACGCTCGTCGAATACCTCCAGCGCACGCTGACGTCCATCCCTGGCGCGGTTGGATGAGCCCCCACGTCGCTTCGCTCCTGCCCCCCGAGGGGGCGCAGCCGGCCTCCGGGCGGCCGAGCGGCCGGCTGGGCTGACCGTGCTCACCTTCAGCGACGCCCAGGTCATGGAGTGGCTCACGCCGCTCCTGTGGCCGTTCATCCGCACGCTGGCGCTTTTCACCACCATCCCGGTGCTGTCGCAGCGCCAGGTGCCGATGCGCATCCGCGTGGCGCTGGCGTTTCTCATCACCGTCTGCGCGCAGGCCTCGCTGCCGCCGATGCCGGTGATCCAGCTGAACTCAGCGGCCGCGGTGCTGGTCGTCGTCCAGCAGGTGCTGGTGGGCCTGACGCTTGGGTTCGCGGCGCGGATCGTGTTCGCCGCGATCGAGTTCGCGGGCGAACTGGTGGGCCTGCAGATGGGCTTGAACTACGCCGGCTTCTTCGACCCCGCGACCGGCGGGCAGGGCACGGCGGTGGGTCGCTTCTTCGGCACGGTGGTGGCCTGGCTCTTCATCGTGATCAATGGCCACCTGCTGATCATCATGGCGCTGGTGGGCAGCTTCCAGGTCTTCCCGGTGTCGCCCGAGCCGTTTTCGGTGCTGCGTGCGCTGCAGCCGCAGACCTGGGGGGCCGAAGTCTTCCAGCTCGGCCTGTGGATCGCGCTGCCCATGCTGACGATGCTGCTCTTCGTCAACCTCGTGCTGGGCGTGATCTCGCGCGTGTCGCAGCAGATGAACATCTTTGCCATCGGCTTCCCCATCACGCTGGCCGTCGGCCTGCTCGGGGTGCTGCTCACGCTGCCGATGATGCAGGCGCCGTTCACCATGGTGCTGGAGCAGATGCTGTCGCGCTTCCAGTGAGGGCCTCGGCGCCAAGGTGCCGACGTGGGCCGCCGGCACCTCGCAGGCTTTAGAACTTCACCCGCAGGCCGAAGGTGAGCGCGCGAACGTCCGCCTTCTCGGTGTCGTATTCACCGCGGCTGAAGTCGACGCCTGCCTCGAATCGGACGTTCTGCGCCACCGCGAAGTTGAGCCCGAGACCGAAATACGGAACCGAATTGGTTTCGGAGTCGGACGCGCTGCCGAAGCCGGAAGCCGTGGCGCTGATCTTGGTCTTGAGGTTGGCAATCCCCAGGCGCATGTTCAGGCCGACATCCTTGGACAGCGGCGCGTTGTAGGCAAAGCCGAAGGTCGGGCCAGACACCTTGAAGTCCGCGGTGAAGCCGGGAACGGAAAAGCGGGCCTTGCCGAAATCGATGTAGCCGAGCTCTGCGGCCAAGCCGGCGCCGAAGTCGTAGCCGCCGACGAACTTGAAGGCGGTCGAGCTGTCGTCGCAATTGGGGGTGTCGTCGCAGGCGTCCACGTAGCCCAGGCCGACATTGCCGGTGACATAGGCCGACTGCGCCATGGCGGCAGAAGAAAGGGTGAGCGCAGCAGCAGCCACGGCCAACTGAATCGTTTTCATCGTAGTCCTGAATGTTGATGGTTACCGCCTCCCTGGCGGCGGCGGGATTGTTCCCGCCGCGGCAGCGTTGCCCTGTCGCGCGCGAGTCGGTTGTTGTTCGCTCGAGACACCCGAACGGGGGCAGGTGCTTGAAGGCCGAGCAGTTGTTCACACGCGCAACACGGAAACTGACGGGTGACAACCGGCTTTATTCGCCTCAAGTTCGCGGCGCATCTCGAAACAATGGAGGGCACTGACGCTGACTCTCCATGGCCGCCTCCGACCAAGACCGCAACCTGCCAGCTTCGCAACGGAAGCTGGACAAAGCCCGCAAAGAGGGCCAGGTCGTCCGTTCGCGCGACCTGGGGCACTTTGCCGCCATCGCGGTGGGTGGCGCGGCCGTCGTGGCCGCGGCGCCGCAGATCACGCACTGGTCGGGCAAGCTGCTGCAGAACGGCCTGCGCTTCAACGCCGCGTCGGTGCAGTCGCCGCAGTTCATGACCGAGCGCCTGGCCGAGCTCGCGCTGCAGATGCTGCTGATCGTGCTGCCGCTGGGCGTGCTGATGATGATCGTGGCGCTGGCCGCCAGCCTCTTCGCCGGCGGCTGGGTGTGGACCTTCAAGCCGCTCGTGCCCAACTTCGGCAAGCTCAACCCGATCACCGGCATCCCGCGCATCTTCTCCAAGCAGCAGCTGATCGACGCGCTCAAGGCCTCGGTGCTGGCGCTCATCCTCGGCGCCATCGGCGCCTTCTACCTGCACGCCAACATCGAGACCTTCGGCGGCGTGCTGGCCATGTCGCTGCCGGCCGCGCTGTCGCATGCCGGCACCGCCATCATCGGCGGCATGTTGCTGCTGCTGCTGGCCCTGGCCGGCTTTGCGGCGATCGACGTACCGCTGCAGAAGTTCCTGCACGCCCAGCGGCTCAAGATGAGCCACCAGGAAATGAAGCAGGAGCACAAGGAGGCCGAGGGCAACGTCGAGGTCAAGGCCAAGGCGCGTGCGCGCATGCGCGAACTGGCCAACAAGCGCATGCTCGCCGCCGTTCCCAATGCCGACCTGGTGGTGATGAACCCGACCCACTATGCGGTCGCGCTCAAGTACGACGACGCCAAGATGGGCGCACCCAAGGTGGTGGCCAAGGGCGCCGACCTGATGGCCTTCAAGATCCGTGACACCGCCAAGGATTCGCGCGTGCCGGTGCTGCAGGCCGCCGTGCTGGCCCGTGCCCTGTATGCGCATGCCGAAGTCGACCGCGAGATCCCGGCGGCGCTCTTCTCGGCCGTGGCGCAGGTGCTGGCCTACGTCTACCAGCTGCGCGCCGCGATGGCCGGCCGCGTGGCGATGCCGGGGGAGCTGCCCGACCTGCACGTGCCGCCGGAGCTGGACCCGCACAACAAGCCGGGCTGGGTGCCTGACGAGGTGATCGAATGAATGGGGTGATGAAGCAGTTGCAGTCGTGGCTCGGGCCACAGCACGCCGGTGCGATGAAGGCGCTGATGGCGCCGGTGTTCATCATCCTCGTGCTCGCGATGATGGTGCTGCCGCTGCCGGCGTTTGCGCTCGACATGCTGTTCACGCTCAACATCGCGCTTGCGCTGATGGTGATGGTGGTGGCCGCCTACATGGTGCGCCCGCTCGATTTCTCGGCCTTCCCGACGGTGATCCTGTTGACGACGCTGATGCGCCTGTCGCTCAACATCGCGTCCACGCGCGTGGTGCTGATGGAAGGCCACACCGGCCCGGGCGCCGCCGGCAAGGTGATCGAATCCTTCGGCCACTTCCTGATCGGCGGCAACTTCGCGGTCGGCCTGATCGTGTTTGCCATCCTCGTGGTCATCAACTTCGTGGTGGTGACCAAGGGTGCGGAGCGCATCGCCGAAGTGGCGGCGCGCTTCACCTTGGACGCGATGCCCGGCAAGCAGATGGCGATCGACGCCGACCTGAACGCCGGCCTCATCGACGACAAGGAAGCCAAGCGGCGCCGCGCCGAAGTGGGCGCGGAGGCCGAGTTCTTCGGCTCCATGGACGGTGCCTCCAAGTTCGTGCGCGGCGACGCGATGGCGGGCCTGCTCATCCTCTTCATCAACATCATCGGTGGCTTCATCATCGGCGTGGTGCAGCACAACCTGTCGGCCGGGCAGGCGGCCAACAGCTACATCCTGCTGGCGATCGGCGATGCGCTGGTCGCGCAAGTGCCCGCACTGCTGATCTCGGTGGCCGCTGCCATGGTGGTCTCGCGCGTCGGCAAGGAGCAGGACGTCGGCACGCAGATCGGCCACCAGGTCTTCAACTCGCCGCGCACGCTGGCCATCACCGCCGGTGTCATCGGCCTCCTGGGCCTGATCCCGGGCATGCCGCACTTCGTCTTCCTGATGATCGCCTCGGGCCTGGGCTATGGCGCCTGGTGGATGCACAGGCGAAACCAGCGCGCCAAGCTCGCACCGCCGCCCCAGGCCGTGGCCGCCGAGCCGAACGCCGAAGCCACCTGGGACGACCTGCAACCCGTCGACACCCTGGGCCTGGAAGTGGGCTACCGCCTGATCGCGCTGGTCGACAAGGCCAAGAACGGCGACCTGCTCCAGCGCATCAAGGGCGTGCGCCGCAAGTTCGCGCAGGACGTGGGTTTCCTGCCGCCGCCGGTGCACATCCGCGACAACCTGGAGCTCAAGCCCAGCATGTACCGCCTCACGCTGCGTGGCGCGGTGGTGGGCGAGGGCGAAGCCTTCCCGGGCATGCTGCTCGCCATCAACCCGGGCGGCGCGACGACGAACCTCATCGGCACCAAGACCACCGATCCCGCCTTCGGCCTGCCCGCCGTGTGGATCGAGGAGCGCCAGCGCGAAGCCGCGCAGATGAACGGCTTCACGGTCGTCGACTGCTCGACCGTGATCGCCACGCACCTGTCGCACCTGATGCAGATGCATGCCGCCCGCCTGCTCGGCCGTGTGGAAGTGCAGCAGCTGGTGGAGCACGTGACCAAGCTCGCGCCGCGCATGATCGAGGACGTGGTGCCGAAGATGGTGAGCATTCCGTCGTTGCAGAAGGTGCTGCAGTTGCTGCTGGAGGAGGGCGTGCACATCCGCGACATGCGCTCCATCGTGGAGTGCCTGGCGGAGCATTCGTCGACGGTGAGCGATCCGTCGGAGCTGTCGCGGCGCATCCGCATCCACATTGCGCCGGCGATCGTGCAGCAGATCTATGGGCCGGTGCAGGAGCTGGAGGTCATCGCGCTGGAGCCTGAGCTCGAGCGGCTGGTGACACAGGCGTTGAACTCACCACACGGTGCGGCGCTGGACCCCGGCGTGGCTGACACGCTGGCGCGCAGTGCGGCGCAGTCGGCGAAGCGGCAGGAAGATCTGGGGCATCCGGCTTGCCTGTTGGTGCCTGACATGATTCGCGCGCCGATGGCGCGGTTGTTGAAGCGGGCGGCGCCTCGGCTCAAGGTGCTGGGGCATTCCGAGATTCCGGAGACGCACTCGATTCGCATCGGTTCTGTGATTGGTGCACAGGGCTGACGTGATTCACTGCGTGAGGCTGCGCCGGGATGTGCGCCCGGCGGCGCAGTCCCTTTTCTTTGCTTGCCCAAAGAAAAGGAACCAAAAGAAAGGGCACCCCGTTCGCCGGTCGGCCTAGGGCCGACTGCTCTGCGCTGCTCGGACTTGGGGTGTCGCGCAGAACTCGCTACACGCCTGCGGCGCTGCGCTCAAACAGCTGCGCGAAATCAGTTCACGAAGCGCGCTGCGCGCGCCACCCCAAGCCCTGCGCTGCTCGACGGCTCTCAAGGGCCCCGGGATACCGCCGCCCGCTTCGCGGGCATCACACTCTCGACTCGCTTCGCCTCGTGCTTGATGGGCGGGCGCGCAGCGCTCCGCCCGTGTTGCGATGCGAAGCGAGCTGTATCGCTCCCGTGGGTGGCGTCGAGGAGCGCAGGGCTTGAGGGGCGCGCGCGTGAGCGCGCTTCGTGAACTGACTTCGCGCCGCCTGTCTGAACGTAGCGAGCGCAGCTCGCGAAGTGAGTTCGGCGCGGCCCCTCAAGACCGAGCACCGCAGAGCAGTCCGGCCTTCGGCCGGACCGCCACCGTCGGGTCGCCTTTTCTTGGTTACTTCTTTTGGCGAAGCAAAAGAATTAACTCGGCGGCCGGGCCGAGACCCGGCGCAGCCTCACGCAGTGAACCAGACCTCAGCGCGCAGCCAGCGAAGCGCTCGCAAGCCGCTGACGCAGCGCGTCAAACGACAGCGCCGCATCCAACGAAGCCGCGTACTTGTCCGGCAAGCTCAGCACCAGCTCAAACGGCCGGTGGCCCCGCACTTCGTCGCCGGTGAAGCGGATCTCGATGCTGCCGCCTTCCTTCTCCAGGAAGCCCTTGACCGCATCCATGCCCACCCCGCGGCCCGACACCTCGGTGACACGCTCGGCAGTCGAGAAGCCCGAGTGGAAGATGACCTGCGCGATCTCCTCCGGCGTGTGCTGATCACCAGCCGCGATGAGTCCCCACTCCAACGCACGCTCGCGGATCCTCGCGATGGCCATGCCGCGGCCGTCGTCGCGCAGGTGGATGTGCAGCTTGCCGTCGTCCACCGACAGGGCGATGTCGATGCGGCCGGCCGCTGGCTTGCCCCAGGACAGGCGCTCTGCCGTGGGCTCCAGGCCATGGTCGACGGCGTTGCGCAGCAGGTGGGAGAACACGTTCTTCAGCAGGCCGCCCACTTGGGTGCGCAGGACGATGCCGTGGTCCTCGATGTGCACGACCGGTACTTCCTTGCCCAGCTCGCGGGCCAGCGACGGCAACGACTCGATCGGGCCGGCGAGGGTCTCACCGATGCGTTCGGTGCCGATCAGGTTCAGCGTGCGGCCGAGTTGCGCGAGCACGGCGCGCATCGCGGCCGGGTCGTTCTGGTCCACGTTGACCAGGAGGCCGAGCGACTGCTGGACCTGAGCCTTGTCGACCATCACGAATTTCTCCACGCTGCCGCGGCGGCCCGGGCCCTGGCGGCCCAGCACGTGGTCGTTGATGCGGGCGTATTCCTCGAGCATCGCCTGCACCTCGGCGAGCTGCGCCAGCAACGCCTCGCCGTTCCACTCGGCCTTGCCCTTGCGCAGGTCGTCATAGGCCTGCTCGGTCTCGTGCACGAGGTTGGTCAGGTACAGCAGTCCGTAGGTGCGGGCGTTGCCCTTCACCGTGTGCATGTTGCGGAAGAGCAGGTTCACCGTCTCCGCGCTGCGGGGCGCGGCCTGCTCGATCAGGCGCTTGTTGTCGGCGCAGAACTTCAGCGCACCGCCCACGAACTCGTGGAACTTCTCCTGGCTCACCGCCAGGATCTCGCCAATGATCTCCAGCTCGCGCTTCTGCGCACTGGCCTCGTGCTCCAGGCGCTTGAGCTCGGTGACGTCGCGCACGCAGAGCATGAGCTTCTCGACCGTGTCGTGCTCGTCGCAGATCGGCGACCAGCTGAGCGCCAGCGACTTCAGGCGGCCATCCGGCAGCGTCTTCTCGAACTCCGGCACCAGCAGGTGCGAATTGAAATCGAAGTTCATGCGGTCTTCGCCGATGCACGAGGCCGCGGCGGCTTCCACCTGCGACAGGCGGTCCGCGCCGAGGTTGCTGCCGGCGAACACCAGGGCCATCACGTTCCGGCCGGCGATGTCTTTCGTCTCGAAGATGGTTTCGAGGTAGGCGGAGTACTCGGGGTGGATGGCGTTGTCGCCGGTGATGGTCAGCACGCCCTGCGGCATGTTCTGCAGCATGGCGTGGATGTCGTGCGTCTTCTCGTGCAGCTGCTGCGTGCGCTCGGCGACCAGGGCTTCGAGGTTGTCGTTCAGCGCCTGCACGTCGGTCAGGAGCTTCTTGTTCTCGAGGAAGGTGTTGGCGAAGCGCATGCAGGCCACGTACAGCATGGCCGCCACGAAAGTGGCCACGCCGGTGAAGATCACCGCCATGGAGCTGATGACGCCCAGGGCCAGCAGCACGTCGTTGGTGCCGGTGACGAGGAAGACGAGCAGGCCGAAGGCCAGCGGGCGGGCGCCCGGCCGCTGCTTCATGGCGCCGCGCACCGTCATGTAGAGCGACAGCACGCCGATGACCAGGCTCTCGATGAAGAGGGCGCTGCGCATGCCCTGGAAGAGCGTGAGGTCGGGGAAGAACATCTGCGCTCCGCAGCCCAGCGCGAGCAGCGTCTGCGTGATGCCGAAGAACCAGTTCAGCTTGGGCGTGAAGACGTGGACGTACTGCGTGAACAGGTAGAAGACGAAGATCGCCGACAGGCCGGTGTAGTGCCAGTACAGCATCGTCTCGGGCTGGAAGATCTGCAGGAAGTAGTCGCCCGGCGCCGCGAAGAACGGGAAGATCAGGATGCTGGCCATCGCCGCCACCAGGTACATCGAGTGGCGTGTCTTGGCATAGACCAGCAGGAAGAAGAGCCCGAAGGTCAGCACCACGTACGAGATGATGGTGCGCATCTCGCCGCCCCACACCTGGTGGGCCACGAGGCTGGCGTCGTGCTGGTCGTAGGCATGGATCTCCAGCGGCAGCTGGTAGATGCCGGTCATGAGCGGCGTGTCGACGCGGATCGCCACCACCTGCTCAGGCTGGGTGATCTTGAAGCGGACGGGGATCGGCTGGATCGAGTGGTAGCGCTCGACGTTGATGTCGTGCGGCCGCGCGTAGATCAGCTGGCCGTTGACGAACACCTGCGTGCGCGCCATGTAGGTGTTGACCAGCAGCACCACTTCCCGGCCCACCAGCTCGGGCGCGAAGTGCAGGCTGCCGCGGTACCAGCCGACGGAGAAGTTCTGCTTGTCGCCGTAGATGTGCTTCCACGGGCCCGGGGCCTTGGCGAGCTTCCAGTCGGAGGTGTCGAGGCCGACGTCCTTGTTCTGCGGCTTGTCGTCGCGGGTGAAGAGCCAGGTGCCGGCCAGCTTGAGAGGCTGGGCCAGCGTCGTCACCTGCACGCCGCAGGCCTGGCAGGCGGACTCGGCGGCGAAAGCAGAGGGAAGCAGGCCGAGCAAGGCGGCCGTGAGGAGGATCAGGCGGAACAGCATGGTGTGCAGCGCGTGATGCGCATGAATTCTTTTCCAGCCCCGCCGCAGCCGGGCCCCGCGATGCAGCCGGTCAGGCGCCAGCGAGCTTCTTGAAGGTGGCGAGCACGGCGTCGCCCTTGAAGGGCTTCACGATCCAGCCCTTGATGCCGGCGGCCTTGCCGCGCTCTTTCATGATGGGTGAGTTCTCGGTGGTCAGCATCACGATGTTGACGGCCGCGTTGTTGAGCTCGCCACGGATCTTCTCGGCCATGGTCAGGCCATCCATGTTGGGCATGTTCACGTCGCTCACGACCAGCTTGATGCCGGGGTCGCTCTTGAGCTTGGAGAGGCCGTCGCGGCCGTCGACCGCGGTTTCCACCGCGAGACCCGCCTTCTTCAGGAAGTCGCTCACTTCGACGCGCACGGTGCTCGAATCGTCCACCACCAGGATCTGGGCCATTTGGATTACCTCTTGAAAGTCAGTGAGAGAGAAACAGGAAAGGTCAGAACATTTCCAGTTCGCCGGCGGTGTCGGTTTCCTCTTCCGCACGCGGTTCGAAGGCGAAGTCGAAATCGGCATCGGCGCAGAGCGCCAGCGTGAAATACATCGCCACGCCCGGCGCCAGCTCGCAGCGGAAGCGCCGGTGGTAGCTCGGCTTCACCGCCGTGATGTGCTCCACCGAGTTGCGCTTGAGCACGCAAGGGGTGGACATGCCGATGTGGGGAAAGAACGGCACCAGGTCGCGGTTGAACGCACCGCAGAAGAGGTTGCCGCGCTCGTTCATCGTGTCGAAGAAGCGCTCGCCGTTCATCTCGTCGACCGGCGTGGAGGCGAGACCAGCCATGTAGGCGCGGGTGGCCGGGTCGCGGTCGAACTGGATCAGGAGCACGACGCGGAAGAGGTACGAGGTGACGGTGAACATCACCACGTCGGGCGCCTTGGGCACCAGCGTGTCGTCGTCGGGCACGACCTCGCAGGGCTCGCCGTGGCGCACGAGCGAGTTCCTGGCGGCTTGCGCGACGAAGTGGTCGAGCCCCTGGCGCGCCCGGTCGCTCACCTGGAAGATCCTCACGCCGCCTCCGCCATGACGGCCTGGCGCGTCTTGCCGTTGAGCAGGCGCAGCTCGTTCAGGGCGCCGACGATCATCTTGCCGCCGGCCTGCAGGTCCTGAAAGGTGCTGCCGGTGATGAGGTCGTTCTTGTAGAGGTTGGAGCGGTAGTCTTTCGAGAGCTTGTCGGCGCGTGTGGCGAGGTCGCGCACTTCGGCGGCGACGACGGCGAAGCCGCGGCCCTGGTCGCCCGCGCGGGCGGCCTCGATCGAGGCGTTGAGCGCGACGATGATCACCTGGTTCACGATCTGCGCGAACTCGTCGTTCTTCGAGTGCATCTCGCGGTTGTGCTGCAGCAGCTGGTTGAGCTCGCCGTTCCAGCGCTCGAAGGTCTCGATGAGGCCGAGCAGCTTGTCGATGGTGCTGCCCAGGCGGTCGGCGCCTTCGAGGGCGTGGTTCTTCAATGATTCGGCGCCGCTGCTCACCGTCTTCAGCAGCATCTGGTGGGTGCGGTGCTGTTCCTGGTGCGTGGCTTCGAGGGCCGCGCGGTCGGCGGCGGCGGTGCGGGAGAGTTCCTCGAGCTGGCGTTGCAGCTCGGCGACGGTGGCGGCGCTGGCCTGTTCGACAGCCTGCACGGCGGTGTGGCGGGCCAGCTCCACGGCGGCGGCGCTGCGTTGGCGGCTCCACCAGAAAGTGACGCCGGCGCCGACGAAGAGGCCGAGCGCGAGACATGCGAACGATATGAGGGTCATAGGGTGCTCTATCGGCGGTTCTTGATCGATCTTGAAGCGCTGGCGCAGCCAGGTGTGTGCTGTTCTTGGCAGCCTGCGGGCGCGAGCGCAGGGCGTCGAACTGCGCAGGCGTTCAAGCCTCAGCAGCTATCGACGTTGGCGACGGATTGTTGAATGAGGGATGAACCCGAGGGCACACCGGGCAGGCCCCGATGTGCGCAGTAGTCGGCAAGGACGTGGTACGCCCAGCCGCGGGTTCACGCGCCGGGTGGCCGGCGGTCGGCGTTCAGCGCTGGTACACGCGGACGTAGTCGACTTCCATGCGCACCGGGAAGGCCGCATCGTCGGGCGTGCCGCCCAGGATGCCCCCGACGGCCACGTTGAGCAGCAGGTGTTGCGGGTGGTCGAACGGCCAGTTGCCGTAGCTGGCGCCGGCGGGCTTGGCGTAGGTGAAGTAGGTGACGTCGTCGACGCCCCAGGTGATGGCCTCGGGTGTCCAGCGCACCTGGTAGCGGTGGAAGGTGTTGCAGGTGTCGGCCACGTTGGTGTGCGAGCCGCGGCCGTTGGCCCCGTTGAAGTCGCGCATGTGGGCAGTGCCGAGGATGCGGCCGGGCTGCCAGCCGGTCTGCTCCATGATGTCGATCTCGCCGTCGTCGGGCCAGGTGCCGCGATCGCCGAGCATCCAGATCGCGGGCCACGCGCCCATCGCGCAGGGCAGCTTGGCGCGCACCTCGAAGAAGCCGTAGGTCCACGAGGCGAGGCCCCGCGTGAGCAGCCGCGCGGAGGTGTAGTTCTGGCCGCCGAAGTCAGGCGCCGAGGCCAGGCGCTCGCGCCGCGCGGTGATGATGAGTGAGCCGTTTTCCACGCGGGCGTTTTCCGCGCGCGCGGCCGAGTAGTACTGCAGCTCGTTGTTGTACCAGCCGTCGCGGTTGCGGTAGGTGTCGTAGCCCCACTTCGCCGGGTCGGGGAGGCCGGTGGTGTCGAACTCGTCGCTCCAGACGAGGCGGTAGCCCTCGGGCAGGCCACCCGCCGCCGGCGCGGCGGAGACCGAGCCGGACCCACCGCCACAACCCGCCGCCGCGAGGGCCGCCAACCAGATGCCCGAGGCGAGCGCTGCTTTCATCTTGATCCTTTGCACGGTGGAGAGTGGGGCTAGGGGGTCTCAGTCGCTGACGCGCACCCAGTCGTAGTAGGCGGGGCCGCCGCCGCCGTTGTAGGTGCCGACGAAGTTGACCGCACCGGCCGAGTTGTTGCCCACCCAGTGGTTCATCATGAGGCGCATTGGCGTGCTGATGCTGGTGTTGACACGGCGGAACTCGCGCTCGGTGCCGTTGGCCTCGACATGGAACCAGCGCACGTAGCTCGGGCGCCACTCGAAGCCGATGGTGCGCCAGCCGGTGGCCACCGAGAACTGCTGGTAGTTCTGGCGCCCGTTCGTCCACACATTGGTGTGCAGCGTTCGCCCGCCGTGGATGAACTCGATGTCGATTTCGAAGTGGCTCGAGGTGCCGGCCGTGCCGGTGTAGAGGAAGAACGAGGTGTTCGACCCGGCGATGGTGCTCGGCTGCAGGCGCGTCACGAACTTGCCGTAGGTGAACGACTGCCAGGTGCGCACCTCGGCGCATTTCACGTTGGAGCGGTTGCTGCTGTTGACGTTGGCCGCGAGCGAGCCCCAGCCGGTGCGCCACACCTCGCTGTAGGCGAAGGTGCAGCCGAAGATGTCGCCGTTGTGCCAGCTCGCGGTTTCCCAGGCGGAGCCGGCGCCGCCGGTGCCGTCGAAGCCCTCGAAGAAGTTGGCGGCAAAGGCCGGGGCGGTGGCGCCGGCCGCGAACGCGAGCGCGAGGGCGCGCAAAAGCTTGTTCATGGGTGTTGTCTCCTGTCTTGGTTGGAAGCCGGGGCTGTGTCGCCCCGTGCTGCTGCTGCGCTGGGGCCTCAGGGCTCCAGCGAGATCGAGCCGACGGCGAGGTCGTGGGCGCCGGCGGTGGAGGCCGGGTTGACCACGTCGACTGCCAGCAGGCCGGCGCGCACCGTGTTGAGCGTGGTGCCGCTGCCGCAGTGGGCGGGCAGCGGGAAGCGGGTGCTGTTCAGGTCGATCACGAGCTCGCTCAGCGTCGAGCTGACCACCGCCTCGGCGGTGGCGGTGCAGCCGTCGGCCGAGACGGGCGTGGGCTGCAGCTTGATGAGCAGCAGCGCATCGGTGCTGCTTCGCAGCTGGATGCGCATGCGCGAATAGCTGCTGGCGTTGAACGCGGTGTTGTTGGGTGCGTAGAGGCGCAGTGCCGCGCCGGCATAGCCTTGTGCGGAGGCTAGCGTGGCGCCGAAGCTCACCGCACTGGCGGCGAAGGCGGGCGTGCCGGCGGTCTGCGCGGCGCCGTTCTCGGCGTACTGGTAGGTTTCGACGCCGCCGGCCTGCGCGGTGGTGGTGGTGCTGGTCGGCGTGGCGAAGGCGGTGGCCGGCGTGGGCGCCGGTGCGGGGCCGGGTGCAGGCGCGGGGGCCGAGGCGGGTGCCGGTGCGTCGTCACCGCCACCGCAGGCGGCCAGCAGCGCAGCGCTGAAAAGCACTGCCAACGTTCGCGAAGCGCGGCGTTTCGAGATCATGTCCATGGTCGTCTCCTGTGTTGTCGTGACGGGTCCATGGTGGGCTTCGCCTGGGCATCGCGCCGGTGGCGGCTTGCGGCGGTGCTGACCGATCTTGCGATCCTGGCGACGGCACCGGTCTCAGTGGCACATCATCAAGCCGTAGCGTGGGTTGCGCTCGCAGACGACCTGCACCGCACGGCTGGCGGGCGCCGGCGGGGAGGGCTTGCGGGCTGCGGCGGGTGGCGTGGCGCGCGGCGTGGGCGGCGTCGATGCCGCGGCCGCCACGACGGGCGCGGGTGCAGGCGCGGCGGCGGGTGCGGGTTCGGCTGCGGGCGCCGCCATGAACTCCATGCGCCCTACCTGGAAGCGCACGGGCTCGACCGAGGGCTCGTTGGCCGTGACCTCCACCCGCGCGACGGCCGGCAAGGTCTGCGCGATGGTGGCGCCCCGTTCGCCGCAGAAGGACTCGGGGCCGAAGGCCGAGAGCGGGATGAGGTAGTCGCTGAGCTGCGTGCCCACGCGCATCATCATCACCGGGTAGCAGCCCGCGTTCTGGATCCTGGGGTCGGTGCCCTTGAGGCGGATGCGCAGCACGCGCGGCGTGGTCGAGGCGAGGCGGATGCGCAGGTGCTCGTAGGCCGACAGGTCGACCGGCACGCCGCGCGCATCGCCGCCCACCTCGATGCCGAGCGTGGCCCACTGGCTGGCGTTGGCGGTGGAGAGCCGGCCTTCGACCTGCACCACCGCATCGGCCACGCGCACCGATGCGATCGACGCATCACCGCTGCGCTCGGACATCGCGAGTTGCTGGACCGGCGCGCCGAGGTGACTCTGCATCGGCTCCTTGAAGTCGGCCCACAGCAGCGGCTTGTCGGGCGCAGCGTGGACGGCGTGCACATAGGCAAGCGCACACGCCGACAGCGTGGCGGCGGCAAGGCGTCTCATGTCAGAGCGGGCGCGGTTGCACCGGCATGCATAGCTCGCAGCGCACGAACGGGATCCCCGGCACGCTCGCCCGTGGTTCGTAGCGCTCGAAGAAGTGGCCTTCGCCCATGCTGAAGGGCGAGTGCGGCAGCCATTCGTCGAGCAGCGTGCGCCAGCCGAGTGCGATGTCGCTGGAGGGCCCGTCGAAGGGCAGGGTCGCGATCCAGCGTTCGCCGACACGGTGGCGTGCCAGGCGAACGCCCGGGTCGCGCCAGCCCGGCGGAAGCTCCACGCAGGCGTCCATACGGCAGTTCTGCGGGCCGGCGATGGCCGGGTCGTCGAGGCCGACGAAGGCCAGGGGCTGGTCGCCGAGCCCCAGGCTGTGCACCACCGGAAGAAAGCGCTCCCACAGTTCGTAGGCGGCGTATCGGTAGTCGCCGCGGGCGCGCATGAAAAGGTACTCGGCGGGCTCCTGCCGGCGCACTTCCACCGCCGGCGGCGGCGCGGTGCCGCGGTCGTGGGCCGGGGTGTGCCAGTTGAGCCAGCCGCCGCTGCGCCAGACGCTGGGCGTCATGCCGAAGTGTTCGCGGAAGGCGCGTGCGAAGGCTTCGGGTGAGGCGAAGCCGCAGTTGAGCGCGATGAAGGTGATCTTCTCGTCGGGGCAGTGGCGCAGGCGGCCGGCGGCGCTCTCGAGGCGGCGGCGGCGCACGAAGGCCTTGAGCGTCTCGCCGGTCCACGAGAGGAAGAGGCGGTGGAAGTGGAAGGGCGAGATGGCCGCCAGCCGCGCCAGCGTCTCGAGCCGCAGGTCGTCGGCCAGGTGGGCGTCGACGTAGTCGAGCACGGCCTCGATGCGGTGCACGTGGTGGCCGGGCACCGGCAGCAGAGGCGGCGTGCCGCCGTGCGGCGGGCGTGGCGCGGGCGGGAGGGGCGCAGATGAAAGAGGCGCGGATGAAAGAGGGGCTGATGCAAGGGTGGACATCGACATTCCTCCTGTGGCGGAAACGGTTCGGCAGGCCGGTCAGCGTGCGTTGACCACCCGCCCTTGTGCGTCGAACACATGGCACTGGTCGGTGTCGGCCTGCAGCCAGACGGCATCGCCTGCCGACAGCGCCGCATGCGCGGCGGGCAGCTTGACGGTGGCGATGTCTTCGCGGCCGGCCAGCCGCGCGTAGGCGATGTCGCAGTCGCCCAGGTGCTCGACCTGGTCGACCGTGGCGCGCAGGCCGGCGTCGGGCGGGGCGAGGCGGAAGTGCTCGGGCCGCACGCCCAGCGTCACCTCGCGCGGGTTGCCGGTGAGCGAGGTGCCGGGCAGGTGCAGCGAGCCGGCGTCGCCGAGCGACAGGTGCACGCCGTCGTTCATCGCCGTGGCGGTGGCGGCGATGAGGCTCATGCGCGGCGAGCCGAGGAAGCCGGCGACGAACTGCGTGGCCGGGTCGCGGTAGAGGTCCATCGGTCGGCCGACCTGCTCGATGCGCCCGCCGTTGAAGACGGCGATGCGCGTGCCCAGCGTCATCGCCTCGACCTGGTCGTGCGTCACGTAGACCATGGTCGTGCCGAGCTCGCGGTGCAGGCGCGCCAGCTCCATGCGCATCTGCACGCGCAGCGCGGCGTCGAGGTTCGACAGCGGCTCGTCGAAGAGGAACACCTTCGGGTGGCGCACGATGGCCCGGCCGATCGCCACGCGCTGGCGCTGGCCGCCCGAGAGTTCTTTCGGCTTGCGCTGCAGCAGCGGCACGATCTGCAGGATCTCGGCCGCGCGCTGCACCGCCTGCGCGCGCTCGACCTTGCCGAGCTGGGTGAACTTGAGCGCGAAGCCGATGTTCTCGGCCACCGTCATGTGCGGGTAGAGCGCGTAGTTCTGGAACACCATCGCCACGCCGCGGTGCACGGGCGAGAGGTCCTGCGCTTCCTGGTCGCCCACGAGGATGCGGCCGGCGTCGATCTCTTCCAGCCCGGCGATGCAGCGCAGGAGGGTGGTCTTGCCGCAGCCCGAGGGGCCGACGAAGACCATGAATTCGCCGGAGGCGATCTCGAGGTCGATGCCGTGGAGGACGCGGGGGCCCGAGGCGTACTGCTTCTCGATGCCGATGAGGCTCATGGAGGTCATGGTGACGACTTCTTCTTTGTGGAGGTCAGCCCTTGACCGCGCCTGCGGTCAGGCCCTCGATCAAACGGCGGGAGTAGAGGACGAAGAGCACCAGCAGCGGCAGCACGGTCACCGCCGAGCCGGCGCTGATGGCGCCCCAGGGTGTCTGCCCGGTGCCCTGCAGCGAGCGCAGCACGAGCGGCGCGGTGAACATCTCCATGTCGCTCATCACCAGCAGCGCGCCCACGAAGTTGTTGTACGAGCCGATGAAGGTCACGAGGCCCAGCGTGCCCATGGCCGGGCCGATGAGCGGCAGCACCACGCGCCAGTAGATGCCGAACTCACCGCAGCCGTCCATGCGCGCGGCTTCCACCAGCTCGCGCGGCACGGCCGAGCCGATGTACTGGCGCATGAGGAAGATGCCGAAGGCCGAGCAGGCGCCGGGGATGATGAGCGCGCGCGTGCTGTTGAGCCAGCCCAGCTCCTTCATCATCAGCACGTAGGGGATCATGCCGACGAAGGCCGGCAGCAGCATGGTGGCCATCAGCGCGGCGAAGAGCTTGTCGCGCCCGCGGAACTCGTACATCGAGAAGCCGTAGCCGCCCAGCGAGCACAGGAAGAGGTTGAGCACGGTGGAGGCGGTGGCGATCCACAGCGACAGCCCCACGCTGCGCCAGAACATCGGGCGCTGCGCGACGAGCTCGTTCAGGTTGTCGAGGAGCGCATCGCCGAACCAGAGCGGGGGTGGCACCGAGAGGATGTCGGTGTTGGTGTGCGTCGCGAAGACGAACATGAAGTAGAACGGCGCCAGCATGATCAGCGCGCCGACCAACACGAGCGCATGCGGCAGCCACTGCGAGGGATTGAGGCGCCCCGGCTTGCGGCGCTGCCGCGGCGCCGGTGCGGCGCTCACGGTGGGGAGGGAAGAGGCGAGGGTGGACATGCGCGTTCAGTCCTTGCGGCCGAGGTAGCGGTTGTTGAGCCAGGTGAGCGCGGCGATCACCATGAACATGAGCCAGGCCACGGCCGAGGCGGTGCCGAAGTCACCGTCGGTGAGGCCGACCTTGTACATCTGCATTGCGACCGTCTCGGCCACCTGGCCGACGCCGCCGCTGCCGCCGGTGAGCACGAAGGGCTCTTCGAAGAGCTGCAGGTTGCCGATGATGGTGAGCGTGATGGCGAAGAGCATCATGGGCCGCAGGAGCGGCAGCGTGATGTAGCGGAACTGCTGCCAGGTGCCGGCGCCGTCGACGGTCGCGGCTTCGTACAGGTCTTTCGGGATGGTCTGCAGCGCCGAGAGGTACAGCACCGTGTTCCAGCCGACGAAGCGCCACCACACGATGAAGGCGACGATGGGGCGGGTGTACTCGGGCCGGCCCCAGTCGATGTTCTCGGTGGGGAAGAGCCAGGCGAGCGGGTGCACGCCCATCACCTGCCACTGGCCGAGGCCGGTGAGCACCTGGTTGATCACGCCGAAGTCGCGCGAGAAGAGCGACGAGAAGACGAGCGTGATCGCCACCGTGTTGGTGATGTACGGCAGGAAGTACATCGAGATCACCGGGTTGCGCACCCGGCGGAACTGCGTGTGGATGAAGTACGCGAGCGGGATCGCCACCAGGTGCTGCGGCAGGCCGGAGGCGATGCCGAGCCAGAAGGTGTTGGCCATGGCGCGCCAGAAGTCGCGCGCGTAGAGCTCGGACCAGAAATTCGTGCTGAAGACGCTGCCCCAGGGCAGGCCGTCGAGCTGCAGCACGAAGAGGTAGTTGCCCCATCCTTCCCACTTCATGCCCGACAGGCCCGCCGCGATCTCCCAGCGGAAGAACGAGGCGTAGGCCGAGAACAGCAGCGGAAAGAGCCCGAAGCCCAGGAAGAGGATGAAGAACGGCGCGACGAAGACGTACGGCATCCAGTGCCACGGCTTCAGGCGCCGCCTGCGGCGAGGCGCCGGCGGCGGCGCGACGACGGGGAGAACGGCGGACATGGGAACGATGCGTGGCCTGCTGAGTGGATGGAGCCTTGCCACCTCAGCGGCGGATGCGGCGCTCGATGGCCTTGCGGGCGTCGGCCAGCGCGAGCTTCACGTCCTTGCCCTGCTCGAGCACCTTGTCGAACTCGGCGGTGATCACCTCGGCGGCCACCGGGTCCAGGCGGTCCACGTCGACGGCCGGGATCTTCTGGGCGGTCGCCTTCCACTGCTGGCGGGCGCGGGTGTTGCCGAGGAACTCGACCGGCTGGTCGACGAAGGGGTCGTTGGTGGCTTCGATGAGGGCTGGGAAGGCGTCGAGCTCACGGAAGGCGGCGATCTGCACCTCGCGGCTGGTCGTCATGAACTTCACGAACTCCCAGGCGAGCGCCTTGTTCTTCGCGCCCTTCGGGATGGCGTAGTACGAGCCGCCCCACGAGGCGTTCACGCCGCCGGGGAGGCTGGCCGAGCGCCAGTTGCCGCGTGTGTCGGGCGCGATCCAGTTCTTCAGGTGGCCCGCGAGCCAGGCGCCCATCATCTCGGTGGCCACGGTGCCGCGGCGGAAGCCTTCGCTCCACTCGTTGCTCCAGGCGCCGATCTTGGCGTCGATGCCGGCGGCGCGGGCGCGCTTGGCGGTCTCGAAGGCCGTCACGAAGCGCGGCGACTCGACCAGCACCGCGCCCTTCTCGTCGAAGTAGATGCCTTCGCCGTCCTTCAGGCCCGAGCGCAGGATGATGTCCTTGATGGCCGCGGCGTGCGGGATCAGGTAGGTGCCGCTCTTGGCCTTGAGCTTCTGGCCGGCGTCGATGAAGGAGTCCCACGACTTGGTGAGGTCGGCCTCGGTGATGCCGGCCTTGTCCATGAGGTCCTTGCGATAGAAGAGTGCGCCCGGGCCGATGTCGGCCGGCAAGGCCGCGCGCACGCCGCCGCGGCTCGTGCCCTGCGCGGCGGCGAACTTGAAGAAGCGGTCGGTGAGGGCGTTGGCGTTGTAGGGCGGCTTGGCGAGGTCTTCGAGGCCACCGCCCTCGGCGAACTTGGCCACGAAGCCGATCTCCAGGCCCATCACGTCGGGCAGGTTGGCGCCGGTGGCGAGCGCCGTCGTCATCGCGTTGTGGTGGTCGCCGTAGCCGAGCGAGATGAGCTTCACCTCCACGTCGGGCCGCGCCTTCTTGAAGAGCGGGATGGCGGCCTGCACGGAACGGTCGAGGTCCTTGAACGCCGAGACGGTGAGCACCGTCTGGGCATGCAGGGCCAGCGAGGCGAGGCCGAGGGTGGCCGCGAGGCCGAGTCGTGTGGCGAGTTTCATGTCTTCTCCGTGTCGTTGGCGAGGCGCGCGGTTGCACCAGTTCATGCAAGCGCTTGCACGGCAGTGTAGAAGTCGCCCTCGCGACGTGTCACTGCGGACGAACCCCGTGCGAAACCGCAAGATTTGGCAGGCGGCGGCCCCGTGAGGCGGGTAGGGCCGCGCCGGCGCCGTCTCAGCGCCGCCGGCTTGTGCGGTGCATCACGACGGCCGCCGGGCCGCGGGCTTCTTGCGTGGCACCGCCGGCGAGGCCTTGCCCTGCTGCGCGGGCAGCGCGCGTGTGGACTCACGCACCACCAGCTCGAGCCGGGCCATCGGGCCGCGCGGCGGCTTGCGCCCGTCGATGAGGGCGACCACCGCGTTGGCCGCTTCGCGCCCCAGCTCGCGCAGCGGTTGCCTCACCGAGGTGAGTGGCGGCACGCAATAGGCCGAGTGGGCCACGTCGTCGAAGCCGACCACCGACACGTCGTCGGGTACGCGCAACTGGCGGCGGTGCAGCGCGAGCATCGCGCCGTAGGCCGAGTCGTCGTTGGCGCAGAAGACGGCCGAGAAGGGCAGGCCGCGGTCGAGCAGCAGCGTCATCGCGCTCAGCCCGCCCGCCTCGACGTAGTTGCCCGGCGCCACCAGCCGCGGGTCGAAGCTGATGCCGGCCGACTGCAGGGCGGCGCGGTAGGCGGTGAAACGCTGGTCGGCATCGGCGCGCCCCGTGGGGCCGCCGATGTAGGCGATGCGCCGGTGACCGAGCTCCAGCAGGTGCTCCATGGCGAGCTGCGCGCCCACGCCGTGGTCGAAGGCGAGCGAGTGCACGAAGCGCGAGTTGACCTTGCGGCCCACCACCACCATGGGCACGGTCTGGGCGTGGCGGTCGAGCGTGGCGTCGTCGATGCCGGGGTGGATGAGGATCAGCCCGTCGACGCGGCGCCCCTCCATCGAGGCCAGGCGCTTGGCCTCGTCGTCGCTTTCCCAGTGGGTGCTGGCGAAGATGGCGTCGTACTCGTGGCCGATGAGGCCGTCTTCCACGCCGCGCATGGCCTCGTTGAAGAACGAGCTCACGATCTCCTGCGTGAGCACGCCCACGGTGAGCGTGCGGCCGCGTGCCAGGCCACGTGCCACGAGGTTGGGCCGGTAGTTCAGGCGCTGGATGCTCTGCTCGATGGCCGCGGCCTTCTCGTCGGCCACGAAGTGGGTGCCGTTCAGGTGGCGCGAGACGGTGCTCGTTGAGACGCCGGCCAGGCGAGCGACTTCTTCGAGCGTGATCTTGGAGGCCATGGTTGCGCGGGTGGAGGTCGCTTTCATGATAGCGCTTGCTTGAGTGGCTGCAGAACGGGTGTTCCACCTGGTCCACATCGCTTCCCCTGATGAGCTTCGCAAGAACCGCACGGTGATCACGTTGCAAGCGCTTTCACGGCTGGGTATCGTCTGGGCATGCAACCCGACCATTTCAGTTTTCCGCCAGGCTTCCTGTGGGGCGCTGCCACCTCGGCCTACCAGATCGAAGGCAGCACCGATGCCGACGGCCGCACCCCCAGCATCTGGGACACCTTCGCCCGCACGGCGGGCCGCGTCGCCAACGGCGACACCGGCGACCGCGCCTGCGATTCCTACCGCCGCGTCGAGGAAGACGTGGCCTTGCTGCGCCAGCTCGGCGTGCAGGCGTACCGCTTCTCCATCTCGTGGTCGCGGGTCATGCCCGCGGGCCGCGGCCCGCTCAACCCCGCCGGCGTCGACTACTACCGCCGCCTGGTGCGCGGGCTGCGCGAGGCCGGCATCCAGCCGATGGTCACGCTCTACCACTGGGACCTGCCGCAGGCCCTGCAGGACGAAGGCGGCTGGGCGTCGCGCCGCTGCGCGCACGACTTCGCAAACTACGCCCGCGCGATGTTCGAGGCGCTGGGTGACGAGGTGCCGGTCTGGTTCACCATCAACGAGCCGTGGTGCGCGTCCTTCCTGTCGTACGCGTATGGCCTCCATGCGCCGGGCGAGCGCGACCTCGCACGCGCCGTGACCGTGGCCCATCACCTGCTGCTCGCGCACGGCCTCGCGGTGAAGGAGTTCCGGCGCGGCGAGTTCGCCGGCCGCATCGGCATCGCGCCCAACGTGGAATGGCACGAGCCCTACACCAGCCACCCGGCCGACGTGGCCGCGTGCGAGCGGGGCCTGGCCTGGTTCAACCGCTGGTTCCTCGACCCGCTGTACCGCGGGCGCTATCCGTCGGACATGCTCGCCCGCTACGCCGCGCTCGGCATCCACCCGCCGGTGGAAGACGGCGACATGGCCACCATCGCGCAGCCGACCGACCTGCTCGGCATCAACTATTACTCCGGCTGCTATTCGCGCGAGGCCTTGCCCGCCGAGCCCCCGGCCGACGAGGTGGCGCGCCAGATCCACGAACTGCGCCGCCTGGAGTCGGTCGACGTGCCCGGCTTCAAGAAGACCGACATCGACTGGAACATCTACGCCGACGGCCTGTACAAGGTGCTCTCGTGGATCCGCGAGGAGTACGGCAACCCGCCGATCGTGATCACCGAGAACGGCGCCTGCGACAACACCGGCCCCGATGCCAACGGCGTGATCGACGACGCCGCGCGCATCGAGTACTTCCGCCGCCACGTCATCGCGCTCGACCGCGCGGTGCGCGCCGGCAGCGACCTGCGGGGCTACATGGCCTGGTCGCTGATGGACAACTTCGAGTGGGCCTACGGCTACGACATGCGCTTCGGCCTCGTGCACGTCGACTTCGACACGCTGGCGCGCACGCCGAAGGAGAGTTTCCATTGGTACCGCCGGCTGATCCAGGAAGGCGGGTGTGTCGCATGAAGGCCAACAACATGATGAGACGAGTGGTGGTGGGGGCCGCGGTGGCGGCGCTGCTGGGTGGGTGCGGGGCACCCGTGCCGCAGGCAGGGAAAGTGGACTCGCCGCAGGCCTCGAAGGTCGACGCGCGCGTGACCGTCAACGCCGACCAGGCGGGCCTTGCCGTCAACCCGGCCGTGACCCGCGGCTACAACTTCGGCAACTGGATGGCGATGGTGGACCACGGCGAGGCGCTCGCGCTCACGCCGGCCGCGTCGCTGCGCTTCCCCGGCGGCAACATCGGCGACGAGCAGGACATGGACGCCGCCACGCTGGACGCGTTCCGCTCGCTGCTGACGCTGGTGAAGGGCTCGCCGGAGCTCGTGATCCAGACCCGCGTGTTCGCCGGGCGCGTGGACCGTGTGCCGGCCAACCGCCCCGAAGACGCGGCCTCGGCCGTGCGCATGGCGCGCGAGCGCGGGCTGAAGGTGCGGCACTGGGAGATCGGCAATGAGCCCGATCTCTATGCCGTGACGCGCGGCGACAAGAGCTGGACACCCGAGCGCTACTGCGAGGTCTTCCGCGCGCAGGCCAAGGCGGTGAAGGCGGTGGACCCGCAGATCAAGGTGGTGGGGCCCGCCGTCTCGGGCATCCACGCGGCGCCGATGCGCTTCCTCGAACGTTTCGTCGAGCTGTGCGGCGACGTGGTCGACGTGGTGTCGTATCACATCTACCCGACCGAAGGCGACGGCAGCGAAGACGCCGCGCTCGGGAGCGTGGCGCAGGTCGATGCGACCCTGCGCTCGGTGCGCGACACGCTGCGCGACCCGCGCCGCAACCCGCTGGGCCACACCCGCGAGTTGCCCATCGCCGTGACCGAATACGGGCTGTCGTGGAAGACCGACCGGCCGCGATTCCTGTCCGACATGCCCGCGGGGCTGTGGACCGCCGAGACGGCGCTGCGCCTGGCCCGCCAGGGCGTGGACATGGCGCACTACTTCGCCTACCAGGGCACCGGTTTCCACGGCCTGCTCGACAACGCCGGCGTGCCGCGCCCCACGTACTACGCCTTCCGCCTGCTCAACGGGCTGGAGGGGCGGTTCGTGCAGGCCGAGTCGAGCAACGCGCGGCTCTGGTCGCACGCCGTGCGCGACGGCAACACGCTGCAGGTGCTGCTGCTCAACACCCAGACCGCGCCGCTGCGCGTGGCGCTCGACGTGGCCGGCTGGCAGCCGCAGCAGGTGAAGTACTTCGATGCCGCCATCGTGGAGGGCGAGGCCGATTTCGGCACCTTGCCGGCCAACCGCGAGCTCACGCTGCCGGCGCGTTCGATGGCGGTGGTGAAGCTGCAGCGCGCGCCTTGATACCCCACTAGATAAATACAGACAGAAGGAGACACACGACATGAACACCTCCAGCACGCGCCTTGGCGCGCGTGGCGGCATCGCCCTGGCCGCGGTGGCCCTCTTCACCGGCTGCGCCACGGCAGACGCCCCTGGCCCGGGCACCGGCGCCCCTGCAGCCAAGCCCACATCGGCCAGCGCGGCACCCGCGCCGCTGGTGTTCGCGGTGCCCGCGCCCGCCGGCGCCACGGCGCAGGGCGGCACGCACGAGGCCTTTGCCTATTCCGAAAAGGAAGGCGATGCCCGCATCGACGACGTGAAAGTCGTCGATGGCGTGGCCCGCGTCACCGGCACGGTGTGGCCGCAGAAGGGCAGCAGCTGGGCCGGCATCGGTTTCCTCGCCACGCCCGGGCCGGCCGGCAAGACCAGCGACCTCTCGGCCCACCGCCACGTGCGGCTCCAGCTCGCCTCGCCCGCGGCGGCGCAACTGCGCGTGCGCGTGCTGGGCGACGACCCGGCCACGCGCCAGTCGGGCTGTTACCCCATCGCCACGGTGGCCGTCGGGGCCGGCCTGCGCGAGGTGGCGGTGCCGCTGTCGGCCTTCCGCCCCGAAGGCTATTGCGATGCGCGTGGCAAGCCGATCGCGGCCGTGCTGCCCGCCGTCGCCGCCATCGAGGTGAGCGACCCCACGCTGAGCGGCACCTCGCGCCGCGCGGTCGACTTCAGCGTCGGCCGCATCACGGTCGGGCCCTGAGCCGCCCGTTCCGGCCGCTCTGGCCGGAAAAGTGTGCCGTAGTGCGCATCGCGTGATGTGCACCCGGCCGGTCGCCCGACCGGCCGCAGGCGAAGGGGGTGTTCACCCCCGTGTCGATGGACCCTCGGTCCGCTGGGAATTGGGCGGCTTCCGCCCCTTTCATCCCGCTCAAGTCGGCGGGCATTCCCAGAACAATGGCTGTGCGAAAACTCAGGCGCACGTGCCACATGACTGTCTTTCAACGCCCCGTTCAGCTGCCCACCGGATCAACCCAAATGACCGGGTTTCGGTGCGCTGATCGCCAGACCGTCGACGCACACCCTCTTACACACTTGATGCAATGCCAGGCCCTCTCTTCGGGCCCGGCGACGCGGAGCAACCCATGAACGTCAAACGCTTTACGGCGCGTACATCGCGCGACGCCCTGACCCTGGTGCGCCAGGCTTTCGGCGAAGACGCCGTGGTGTTGTCGACCAAGCCCTGCCCCGAAGGCGTGGAAGTGCTGGCCATGGCGCCCGAGTCGGTGCAGCAGATCGAGCGCCTGTCGGCCAGTTCCGTGGCAGCTCGCACCGCGCCGCAGCAGCCGGCGGCCCGCCCCGCCGCCAAGGCCACGCCGAAGGCGGCGCCCGCCCAGGCCGCCGCCCCCAAGCAACAAGCCCCCGTCATGCACGACGACGTGCAGGACGACGTGGCCCGCCTGTCGATGAGCACGCTCTCGTTCCAGGACTACGTGCGCGAGCGCATGCTCAAGCGCCGCCAGGCCGCGATGAACGCCCAGGGCCGTGGCCACGAGCCGGGCTTTGAAGACTCGCGCCAGGATTTCGCCGACTCCCGCCAGGGTTTCATGGACTCCCGGCAAGACATCGAGCCCGACCTGCCGAGCGCGCTCGAGCAGCGCCTGGCCGCCCGCAGCGCCGTGCCGCAGCCGCCCAAGGCCACGCCTAACCTCGCCATCGTCACCCCGCCCGCCCAGCCGCGCACGCAGATGCGCGAGCCGCCCGTGCTGCGTGAAGAAGTGCGTGCCGCTCAGGCGCAGCAAGCCATGCCCCAGCCGGTGATGCAGCAACCCATCGCCATGCAGACGCCCGTGATGCCCGTGCCGTCGCTGGCCGACACGCAGAGCGCCGTCAACCTGGCCGCCGCCCGCCGCGAGCAGCAGGACATGATGAACGAGCTGCGCTCGATGAAGGGCCTGATCGAAGACCGCTTCGGCGCGCTCGCCTTCATGGAGAAGATGCAGCGCCACCCGCAGCAGGCCCAGCTGATCCAGAAGCTGCTCGACTGCGGCTTCTCGCCCGCGCTCACCCGCAAGCTCGTCGAGAGCCTGCCCACCGACGTGGCCGACGAGACCGCCTGGGCCGCCAACGTGCTGGAGCGCAACCTCATCACCGGCGAAGCCGAGCATGCGCTCGAAGACCAGGGCGGCGTGTTCGCCCTGATCGGCTCCACCGGCGTCGGCAAGACGACCAGCGCCGCCAAGATCGCCGCCGCCTTTGCCGCCAAGCACGGCGCCAACAACCTGGGCCTGATCACGCTCGACGCCTACCGCGTCGGCGCCCACGAGCAGCTGCGCGCCTACGGCCGCATCCTCGGCGTGCCGGTGCACACCGCCCACGACCGCGCCTCGCTGGAAGACCTGCTGGAGCTGCTGGCCTCCAAGAAGATGGTGCTGATCGACACCGCCGGCATGGCCCAGCGCGACACCCGCACGCGCGAGCTGCTGGAGATGCTGGCGCACCGCTCCATTCAGAAGCTGCTCGTCATCAACGCCGCCGCACAAGGCGAGACGATCGAAGACGTGATGATTTCGTACCACGCGGCGGCCTGCCGCGGCATCGTGCTGTCGAAGATGGACGAAGCCGTGAAGCTCGCCCCCGCGCTCGACGCGCTGATCCGCCACAAGCTCAAGGTGGTGGGCGTGGCCAACGGCCAGCGTGTGCCCGAAGACTGGCACCGCCTGTCGGCCCATGCGCTGGTGCACCGCGCCTTGCGCGCCAACGTGAACCCGGCCTACCGCGTGGAAGCGTCCGACGTGAACCTGATCTTCACGGCGCGCCAGCAGGCCCAGCGCCCCCGTTCCTCTTCTCTCCACGCTTGATTTTTCTGCGCCGCCTCATGTACGACGCCTACGATTCTTCGTTCCCCACCGACCAGGCCGCCGGCCTGCGGCAGATGTTCGCCCACGCCCGGGTGCGCTTCGTGCCGGTGGTGGCCAACCCGCACGTCGCCTTCGGCGGCGTGATGCTCGAGCGGCTGTGCACCGCCTTCGCCGAGCACGGGGCGCACGTGCTGGTGATCGATGCGTCCGACCGTGCCCCGTCGCCCAAGGAGATGGCTGTGCTCGACCTGTCCGAATGCGTGGAGACGCTGTCTTCGCAGGTCTCCTACCTCGCGGCCCGTGGCCTGCCGGTGCGCTATGTCGACGCGACCGGCTCCACCGCCAGCTTCCTGCACGCCGTCGCCGACGCCGCGCCTCAGGCCGACGTGGTGCTGGTGCACGCGACCGAGACCGACCTGTTCCGCATGTTCGCCCGCAGCGAAGCGCGCCCGCTGCTGCTGGCCGACGACCGGCCCTCGGCCGTGACCCACGCTTACGCCGCGATGAAGCTGCTCAACCAGCGCGCCAATCTCGTGGTGTTCGACCTGCTGCTGAGCGCATCGCCCAACTCGCCGCGTGCCGAGCGCATCGCGATCCAGCTGGCGACCTGTGCCGATGACTTCCTGGGGGCCGTGCTGCGCGACTGGCTGCAGATCGACCCCGCCTCAGATGCCCGCGAAGCGCCCACCAGCGCGCTGCGCCGCTGGGCCCGCGACGTGCTGATGCAGGCGCCCGGCGCCCACGTTGGTGCACGCGGTTTGCACTCTGCGCAACAAGCGCAACCTGTCCTGAATTGACTGCTCGGAGCCGAGAAACATGTACACCGCCAAAGGCCAACTCGACGTCAACTCGATGCTCAAGCAGTACAGCCCGCTGGTGCGCCGCCTGGCCCACCAGATGATCGCCAAGCTGCCGGCCAACGTGGAGCTCGACGACCTGATCCAGGTCGGCATGATCGGGCTCACCGACGCACTCAGCCGCTTCGACGCGGCCCAGGGCGTGCAGTTCGAAACCTTCGCCACGCAGCGCATCCGCGGCGCCATGCTCGACGAGCTGCGCGGCAACGACTACCTTTCGCGCGGCGTGCGCAAGCAGCAGCGCAGCATCGAGAGCGCCGTGCACAAGCTCGAGCAGAAGCTCGGCCGTGCGCCCGCCGAGAGCGAGATCGCCCGCGAGATGGGCGTCACGCTCACCGAATACCAGGAGCTCCTGGGCAAGGTGCGCGGCACCCAGCTCGTCTACCTGGAAGACATGTCGGGCGACGACGGCGACAACGACTACCTCGACCGCCATGTGGCCGACGAGAGCTTCAACCCGCTCGCGCAGCTCCAGGACCAGCGCATGCGCGAAGCCCTGATCGAGGGCATCAAGAACCTGCCCGAGCGCGAGCAGTACGTCATGAGCATGTACTACGAGCACGACATGAACCTGAAGGAAATCGCGGCGGTGCTCAAGGTCACCGAATCGCGCGTTTGCCAGCTCCACAGCCAATCGATTGCCCGGTTGCGCGTGAAGCTGCGTGAGTGGTAAATACGGCCCATCATGTTCGAAGTATTCAGAACGTCCCGCGCTGACAAGACCCCGCCCGCGCCCGTTGCCGCCGACACCAGCGGTGTCGACCTGCGGTCGGCCGTGCAGTCGATCAGCAAGCAGGCGTCCAACATGGGCCGCGAGGCGGCCGAAGTGCGAGGCCAGCTCGACGACACCACCAAGGGTGCCGAACGCCAGGCCAAGGCCTTGGCGGCCCTGGCCGAGCAGGTGAGGAGCGTCACGCAGGCACAGGAAGAGATCGGCGGCGTGGTCGCCGGCAGCCGCGATGCGGTGGCGCGTGCGCGCCAGGCCGTCGAAGGCGTGGGCGAAGAGGTGGGCGGCATCGTCGACACCCTGCGCAACGTGGCCAGCGCCGCCAGCGAGATCACCCAGATCGCCCTGCAAACGCGGCTCGTCGCGTTCAACGCCTCGGTGGAGGCCAAGCGGGCCGGCGATGCCGGCCGGGGCTTCGGCGTCGTGGCCGATGCGGTGCGCGAGCTCGCCGGCAAGGTCGAAAGCTCTTCCAAGGCCATCATGAGCACGGTGGGCGAGCTCGACTCGCGCATCGATGCGCTGTCGCGCGAGATTCGTTCGCAGTCGCCGGCAAAGGCGGCCGAGCAGGGCGCCTTCCAGCGTGCGCTGGCCGACCTGGAGACGGGCGTCGGCAGCATCACCAGCGCAGCCGAGCACAGCCGCGAGGTCTGCACCGGACTCAACGCGCAGATGTCGGAGATCGAAGGCGAGATGCGCAAGGCCGGCAGCGCGCTGCAGGCCACCTTCGTGCGCAGCGAGTCCTTTCTCAAGGTGTCGGAGCACCTGATCGAGGTCGTGGCCGAGTGCGGCATCGAGACCGAAGACACCCCCTTCATCGCGCTCGCCAAGGAAGCCGCGGGCGAGATCTCGGCGCTGCTCGAAGACGCGGTGCGCACCGGCAGCATCGGCGAGGCCGAGCTCTTCGACGAGCAGTACCAGCCCATCCCCAACACCAACCCGCCGCAGCACACCACCCGCTTCATCGCGCTGGCCGACCGCCTCTTCCCGCAGGTGCAGGAGCGTGTGCTGCAGGCCGACAAGAAGATCGTCTTCTGCATCTCGGTCGACCGCAACGGCTACGTGGCCACGCACAACAAGGTCTACTGCAACCCGCAGCGCGGCGACGTGGTGTGGGACACCGCCAACAGCCGCTACCGCCGCATCTTCAACGACCGCACCGGCCTGGCGTCGGCGCGCAACCAGCGCCCGTTCCTGCTGCAGACCTACCGCCGCGACATGGGCGGCGGCAAGTTCGTGCTGCTGAAGGAATGCGCTGCACCGATCACGGTGAACGGCAAGCACTGGGGCGGTTTGCGCCTCGCGTTCAACTTCTGAATGTGGCCGCTGCCGGCCCTGCTGGTCTGGGGGCTCTGCTGGGGCCTCTTCCTCGGACTGCGCGCGCTCGAAGCGCGTGACTGGGCATCGCTCCTCCTTGCCACCGCAGCGGGTGCGGTGCTCAGCCTGCTGAGCGCACGCCGCTGGCGGCGCGTGTTCATCGCGCTTGGCTTCCCGCTTTCCGTGCTCGCTTCCGGCGTGGCCGGTGGCATCCCCGCCTGGGGCTGGCTGCTGCCGCTGCTGGCGCTCTTCGCCCTCTACCCCTTGCACACCTGGCGTGATGCGCCGATGTTCCCCACGCCGAGCGGCGCGCTGCAAGGGCTCTCGCGCATCGTGTGGCTCGACGGCGAGAACCCGCGGGTGGTCGATGCCGGCTGCGGCATGGGCGACGCGCTGCGCGAGCTGCACCACCAGTTTCCGCACGCCCGGCTCGACGGCCTGGAGTGGAGCTGGGCGCTGCGCTTTGCCTGCGCCCTGCGCTGCAAGTGGCTGCGCGTGCCGGCCCGCGTGAAGCGCGCCGACATCTGGAAGGCCGACTGGACGCCCTACGCGATGGTCTACCTCTTCCAGCGCCCCGAGAGCATGCCCCGCGCCGTGCGCAAGGCCGGGCGCGAGCTGCGCTGCGGCGCCTGGATGGCGAGCCTGGAGTTCGAGGCCACCGAGCTGCAGCCGACCGCCGTGCACGAGTGCGCCGACGGCCGCAAGCTGTGGCTCTACCAGGCGCCGTTCAAGGAACGCGCCGCCGCGGCTGGCTGACGCAGGGAAGGGGCACGCGGTTTGCCAGTGAGGCCGCATGACCGACGCCATCATCGAGTTCATCTCCAGCCAGGGCTACTGGGCCATTGCGCTCCTGATGTTTGCCGAGAACGTGTTCCCTCCGCTCCCGTCCGAAATGATCATGCCGTTCGCCGGCTTCGTGGCCGCGCGTGGGGAGCTGAGCGCGGCCGGCGTGGTCGCCGCCGGTGTGGCGGGCTCGGTGGCGGGTGGGCTGCCCTGGTTCTTCCTCGCTCGCCGATGGGGGGCCGAAAAGCTCAAGTGCCTGGCCGATCGGCACGGCCGCTGGCTGACGGTGAGCCGCCAGGAACTCGAGCGGACGGAACGCTGGTTCCAGCGCCACGGCGTCGGTGTGCTGGTGCTGGGGCGTCTCGTGCCCGGTGTGCGAACGCTGGTGGCCGTGCCGGCCGGGCTGACCGGCATGTCGCTGCGCAGTTTCCTCGTGTGGTCGTCCCTGGGCTCGCTCTTGTGGACGGGCTTGCTGACGGCGGCGGGCTACCTGCTGGAAAATCGCTACGAACAAGTCGTCGCCGTTCTCGACCCGGCCGCGAAACTCGTGCTGGCCTCGATCGTGGTGGCGTATGGTGTGCGCGTGGTGCGGGGGCGCCGGCCTGTGCGGTGATGCCGCTGCGGCGCATGCCGGAAGGAAGCCGCATGTTCCGCCAGACCGTGAAACCGAGACCCCGCCGTGCCGAGGGCGCCGTGCCCCTGCTCATCGTGCTGCCCTTCATCGGTGTCGGGCTGCTGACGGGTGCGCTGACCGCCTACACGCTCATCGACAGCATCCGCTTCCAGCGGCGCGCGGTGGCGGTGCCCGGCCAGGTGAAGGAGCTCATCGGCCACGAGACCATGACCGCCGTCGTCGAGTACGTCGACGCGACCGGCGAGCCGCGCGAGGTGCGCTCGGGCTGGGCCTCCAACCCGCCGGCCTTCGACGTGGGCGAACGCGTGACCGTGCTGCACGATCGAGACGACCCGAAAAACGCGCGCATCCAGAGCTTCGGCGAGCTGTGGGGCGTGTCGCTCTTCTCGTCGGTGTTTGCGCTGATCTTCGGCGGGGTGGGCGTCGGCACCTGGTGGTTCGGCCGCAGGAGGGGCTAGCCGCTCGCGCGCGGCGCTACGCCGGCGAGCCCAGGTTCCAGAGCCGCAGCGCGATGTGCAGCTCCAGCGCGCGCGTGGCGCTGCCCCAGTGGCCGATCAGGTCTTCGAGGGTTGCCAGGCGCTGGCGCACCGTGTTGACGTGGATGCCCAGGCGCTGCGCCGTCGTCTTGGCGTTCTGGTTGCAGTCGAAGTAGCACAGCAGCGTGGCCGCGAGCTCGGTGCCGCGCTTGCGGTCGTGCGAGGTCACGGCGCCGATCGTCGCGTCGAGGAAGGTCGTGAGGCTCGCGCGGTCGTGGGTTTCGAAGAGGGTCGAGTACAGCGCCAGCTCGTTCTGGCCGATCACGTGCCCTTGCACCCCCATGCGCCCGAGCACGCCCAAGGCGCGGCGCAGGGTGGCGTAGACCGCGGGGATCTCCGCCACCGCCGTGATCGGCCGTGAGGCCACGCCGCGGTGCACGGCCGCCATCTCGCTGCGGGCCCACTGGGTGGCGAGCAGCCGCAGCTCCGGCGCGCGGCTCGCGGCGCACAGCATCACGAGCACGCCGTCGATGTCATCGACCAGCACATCGTCCTGCGGCGGGAAGGCGCGGAAACGGCGCGCCGCGTATCCCGCGCTCGGGCTGTCCATCTCGATCAGCAGCAAGGCCAGCGGCTGCGCGAGGTCGACGCCTAGGCGCCCGGCGCGGTCGGCCATCAGCGCAGCCTCGTCCTGGCGAGGCGACACCAGCGCGCGCAGCAGCGCCGCGACGGCGCGGCTCTTGTTCGCCTCCATGCGCTCCTGCGACAGCAGCACGATGCCGATGACGCTCGAGCTGCGCTCGAGCGTGCGCACGGCCACCTCTTCCAGTTCGCCGCGGTGGAAGAGGGCGACCGAGCCGAGGATGTCGTCGCCGCCGATCACCGGCATCACGCGGCAGCGTTCGTCGCCGACCTCGTAGGCCTGCACAGAGCGCCCGGTCTGGCGGCTCAGGCGCAACGCACGGGCAACGTCGGTGCTGTGCTCGCCGTGCGGCGCGTAGCGCTGGGCCGCGTCGCCCGCATACGACTCGGCACTGCCGCGGGCGATGACCTGGGCGGCTTCGTCCAGCACCAGGAGGCTGCCGCCGAGCAGCTGCGCCACCGCGCCGCACAGCGCGGCCAGCGAGGCCCCGCGCGACAGCAGCGAGGTCATCTGCTCGTGCGCATCGGCGGCGGCCTGGATGCTGCGCAGGTGCCGCTCGAGCTCGGCGCGTGCGGCATCGGCCTTCGCCAGCGCATCGCTCGCGCGCTCGAAGTCGCGTGCATTGCGCAGCGCGACGGCGGCATGCGTGGCCAGCGTGCACAGGATCGAGATGCTCTGCGCGGTGTGCACACGGTGGTAGCGGTCGGCCACGAAGAGCAGGCCGATCACCTCGCCGTCCCACACCAGCGGCACGCCCACCAGCGCGGTGATGCCTTCGTCGCGGAAGGTGTCGTCGAGCCGCGCGTCGTGGGGGAAGCGACGGTCGTGCAGGTAATCGGGGGTGGTGAAGGGCAGGCGTGTGCTCATCACGATGCTCACCACGCCGCGGTCGCTGCGCGCGGCCATGTCGGTCACGCTGCGCGAGAGCGCGCCCTCGGCCACCACCACATGGAACTCGCCGCGTTCGGCGTCGTGGGTCGTGAGCCACGCGAGGTCGGAGCCGAGCAGGTTGCGCGCCTTCGCGACGATCGCCCGCAACAGGCTCGTGCGGTTGAGGCGGCTGGACAGGTCCTGCGCCGACTCGATCACCGCCAGCATGCCCTGCTCACGCTGCTGCAGCAGCTCGAGGCGGTTGCGCACCGCCATTGCCATGCGCACGAGCTCCGTCTGGGCCGACTTGCCGGGCGTGCCATCGGGCAGCGCCTCCAGCTGCGCCAGGTGCTGCGCGAAGACCTCGGCCGATGCGTCCTGATGCAGCAGCTGGACCAGGCGGCCATCGAGGGGCTCGACACATTCGGGAGTGAGGGCTGCGGTGTCCATCGGTTCGATCTCGGCCGCACAGGCTAGCAGAGGCATGGTGCTGCGGCGCGCCCGAAGGGCGAGACCGCCCTCCGGGTTTTCGCGATGGTCCGCGCGCACATCGCGCACCGGCTGCGTATGTGTGGGCCACACATTGAGCCAGTCGTCGGCCGCGCCGAGACTGCGTCGCGTGCCGACAGCCCGTGGACCGTGTGTGTCTGCGCAAGAGAGCACCGCTGGGGTCGCCCCAGCCACACAAGACCAGGAGACACCATGAGACCCCAACATCACGCGCTTCGCCTTGCGTTCGCCACGATTGCCATCGCAGGCCTCGGTGCCTGCGGCGGTGGAGGCGGCGACACCTCGGCCCCGCCGCCACCCGCGCCGCTGGCGTGCACTGCGCTGGCCGGCATGACGATCCCCGCGACCGCCATCGGCCTGCCCACCACGGGCGGCACGGTGACCACCGCCACCGTGGTGGCGGCCTCGGGCAGCGGTGCGACTGCGGTTCCCGAGCACTGCCTTGTGAACGGCCAGATCGCGCCGGTCGACTCGGCGGCCCAGGCCATCCAGTTCCGCGTCGCACTGCCGACCGTCTGGAACGGCAAGGCCATGATGTTCGGTGGCGGGGGCTTCAACGGCAGCATTCCCAACGTGGTAGGCAACGTGCCCGCCGGCGCGCCCAACCAGCCCTTTCCGATCGGCCGCGGCTATGCCGTGTTTGCCAGCAATGGCGGCCACCAGGCCGGCGCCCTCGGCTCGCTCGACGGCACCTTCCTGCTCAACGAGGAGATGCTGCGCAACTGGGCCGGCGAGGCGCTGAAGAAGACGCGCGATGCGTCGGCCTTCCTGATCAGGGCGCGCTACGGGGTGTCATCCATCCAGCAGTCGTACTTCGCCGGCGGCTCCACCGGCGGTCGCGAGGCGCTCGAAGTCGCCACGCGCTGGCCTGACGACTGGACCGGCATCATCGCGTGGTACCCGGCGTGGAAGCAGATGTCGGCCATGCTCGCCGGCCATCGCGCCAGCCGGGCGCTCGCCCAACCCGGCGCCTACCCGAACACGCCCAAGCGCAAGCTCGTCTACGACGCTGCGATCGAGGCCTGCGACGGCCTCGACGGCCTGGCCGACGGCCTCATCAGCAACCAGAACCGCTGCAACGCCGTCTTCGACCCGGCGACCGCCTCGCTCAACGGCACGCCGCTGCGCTGCCCCGACGGCGCGGACACCGGCGACACCTGCCTGTCGGACGTGCAGATCGCCGCGCTGAAGGCGATGAACGCCTCGACGCGCTTCAACTTCACACTCGCCAGCGGCGAGACCGGCTACCCGGGCTACAACGTGTGGGGCGCCGACCTCGGCATCACCAGCAACCCGAGCCCGCTGCAGCCGACGATCACCTTCCTCAACCTCAACACCTCGCAGCCGGCCCACCCGATGCCGAGCACCGCGCCCTACATCAGCCGGCAGCTCGACGCGATGATCCGCTACGGCGTCACCCGCGATCTCGGCTACGACTCGCTGTCGCTCGACCCCGAGAACCCCGGCCCCTGGGGCCCACGACTGAGCGAGCTGTCGACCCTGCTCGACGTGCCGGTCGACCTCGACGCCTTCGCGGCCAAGGGCGGCAAGCTGCTGCTCGCGCATGGCCTGTCGGACGTGCTCGTCAGCTCGCGCGGCACCGAGGAGTACTACCAGCGCCTGCAGGCCCGCATGGGCCCGGCCGAGGTCGACAAGTTCGTGCGCTACTACGAGGCACCGGGCTACGGCCACGCCTTGAGCACCTCGTTCAACGTCGCGTGGGACTCGCTCACCGCGCTCGAGAACTGGGTGGAGCAGGGCACCGTGCCGCCGCTGCAGGTGATGGGCGACACCGCCTCGGGCAGCATCGCCCGCACCCGGCCGCTGTGCGAGTACCCCAAGTGGGCGCGCTACAACGGCAGTGGCGACGTGAATGCCGCGGCCTCGTTCACCTGCGTGCCCTATGAAGACGTGCCGCCCACCCAGCGCAGCACGCACCTCGGCACGGTGATCGGCAGCGACCTGTCGGCCACCAGCGGCACCTACGCCTGGAAGGGCATCCCCTACGCCCGCGCCCCGGTCGGCGACCTGCGCTGGCGCGCACCGGCCGAGGCCGAGGCCTGGACCACCCCGCGCTACACCCAGACCTTCGGCAACGCCTGCAGCTCCGCCGGGCGGCTCTACGGGCCGGGCCTGAACAACCGCTACGACGCAACCATCGGCACGTCGCTCGGCCAGACCGTGGGCTCGGAAGACTGCCTGTACCTGAACGTCTGGCGCCCGGCGAGTGCTGCGACCAACCTGCCGGTGATCGTGTGGGTGCACGGCGGCAGCAACATCACCGGCTACACCGCCGACCCGATGTACGACGGCGCCAACCTCGCGCGCACGGCCAATGCCGTGGTGGTGTCGGTGAACTACCGGCTCGGGCTGCTCGGCTTCTTCAACCTCGGGCAGCTCAAGAGCGGCACCGACCCGCTCGACGACTCGGGCAACTTCGCCATCCTCGACATCATCAAGGCGCTGCAGTTCGTCAACCGCAACGTCGCCAACTTCGGTGGCAACGCCGGCAACGTCACGCTGATGGGCCAGTCGGCCGGCGCGGTGAACGTGTTCGCAGTGATGACCTCGCCGCTCGTCGTCGCCGCCAACCCGGCGCTCGTGCACAAGCTGCTGCCGATCAGCGGCGGGCTGTCGCCGGCGAGCGAGCTGCCGGCGGGCAGCATCGCGACCATGGCCGCGCCGTCCGACTTCCGCGGCCAGGCCGACTACTTCCTCGCCCGGCTCGTGATCGCCGATGGCCTCGCGACCGACATCCCGTCGGCCTCGGCCTACATCGCGGGCCAGACCGCCGCGCAGATCGCCACCTATGTGCGCGCCAAGAGCGCCGACACCATCTGGCAGACCGTCGTGACCCAGCTCGCGCCCATCGGCGCCGGCGGCTCCGGCCCCATCGGCGACGGCAACGTCGTGCCGCTGAACCCGATCGCTGCCATCCGTGCCGGCCAGTACGTGAGAGGCCCCATCCTGATGGGCAACACGCGCGACGAGGGCAAGCTCTTTCCGACCCTGCTGCCGCTCGTGGGCGGTGCGGTGGGCCGCCTGATCAACGACGCGATGGTGTTCTCGATCGCCTACGGCTACCAGCCCAACGCCGCACCGCAGACGACGCTCGAGCAGTGGATCCCGGCGTCGTACCTGCCGGTCACCACGCCGACGACGGGCTGGAACGCGCGCACCGAGCAGCTCAACCGCATCTTCTTCCTGAACAGCCGCGACAGCATGATCGCCGCGTTGCAGACGCAGCAGAGCAACATCTGGCACTACCGCTTCGACTGGGACGAACTGCCCACGCCGTTCAACGACATCTTCGGCGCGGCGCACGCGTTCGACCTGCCGTTCGTGTTCGGCAACTTCGGGCCATCGCTCTACGCGGGCATCTCGTACACCACCGCCAACCGGGCGGGCCGGCTCGCGCTGTCGGACGCCATGATGCGCAGCATCGGCGCCTTCGCCCGCAACGGCGACCCGAACAACGCCGCACTCGGCGTCACCTGGCCAGTCTGGCCGGCCTCGTTGCGCTTCGACGCGACGCCCACCGCGCGGGCCATCTCCGTGCAGCCCTGAGCCCCAAGGAAACTGGTCCATGTCGATCGTTGATTCATTGCGGCCGTGTGCCGGCCTGCGCGTCCTCGTCACGGCGGGGGCGAGCGGGATCGGCGCGTCGATCGCACGCGCCTTCCACGATGCCGGGTCGCAGGTGCATGTGTGCGACATCGACCGGGCGGCGCTCGACCGCCTCGTGGCCACGGCCCCGGGCATCACCGGCAGCATGGCCGATGCCTCCGTCGCCACCGATGTCGACCTCGTCTTCGACGACGTGCAGGGCACGCTCGGCGGGCTGGACGTGCTCGTCAACAACGCCGGCATCGCCGGCCCCACGGGCCCGATCGAGGGCATCGACGCGGGCGAGTGGGAACGCACGATCGCGGTCAACCTGAACAGCCAGTACTACTTCGCCCGCCGCGCCGTGCCGATGCTCAAGCGCTCGGAAGTGCCGAGCCTGATCGCGATGGGCTCGGTGGCGGGGCGCCTGGGCTACGCCTTCCGCACGCCCTATGCGTCGAGCAAGTGGGCGATCGTCGGCATGACCAAGTCGCTCGCCATCGAGCTCGGGCCTCAGGGCATCCGTGTCAACGCGATCCTGCCCGGCACGGTGGAAGGCGAGCGCATGCGCGCGGTGATCGCGGCGCGTGCCGCCGCCACCGGCGTGGGCGTCGACGCGATGCGCGAGCAGTACCTCAACAAGATCTCGTTGCGCCGCATGGTGACGGCCGACGACGTGGCGGCCCTGGCGCTGTTCCTCTGCTCACCCGCCGCCCGCAACCTGACCGGCCAGGCGATCAGCGTGGACGGCAACCTCGAGTACCTCTGACGACGCCACAAGCCGCGGCGTCGATTCCACAACCCAAGGAGACAAACATGCGTGATTCCCTGCCCCCGTCGGCGCTGCGCGCGCTGCCCGCCATGGTCACCCTGGCCTGCCTCACCGGCCTGGCCCAGGCGGCGCCGGTGAAGATCGGCCTGCTCGAAACGCTCTCGGGCCCACAGGCCTCGACGGGCCAGTCGTTCCGCTCCGGTGTGAAGTACGCCATCGACAAGATGAACGCGAGCGGCGGCTGGAACGGGCAGCCGGTGCAACTGATCGAGTACGACAACCAGGGTGGCCCGGCGGGCGCGTCCGACAAGCTCAAGGCGGCCATCGCCGACGGCGTGCAGATCGTCGTGCAAGGTGCCTCGTCGGCCATCGGCGGCCAGATCACCGAAGACGTGCGCAAGCACAACCTGCGCAACCCCGGCAAGGAGATCGTCTACGTCAACGTCGGCGCCGAGGCGATGGAGCTCACCGGCGAGAAGTGCAACTTCCACCACTTCCGCTTCACCGGCAACGCGCAGGTGCGCACCAAGGCGCTCGTCGCCGGCATGAAGCAGGCCGGCACGCTCGGCAGCAAGGTCTACGCGATCAACCAGAACTACTCCTGGGGCCAGGACATGGAGCGCGCCATCGGCGACAACGCCGCCGCCGGCGGCTACCAGGTGGTCGAGAAGACGCTGCACGACACCAACAAGATCCAGGACTTCGCGCCCTACGTCTCGAAGATCGTGTCGAGCGGCGCCGAGACCGTGATCACGGGCAACTGGTCCAACGACCTCTTGCTGCTGATGAAGGCCTCCAAGGCCGCCGGCCTGAAGGCACGCTTCGGCACGGTCTTCCTCGACCAGCCGGGCAACGTCGCCAACGCCGGCGACACCGCGCTCGGCCACTTCATCGCCCATGCCTTCAACCCCGAGGCGGGCGGCGCCGACAGCACGCGCTTCGTCGACGACTTCAAGGCCAAGACCGGGCATGTGCCGACCTTCGTCGAGCCGCAGGCCGCGTTCGGCCTCGAAATGGTGGCCGCGGCGCTCAAGGCGACCAAGCCACAGGGCGGCGCGCTCAACGTCAACGCCTTCGCCAAGACGCTGGAGACCACCCGCATCCGCACGCCCATGGGCGAGGTGAGCATGCGCGCCGCCGACCATCAGGTGCTGATGCCGTTCGTCGTCTCGGTGGTCGCGAAAGACGCGAAGTACAAGGCCGACGGCACCGACATGGGCTTCAAGCCGGTCAAGGTGTTCACGGCCGAAGAGGCGGCGGCGCCGGTGCAAGCCAGCTGCAAGATGCAGCGACCCGACTGATGAGCACGATCGAGTGATGGACACGATCTTTTTCGCGCTGCTCAACGGCGTCATCCACGGCCTGCTGCTGTTCATGGTGTCGGCCGGGCTGACGCTGGTGTTCGGCATGATGGGCGTGCTGAACTTCGCGCACGCGTCGTTCTACATGCTCGGGGCGTATTTCGCGTACACGCTGCAGGGCATCGTCGGCTTTGGCCCCGCGGTCGTGCTCGCGGCGCTGCTCGCCGGCGCGGTGGGCGTGGGCGTCGAGCGCTGGTTCCTGCGGCGCGTGCACCACCACGGCCATGCGCACGAACTGCTGCTCACCTTCGGGCTGTCGTTCATCATCGCCGAGACGATCAAGCTGCTGTTCGGCAACCACCCGGTCGACTACCGGGTGCCCGCCTCGCTCGACTTCGCGGCCTTCTCGCTCGGCAGCCAGCAGTACCCCGTGTACCGGCTGCTGATGGGCGGGGTGGCAATCGCCATGTTCGCCGCGCTCTGGGCGCTGCTCACGCGCACGCGGGTCGGCATCGTCGTGCGTGCCGCCATCTACCGCCCGCGCATGGCCGAGGCGCTCGGCCACAACGTGCAGCTCGTCTTCATGGGGGTGTTCGGCGTGGGGGCGGCGCTCGCGGGGCTCGCAGGCGCCGTCGCGGGCGCCTTCTACACGACCAACCCCAACATGGCGCTCGAAGTCGGCGTGATGGTGTTCGTGATCGTGGTCGTCGGCGGGCTGGGCTCGCTGGGCGGCGCGATGCTGGCGTCGGTGCTGATCGGCGTCATCACCTCGCTGGCCGTGGGCGTGGACCGCAGCATCGCGGACCTGCTCGCGTTCCTGGGCGCGCGTTCATGGGCCGAGGGCATCGGCGGGCTGCTGACGCTGAAGGTCTCGAGCCTGGCGGCGACGATCCCGTTCGTGCTGATGCTGCTCGTGCTGCTGGTGCGGCCTCGCGGCCTGATGGGGGAGGAGGCATGAGCCGTTCTTGGACGCTTCTGCTCCTGGGCAGTGGCGTGGCGCTGCTCGCCGCGCTGCCCGCGCTCCTGAGCGCGGGGCTGCTCAACGCCTCGATCCAGATGCTGATCGCCGCGCTGTTCGCTTGCGCCTACAGCCTGCTGGCGGGCCGCGCGGGACTGCTGTCGTTCGGGCATGCCGCCTACTTCGGCGTGGGCGCGTTCGCCACCTTGCATGCGATGAATGCCTTTGCCGGCAAGGGGCTGCTGCCCACGCCGCTGCTGCCGCTCGTCGGTGCCTTCGCGGGCCTGCTGGTGGGCCTGGTCGCCGGCTGGTTTGCGACGAAGCGCAGCGGCACCACCTTCGCGATGATCACGCTGGCCGTGGCCGAGCTGCTGCACTCGCTCGCGCCGCAGCTCAAGGGCTGGTTCGGTGGCGAGTCGGGCATCTCGGCGATGCGCATGCCGGCCTGGGGGCTGACCTTCGGCTCGACGGTCGAGGTCTACTACCTCACGCTCGCCTGGGTGCTGCTGTCGCTCGCGCTGCTGCATTTCCATGGCCGCACGCCGCTCGGGCGCCTGACGCTCGCGCTGCGCGAAAACGGCCACCGCCTGAAGTTCCTCGGCTACGACGCCCACGGCGTGGGCTTGTCGGCCTTCGTGGTGTCGTCGATGTTTGCCGGCATCGCGGGTGGCCTGCAGGCGATCAACAACGAGGCCGCCAACTACGTCGTCTTCGATGCCAGCGTCTCGGCTGCGGTGGTGCTCAACAGCTACATCGGCGGCGTCGGCAGCTTCCTCGGCCCGGCGCTGGGCGCGGCGCTGATGACCTTCTTCGGCTACGCGGTCTCAGACGCGACGCGCTCGTGGCTGCTCTACCAGGGCATGCTCTTCGTGCTGGTGATGATGTTCGTGCCGGTGGGCCTGACCGGCCTGTTCGGTGCCGCGGCACGCCTCAAGGCACGGCGTGGCTGGCGTCTCGCCGTGTCGGTGTCGGCGCTCGCCGTGGTGGCGACGCTGTGCGCCGCGGCAGGCGTGGTCTTCGTCGTCGAGATGCTGCAGCGCCTGTGCTCGCACGACTACCGCGCGCTCGCTGCGATGGGCGGAAGCTGGCCGCCGATCGCGCTCTTCGGTCGAAGCTGGCCGCCCGGGTCGGTCGCGACCTGGCTCGTGCCCGCCGCGCTGCTGGCGGTGGCCGGCCTGCTGGGCTGGACGGCGCGCCGTGCCCTGGTCTCGCCTGCGGTGCCGCAGCCCGAGGCGGCCGCTATCGACGGCCAGGAGGCGCTGACATGAGCGAGATCGTCCTGAGCCTGCGCGGCGTGCGCAAGTCGTATGGCGCGAGCGAGATCATCCGCGGCGTCGACCTCGACCTGCGTGCCGGCGAACGCCACGCGCTGATCGGCCCGAACGGGGCCGGCAAGTCGACGCTCTTCCACCTGATCTCGGGCAACACCGCACCGAGCGCCGGCGAGATCGTCTTCGGCGGCCAGCGCATCGACGGCTGGTCGCCGCAGCGCATCGCCCGGGCGGGGCTCGCGCGCTCGTTCCAGATCACCAACATCTTTCCGAAGCTCACCGTGTTCGAGAACATCCGCCTCGCGGTGCTGCGCCGCCATCACCTGCAGTACGCCTTCTGGCGCGTGCTCGACCGCGCGACGGCGGTGCGCGAAGACACCGAGCGCCTGCTCGAACGCGTGCGCCTGCAGGCGCATGCCACGTCGCTGGCCGGCGAGATGACCTACTCGGCGCAACGCTCGCTGGAGCTCGCGATGACGCTCGCCTGCGACCCGCAGGTGGTGCTGCTCGACGAGCCCATGGCCGGCATGTCGAGCGAGGAGACGGCCTACACCGCGCAGCTCATCCGCGAGACCACGGCAGGGCGGGCGCTGCTGATCGTCGAGCACGACATGAGCGTCGTCTTCGACCTCGGCGAACGCGTGAGCGTGCTGGTGTACGGGGAGCTGATCGCCACCGGCACGCCCGACGAGATTCGCGCCCATGCCGGCGTGCGCGAGGCCTACCTTGGCGAGGAGTTGGCAGCATGAGCGCACGCGACGATGTGCTGCTCCAGGTCGACGACCTGCACGCCCACTACGGCAAGAGCCATGTGCTGCGCGGCGTGACGCTCGCCGTGCGGCGCGGCGAGGTGGTGAGCCTGCTCGGCCGCAACGGCTCGGGTCGCTCCACCACGCTCAAGGCCATGATGGGCCTCGTGCCGCCGAGCGCGGGCCGGGTGCAGCTCGGCACGCGCGCGCTGGCCGGCGCCAAGCCGAACACCATCTGCCGCGCAGGCCTCGCCTACGTGCCCGAGGAGCGCGAGGTCTTCGCCAACCTCACGGTCGACGAGAACCTGCGCATGGGCGAGCAGCCGCCGGTCGAAGGCGCGCAGCGCTGGAGCATCGAGCAGATGTTCGACTACTTCCCGCGCCTGAAGGAGCGCCGCCGCACCAAGGCCGGCAGCCTCTCGGGCGGCGAGCAGCAGATGCTGACCATCTGCCGCTCGCTGCTGGGCAACCCGCTGGCCATCCTCATCGACGAGCCCACCGAGGGGCTCGCGCCCAAGATCGTGGCGCAGGTCGGCGAGTGCATCCGCGACATGCAGCGCCGCGGCGTCTCGGTGCTGCTGGTGGAGCAGAAGCTCGCCATCGCGCTCAAGGTCTCGTCGCGCGTGTGCGTGATGGGGCACGGCCGCATCGTCTTCGAAGGCAGCCCGCAGCAACTGGAGGCCGATGACGCGCTGCTGCAGCAGTGGCTCGCGGTCTGATCCATTCACTCACAGGAGCCCCGAATGCGGACCCACTCCGACAAGGTCATCATCAGCTGCGCCGTCACCGGCTCGGTGCACACGCCGACGATGTCGCCCTACCTGGCGCTGACGCCCGACCAGATCGCCGAGCAGGCGATCGAGGCGGCGCAGGCCGGCGCCGCCATCCTTCACCTGCACGCCCGCGACCCGCGCGACGGCCGGCCCACGCCCGACCCGGCGGTGTTCGACCAGTTCGTGCCGCGCATCAAGGCCGCCACCGATGCGGTGATCAACATCACCACCGGCGGCAGCACGCGCATGACGCTCGACGAGCGGCTCGCCTACCCGCTGCGCGCGCAGCCCGAGATGTGCTCGCTCAACATGGGCTCGATGAACTTCTCCATCCACCCGATGGCGCGCAAGATCGCCGAGTGGCAGCACGCCTGGGAGCAGCCCTACGTCGAGGGCATGGAAGACCTGATCTTCCGCAACACCTTCCGCGACATCAAGCACATCCTGCGCGTGCTCGGCGACGAGTGCGGCACGCGCTTCGAGTTCGAGTGCTACGACGTGGGCCACCTCTACAACCTCGCGCACTTCGTCGACGAAGGCCTGGTGCGCGGGCCGCTCTTCATCCAGAGCATCTTCGGGATCCTCGGCGGCCTCGGGCCCGACCCGGAGAACCTGGTCACGATGCGCAGCACCGCCGACCGCCTGTTCGGCCGCGACGGCTACCGCTTCTCGGTGCTCGGCGCCGGGCGCCACCAGATGCCGCTGCTCACGATGGCGGCGGTGATGGGCGGCAACGTGCGCGTCGGCCTCGAAGACAGCCTCTACCTCGGCCGCGGGCAGCTCGCGCGTTCGTGCGCCGAGCAGGTGCGCAAGATCCGCCGCATCCTGGACGAGCTGTCGCTGGAGGTCGCGACGCCGGATGAAGCGCGCGAGATGCTCGGCCTGAAGGGCCGCGAGGCGGTGGCGTTCTGACAACGACGAAGGAAGGAAACGATGACGAAGCGATTGAAGGGCCGTGTGGCCATCGTGACGGGTGCCGGTGGCGGGCTGGGCCGCACGCACGCGCTGGAGCTGGCGCGCCACGGCGCGCGCGTGGTGGTGAACGACCTGGCCGGGGCCGACGCGGGCGCCGCGGCGCACCGCGTGGCCGATGAGATCCGCAGACACGGCGGCGAGGCGCTGGTGTGCCTGGGCGACGTGACACACGACGACGAGATGGAGGCGATGGCCGCGCAGGCGGTTGCGGCCTGGGGCCGCATCGACATCCTGGTCAACAACGCCGGCATCCTGCGCGACAGGAGCTTTGCCAAGATGTCGCTCGACGACTTCCGCCGTGTGCTCGACGTGCACGTGATGGGCGCGGTGCACTGCACCCGTGCCGTGTGGGCGCGGATGCAGGCGCAAGCCTACGGCCGCATCGTGATGACGACCTCGTCGAGCGGCCTGTACGGCAACTTCGGCCAGGCCAACTACGGGGCCGCCAAGATGGCGCTCGTCGGGCTGATGCAGACGCTGGCGCTCGAAGGCGCGAAGTACAACGTGCGCGTCAACTGCCTGGCGCCGAGTGCCGCCACGGCGATGACGGCCGGCGTGCTGCCCCCGGAGGCGCTCGCGCGCCTCACGCCGGAGAGCGTGAGCCCCGCGTTGATCCCGCTGGTCTGCGAAGACGCGCCCACGCGCATGATCCTGCTCGCCGGGGCCGGCAGCTTCGAGTCCGCGCACATCACGATGACGCACGGCGTGTACCTGGGCGACGACGCCCACGCCGGTGATCGTTTGTGCACGCAGCTGGCGCTGCTGCAGGACCGCACCGGCGAGACCGTACCCGCCTCGGGCTGGGAGCAGTACAAGCTGGAGCTGGCCAAGGCCGACGTCGTGGAGGACGAGACCGCATGACCACGTTCTCCGGCAAGGTCGCGCTGGTGACGGGCGCCAGCTCGGGCCTCGGAGAGGCCACGGCGCTGCACTTCGCGCAGGAAGGCGCCAAGGTCGTCGTGGTGGCACGGCGCGCCGACCAGGGCACGCGCGTCGTGCAGCGCATCGAGGCCGCGGGCGGCGAGGCGCTCTTCGTCCAGGCCGACGTGAGCCGCGCCGGCGATGCCGAACGCATGGTCGCCGCCACGCTCGACCGCTTCGCCCGCCTCGACTGCGCCGTCAACAACGCCGGCATCGCCGGCCCGCGCTTAACGCCCATCGCCGACGTCACCGAGGCGCAGTGGGACGAGGTCATGGGCGTGAACCTGAAGGGCGTGTGGCTGTGCATGAAGCACGAGATCCCGGCTCTGCTCGCCAGCGGCGGCGGCGCGATCGTCAACGTGGCCTCCATCTACGGCCTCAAGCCGAGCGACATCGGCCACGCGTCGTACGCGACCAGCAAGTTCGGCGTCGTCGGCCTCACGCAGTCGGCCGCGTCCGACTACGGCCAGATGGGCCTGCGCATCAACGCGATCGCACCGGGGTTCACGCGCTCCGAGATGGTCGACCCCGAGCGCCCGGGCGCGGCCGAGCGCTACCGGGCACTGACGGCCCGCCACAGCGGCATGAACCGGCTCGGGCGGGCAGAGGAGCCTGCCGGCGCCATCGTCTGGCTGTGCTCGCAGGCCGCGAGCTATGTGAACGGCGCCGTGCTCGCCGTCGACGGCGGCGGCGCCACGCGCATGTACTGACGCGCTGCGATCAGCCGAACGCGACGAGCAGGAGTGCCGCCAGGGCGTAGGGCATCAAGGCGCTGCAGACACCAAAGGCAAGGTTGGACAGCCGGGTGTGCTCGGTGGCCGGGATGGTCTGGTCGAGGGAGTTGAGAAGGTGCTTCATGGGTTTTCCGGTAGATCGTGGGAAATGAGGTCGAGCGAATGCAGCGGCCATCAGCACAGCGGCTGATGGACGACGGCATGGCGGCAGGCGAACGCGACAGCGTCGCGAGTCGGAGCGACCCTAACGATCCGGGACGTGGAAGCACAGGCGCCGGGACAGAACGCGGCGCGGCGCGTCGATGCGACCGAGCGGCAGCTCGGCCTCGACAGGAAGACAGCGGGGAACGGAAGGCTGGAGTTGCCTTGCGTCTCGCCCGCTGTGGAAAGCGGGTGTCAACATGGGGTTTCTCCGTTCAAGAGAGGGCCCGCATCGCGCGGGTGCAGGCACTCTAGCAAGCCTTCCGTGACGGCGCTGGCGTGGGGGCTTTCAGGCGATCACTTCGACCTTGGCGCGGCGGGCGACCTTGGTCCAGGTGTCGATCTGCGAGCGGATGAGCGCCGTGAAATCCTCGCCGAGGACCGGCGCCTTGCGCGGGAGCGTCTGCAGCTCTTCGAGGCGCGCCATCACGTCGGGCTTGGCCAGGATCTCGGGCACGAGTGTCTTCAGGCGCGCGGCGATGGGTGCGGGCAGGCTCTTCGGCGCCGACAGGCCGAGCCACTGGGCGCCCGTCAGCGATGGGTAGCCCAGCTCGGCGAAGGTGGGGATGCTCGGCAGCGCCGGCAGGCGAGCGGGGGTGGAGACGGCCAATGCCCGCAAGGACCCGGCTTTCAGCTGCGCGACGTTGGTGGTAATGGGGTCGAAGAGGCCATCGATCTGGCCGCTCAGCAGGTCTTGCATCGCCGGTGCGCTGCCCTGGTAGGGCACGTGGTCGTGCTCGGGCGCCTGCCCGTCGATCTTGAGCAGCTCGCCGTACAGGTGGTTGGCGGAGCCCACGCCCGAGGTGCCGTAGCGCACGGGCTTGGTCTTGGCCATCGTCACGTACTGCGAGAGGCTGGTGATGGGCGACTGGCCACGCACCAGCAGCACCATCGGCGCCTCGACCAGCATGCCGAGGTGGGAGAAGTCGGCCACCGGGTCGAAGGGCATCACGTTGCGCGTGGCCGCGGCGTAGATGTGCACCGAGGCGTGGCTCACCAGCAGGGTGTAGCCATCGGCGGGTTGCTTGGCGACGTAGTCCGTGCCGATCAGGCCACCAGCACCGGGCCGGTTCTCGACCACCACGGTCTGCCCGAGGGCTTGCGCCAGGTGGGGCGCCATCAGCCGCGCGACCGTGTCGACCAGGCCACCGGGCGGGAACTGCGCGATCAGACGGATGGGGCCGCGGGCGGGCCAGGCGCTCTGGGCACCAACCCAGGCAGGCGTGGACAGGGCCGCGGCACCGGCGGCAAGTACGAGGCGACGCTTCATCGAGAGACTCCTGGTTGAGAAGAGCAGAGGCGCAGCGCTCTCGCAGGTACCGTGCCAGTCGCGCTCGGCACCATCGCGATGCAGCGAGGAATGCGACTTGCTAAATCCCGGCGATGCGCCAGCTGCTTCTCATCAATCCGAACACCAGCGTTGCGACCACGGAGCGTCTCGCGCACACCTTGCGACCACTGCTGCCCGATGGGGTGCATCTCGCGTTGCGAACGGCCAGCTTTGGTGCGCGTTACATCGCCTGCGAAGCGAGCCACGCCGTCGCCGGTGCGGCGGTGCTGGAGACCTGGGCCGAGCACCTGGCCAGCCCCGAGAGCGAGGCGTCGCCACCGCAGGGGGTGCTCATCGGCTGCTTCGGTGACCCGGGGCTCTTTGCGCTGCGCGAGTCCAGCGCATGCCCGGTGACCGGCCTGGCCGAGGCGTCGTTCATCGAAGCGGCGCGGCATGGCGGCTTTGCCATCGTCACCGGCGGCGAGCGGTGGAAGCCCATGCTGCGCCGGCTGGCGCTGAGCCTGGGCTACGGCGAGCAGCTGCTTCACATCGAGACGGTGGCGCCCACCGGGGCCGAGCTGCAGGCCGACCCGCAGGCGGCGCTGCGCCACCTGCACCAGGCCTGCCGTGCGGCGGCGCGGCCCGGGGTGGCTTCGATCATCGTGGGTGGCGCGGGCCTCGCGGGTTATGCGCAGCGCCTGCAGCCCGAGGTCGCGCTGCCGCTCATCGACAGCGCGCAGGCCGGGCTCAAGGTGCTGCTGGAGCGCAGCGCCCCGCCACCGCAGCGGGCGACCGATGGCTTCTTCGCCGAATGGAGTGCGGTCTCGCCGTCGATGGCGCGCCTGGGGTCAGGTCCCGGCTGACGCGGCCCACCGCTTCAGGATGTCGACCGCTTCACGGTCCAGCGCCTGCTGCGAAGGCATGCGCCGCTCGGCGATCGGCGCGCCGGCCTCGCGGCGGAGTTCATCGGTGTCGATCGGCGGCCGCGCGCTCGCGGGCAGGGCGCCGATCGCGGCGTGCGACTGCTCGAGCGACGCGGCGTAGTACAGCGCCGAGATGCCGACGATGCCCATGGCGCTCACGCACAGCGCGCAGGGCTCGCACGAGGTGTAGAGCTCGCAGCCGGACAGGTTGAGGCTCTCCAGGCGCTGGCAGGCGTCGCGGATGGCCTCGACTTCGCCGTGCGCGGTCGGGTCCCACTTGGCGCGGGCGTGGTTGAAGCCTTCGCCGACGATCTGGCCGTTTTTCACGATCACCGCGCCGAAGGGCTCGGTGCCGGGCTGGTCGAGGGCTTGCGCCGACACCGCCAGGGCGCGTTGCATGAAGGCTTCGGTGTACATCGCGGGGTGCTCCGAGGTCAGGCCGCCTGGGGCAGCAGCCAGGTCTGGCGAGGGTCCCAGCTGAGCGTCACGCGCTGGCCGGGGGCGAGGTTCAGCGACTCGATCTCGTGCTGCTGCTTCTGCACGCGGAACTCCTTGCCGTCGCCCATCTCGATGAAGACCGTCTGCGTGGAGCCGACGAACTCCAGGCCGAGCACCGTGCCCGGGACGCCGGATGCTCCGGGCATGTCACCGGGTTGCAGCGCCACACGGTCCGCCGCGATGACGAAGCTCGCCGGCGTGCCGAGGGTCCAGCCCTGCGGTGCGCTCACCGGGAAGCTGCCGAGCGGCCCCTCCACGGTGATGAACTCGCCGTCGTGCGCCTTGGCCTGTCCCGTGACCAGGTTGTTGGTGCCGATGAAGTTGGCGACGAAGGCGTTGGCAGGCGCGCGGTACACATCCTGCGGCTTGCCCGCCTGCTGGATGAGCCCGTCGGCCATCACGACGATGCGGTCGGCCAGCGCGAACGCTTCCGACTGCGCGTGCGTCACGTAGACGAAGGTGATGCGCAGCTCGCGGTGCAGCCGCGCGAGCTCGGTCTGCATGCGCACGCGCAGGTGGGCGTCGAGCGCGCTCAGCGGCTCGTCGAGCAGCAGGATCGACGGCTCGGTGACGAGCGCGCGTGCGATCGCCACTCGCTGGCGCTGGCCGCCGGAGAGCTGCGACACCTGGCGGTCGGCCATGCCGGCCAGGCCCAGGCGGTCCAGCCAGTCGAGCGCGCGCTTGCGGCGCACGTCGGCCCCCATCTTCTTCATGCGCAGCGGGAAGGCCACGTTCTCGGCCACGGTGAG